>DASWFN010000075.1:0-10753 GCA_036394215.1 Candidatus Limnocylindria bacterium
CAGGGGGCAGATGTTCGCGCTCCTCTTGGGCGGCGTCGCGGTCACGCCGCTCGTGCCGCTCGCCGTGGGACGCGTCGCGGCGATCATGCCGGTCGCGAGCGAGATCGCGCTCTCGCTGGGCTACCCACCGCGGAGCAACGGCAGCGCACGGATCGCGTTCGCCGCGCTCACCGGCTACTGGTATTTCTCGAGCATCTTCCTCACCGGCCTCGCGACGAACTTCTTCGTCGTGCAGCTGCTCTCCGCGCCGGACCGGGCCCGGTTCTCGTGGCTCGGATGGCTCGCCGGCGCGGCACCGGTCGGCATCCTTTCGCTCATCGGCGCGACGATCGCCCTGCTCACGCTCTTCCGCCCCGAACGCGCGGCCACCCGGCTGCAGGATGCCGCGCGGCGGCAGCAGAGCATCCTCGGACCGCTGTCGCGCGCGGAGCGGACCGCGCTCCTCGCCGCGACCGTCCTCCTCGCCGGGCTCATCGCGCAGCCGATCTTCAGCCTCGAGCCGGCGTGGCTCGCGCTCGCCGCTTTCGTCATCGTCACCGCGGGCGCGCTCGATCGGGAGCGCTTCCGGTCGGGGATCGACTGGGGCTACCTCATGGGCTTCGGTGCCCTGCTCGGCGCGGGCAACGTCATCCAGGCCACCCACGCCGAGCGATTCGTCGCGGCGCGGCTCGTGGATCTGACCGGCGGCCTCGACCCTGGGCTCGTCCTCTTCGCGATCGCGGTGGCGACCACCCTCATCCGGTTCATCCTGCCGAGCCGGCCAGCGATGATCCTGCTCGCGCTCGCGGTCGTGCCCGCGGCGCCGCAGCTCGGCATCTCACCGTGGCTGGCCGGGCTCGTCGTGCTGCTCACCGCGAATAGCTGGATCCTTCCCTACCAGGGCAACGAGTATCTGATCGCGCGCGAGGCGACCGCCGGAGAGGCCTTCGACGATCGTCAAGGCACGAAGATGGGCCTGGCCCTCACGGTCGTGCGACTGGCCGCGGTCGCGCTGAGCGTTCCGATCTGGAAGCTCATGGGGCTGCTCGGCTAGCGCCACGATCCCACGGTGGCCGGGAGCTCCACGAGCGAGCGGATGACCGCGTCGGGCCGTTCCTCAAGACCGTCGGGCACGGCCCGCGCGCTCTTCCAGATGGCCCGCATTCCGGCGCGCTTCGCGCCAACGACGTCCGCAAGGAGATCGTCGCCGACCATGAACGCCACGTCCGGTCCGACACCCGCAAGCCGCATCGCCTTCTCGAACATCGCCGGGTGCGGTTTCGACCAACCGATCGAATACGACGAGATGATGTGATCGATCAGCCCTTCCACCTGGAGCCGGCGGCAATCGTGCGCCACCTCCAGATCGCTTCGCGTGATGGTGTTCGTCAGCAGCGCCGTGGTCATGCCGCGTGCCTTGCACCAGCGGAGCGCTGCCTCGGCGCCCGGCGCGAGCGTGAACGCGTCGGGCAGGGGCGACGCGAACGCGAGGCGCAGGCGCTCCACGTCCGCGTCGGGCCACGGCTCGCCGCGCCCGCGAAGCCAGTCCGCGAGCCAGCGGTTCGTCTCCTGCCGGTAGGGATCTCCCGCTGTCGCCGAGCGGATGTCCGCCGCGTAGAGCTCCTCGGCCCAGGGCAGCGCGCCGAAGGCCGCCTCGACCCGTGCCATGACGACCGGCTTCCAGTGATCCTCGCCGGGGATCGCCTCGACGAGCGTGTCCCCGAGGTCGAAGAACGCCGCTTTAGGGATGACGCTCACGGCGCGACCTCGTCGCGCCGGATGCGCATGAGGTGCTCGGGGTCCGGCTCGTCGGGCACGACCGCATCCCTGAAGAAGCGGAACCCCGCCTTCTCGTACGCGCGGATCGCGCTCGCGTTCTTCACGGACGGACCGATGACGCATTCCGCGACGTCGTACCGCGCGAACACGACGTCGCGAACGAACGCGCGGATGATCTTCGGCCCGTGCCCGTGCCCGACTTCTGCGGGCTCGCCGATGAAGAGATCGATGCCGGCCGCGGACGCGTCGAGCGCGAGCGCCCGGCCGTACTCATCGGCGTCGTCGATCCGGTAGCACTGGATGAACCCGATCGGACGGCCGCGATGCCGGATGAAGAAGATGTCCGATGAGTCGTCGGTGCCGTCGATACGCGCGCGGTATTTGTCGAGCTCGTCCTCGGGATAGGCAGCGCTCGACGCTTCGTCCCACCAGCGACGCACGTGCGGCTCGAGGAGCCACCGCCGGATGAGCGGCAGATCCGCCTCCGTCAGTGGCGGGAAGTCGTACTCAGGCTCGGGCGTACTCAGTGAGGCCGAGCTTCTCGAGCGTCTCGGGTGTCGGCACGCCGTCGTCGGACCAGCCCCGGCTGCGGTAGTAGGCCCGAACCTGTCCGGCCACGTCGTCCGCGTCGAGCCGGACCCGCGACAGCACGCCGGAGACATGCGGCTTCATCGACTGCTCCGGCAACACGTCGTCCGCGGCACCGAAGCCTTCGCGGTTGTTGAACAGCCGCGCGAGGGTGAGCGAGAGCTCGCCGATGTCCGTGAGGCCCGCGGCGTCGAGGCCCCAGCCGGTCACGGCGTTCAGGATGTCGGAGAGCTTCGGGTCGTCGTAACGGAGGAAGAAGCACATCCCGACGGTGTTCTTCGCCGAGCGCGACGGCAGGTTCGAGTTCATGTGGTCGCCGCCGGTGGGACTCGTGGCATAGCTCACGCGTACCTGCTTGCCGTACTCGGTGCGCTGCCGCGGGTCGTGCATCGCGAGCTCCTGCCCGCGCACCGCGGTGAGGTACTCCTTGCCGCCGAGCTTCTCGGCCGCGCGGACCGAGCCCTCGGCGAGCGTATCGCCGAGGCCGCGCCGGAACGCGACCGCGTCCGGTGATGCGAGGACGGCCCTGCCGTTCCCGAATTCCACGGCGTGCCCATCGAGCTCCGCATCCGGCAGGATGCCGCGCTGGCGGAGGTCCATGACCCAGGCCACGGTCGCGCCGAGCGAGATGGTGTCGAGCCCGAGCGCGTTGCAGCGCTCGTTCACCTTCGAGATCAAGGCGAGGTCGTCGACGCCGCAGTCCGCACCGAGCGCGGCGATGGATTCGTACTCGATGCCACCGTACTTCGGGTCGATCTGGTAGGGCTGTTCCATCTTCACGACCTTCTTGCAGCGGACCGAGCAGGCCCAGCAGGCCTCCATCTTCACGCGGTAGCCCTTTTCGACGAGCGCCTCGGCGCTGATCTCGGCCGCGCCCTCGAACGGGCCGCCGTTGTAGTTGCGGACCGCCATCCCGCCGACGCGCGTGTAGCCGTCGAGGCCCATCCCGGTGCCGAAGTTGTGGAACGCCCAATGGTTCTCCTGGAGCGTGTCGGCGACCCAGCGCCCGATCTCCTTCACCTTCGCCGCGTCGTGCAGCGGCACGTTGCGCGAGCCCCGCACGACGATGGCCTTGAGCTTCTTGCTCCCCATCACCGCGCCGAGGCCGGCACGACCGGCGATGTCCTTGTAGTCGTTCACGATGCCCGCGATCCGCACGAGGTTCTCGCCGGCGGGACCGATCTCGCACACGCGGGCGAGCCGCTCGCCGACCTCGGCTTTGAGCGTCTCCTCGGTGTCCATGATCTCCAGGCCCCAGAGGTGCGACGCGTCACGGATCTCGACGTGGTCGTCCTTGATGAAGAGGTAGACCGGCTTCGCGGCCGCGCCCGTCACGACGATGGCATCCCAGCCGGCGCGCTTCAGCTCGGCGCCCCAAAATCCCCCGACCTCCGCTTCGCCGAAGCCGCCGGTGAGCGGCGACTTCGCGCCGACGGCGTGCCGCGACGCGCCGGAAAGCGGCGTCCCGGTGAGCACGCCCATCGCGAAGATGAGGAGGTTCTCCGGCCCGAGCGGGTCCACGCCCGTCGGCAGCTCGGTGAGGAGGTAATGCGCGATGAGCGCGCGGCCGCCCGGATGCCTGCGGAAGGTCGCCTCGTCCATCTCCTCGACGGACGTGGTGCCGGTCGTCAGGTCGACGCGCAGGACCTTGCCCCAGCTGCCGTAGCGCTCGCTCATGCGACTCTGATTATCGTGGAAGCCACGTGAGCGAGTACGACCTGGTCTGCGATGTCTGCAAGGTCACCGTCGAGCCGCGCGATGCGGTCGTGACGTGGGTGGCCGACGGCCGCGGCGAACACGACTTCACCCTCGCTCATCTGGCGTGCGCGCCGCCCGGCGCGACCCAGCGGATCGAGGTCAAGCACCTGATCGGACCAAGCCGGTTCCTCGAGTTCGTGGCCGACCGCTTCGGCAAGCCGAATCCCGACCCCGAGCCGCTACGCACGATCGTCTGGGCTCTCGCGCCGTTCGTCATGCGCCACGACAACCCGGCGGAGATGGACACGCTGCGCGCCGCGTCGTTCGGGGCCGAGCCGGGGGTGAAGCCGGGGACCACCGCGGTCGTTGCATCGCCGAAGAAGGACGAGGGCGGGGGCAAGTAGCTCTACGGCGCGAGCGGTGCGCCGTCCGGTGTCGGAGCGGCGCCGGTGTGGTCGTCCACGTCGATCTGGATCTGGTCGTCCACCTGTCGGAGATAGGCCATCCCGTGAGCGATATCGCTCTCGACGCCGACACCCAGGTCCGGCCGAGGGCCGATGTAGTCGAACGTGCAGGTCATCATCGCGTCGGCCGGCAACGGGAAGGTCGTGCCCATGATCCGCGGCAGCAACTTGAGGCGACGCGGGTACGGCGCGGAAATGCGCACGACGAGCTCGTTGGGTGCCTCCGATTCGACCTCACCGGCGTGATCGAACGTGAACCCGTAGGCGTGACCAATGACCCGCACTCGATGCGGTCGACTGGCGTGGGGCGGGAGCGCGAAAGACACCGCTAGTTGTCGTCGAGCTTCCGGCCGCGCCAATAGCGGACGTTCCCGTCGCGCCGGTACGGCGGCGTACCCAGCCCCATCGTCAGGTAGTACGCGGCGACCCCGAAGAGGAGCGGGAGCAGCGTGTCCCAGAACGGAAGGCGCTGCCAGTAGCCGAGCACCTCGCCGACCGCGGCCGCGGCGACGACGATGAGGAACCGGACCCAGGCCCGCCGCTCGCGGTCGATCACGACGGGGAACGATGCAGGAATGAGGCCTCGCGGGCCCACTGCCCGCACTGATCCAGCTCCTCGCGCGAAACGAGGTTCGCGCGGACCGCGAGCTTGAGCTCGTCGCGCAACGTCGTCTGGAGCATCTCGGGGCCGTCGGTGTTGAAGCTGAACCGGACCTTGTGCTTGCGGAAGACGGCGATCAGCTCGCGGAGCTCGTCCAGATCGCGCACGACCTTCGTGTCGAGGTTGGACGACGGGCAGATCTCGAGGTGGATCCCCCGCTCCGCGAGCCGCTTGCAGAGGGCGGCGTCCTGCGCCGCGTGGATGCCGTGGCCGATGCGGTCGGGCTCGAGGTGCCGGACGACCTCGTCCACGGAACGCCAGTCCTCATCCTCGCCGGCATGCACCGTGATGCCGAGGCCGGCCTTGCGCGCCCGCTTGAACAGCGTCGCGTAGTCGGCGTAGTGGAATGCCGGGTTCTTCGGCCCGGCGATGTCGATCCCGAGGACGCCACGCTTCTTGTACTGGATCGCCTTGCTGACGACGACCTCGTTCATCCGGTGATCGAAGCTGCGGTCGAGGCAGAAGATGAGCCCGACCTTCACCGGGTACTCGAGCGCGGCGCGATCGAGGCCGCGGATCGACGCCATGATGATGTGGTCGAGGTCCTGCTCGCCGCCGCGGTTCCGCTTCAGCGGGTTGTAGCGGAGCTCGAGGGTCGTGATGTTCGCCTTGCGATACGCGCCGCCGATGACCGCGTAGACGGCCTGCTCGACGGCGATGGGGCTCGATTGGATGAGCTCGGTCCAGTGGAAGAGCTCGAGGTAGTCGTCGAACGACTTGCGTCTCTTCGAGCCGACGGTGATGAGGTCGACGAACTCCCAGTAGTCCTTGGTCGGGAGGCGGATGCCCTGGGCGTGCGCGATACCCCACATCGCGGCCGGGTCGACTGCGCCGCCGAGGTGCACATGGAGCTCGGTGAGCTCATCGCCGAGGGGGTGTGGCACCCTAGTCCGGTTTGCGAGCTGACGCTCGCAAATTGCTCAGGGCTGGTCGATTCGCTCGGCCCGGCAAAGCCGTGCCTCGCTCAGTCCGGCTTGCGTCCGGTTTGCGAGCTGAGGCTCGCAAATTGCTCAGGGCTGGTGGGTTCGCTCGGCCCGGCAATGCCGTGCCTCGCTCAACTGCCCTGTTCTCGTGTCGGTGGGCGGCGCACGCGGCGGCGGCGGCGCGGCCGGGAGGTCTTGCCCTCAGGGTGGTCGTTCCAGATCGCGTTGCCATCGTCGTCGGCGGAGCACACCTGGAGGAGCCGGTCCCAGACTTCGGCGCGGCGAAGCTCCTGCTCCGCGCTCGCCCGGTCGATGGCCCGCTCGAGCATCACGTCGCAGTCATACGGCGAGCCGACGAGGCTCCAGCCATTCTCGGTGAGCAGATCGACGAGGCGCGCGATCTCGGTGAGGCGCTGCGGCGTGTCGGCGACGAACTCGCGGAGCCAGCCGGAGTAGCTGCGTTTGCCGCGGTCGGCTCGGTCAAGCTCGTCGCGTACGGTCCCAAACACGTGGATGAGGATGTAGGACGGACCCGCCATCGGCTCGATGTTACCCGCGCTCTTCGACGAAGCGGTAGCCCCCGTCCGAATCCTTCGCGATCACGACGAGCGCGCCGTTCTTGAACCCGCTCTGACCCTTGAGGTCCCTGCAGAACAGGTGGTAGTGCTCGTGCTCCGGTGGGACACACATGCACTTTTCGGCCTGGATCTCCGCGTCGAAACGGCGCGCGCCGATGCGCAGGTGCACCGGGGCACCGGGCTCGGGGAACAGCTTCCAGGCGTCCTTCGTGATGAGGATCCGGCCCTTGCGGACATCTTCGGAGCTGAGACGGTGACGGTAGGTGCTACGAGAAACGCTCATTCGGTAGGTCTATTTTCGCACATCCCGGACGGTCCGTGCGAATTTCCTCGATCAGGCCTCGGAAGCGCCCAAGCTGGCGCTCGGATCGTCCAAAAAGCGCATCAAGTGCACGACTGGAACGCCGGATCCGGCCGCTCGGAGGCCCGCCGCGACCTGCAGCATGCAGCCCGGGTTCGCCGAGACGACGACGTCGGGCCGGGCCGCGAGGATGGCCGCGACCTTCTGCCGTTGGAGCTCGCCCGCGACCTCCGGGTGCGTCAGGTTGTAGATGCCGGCACTACCGCAGCAGCGCTCGGCATCGGCGATCGGCACGATCGTGACGCCCCGCACCGCACCGAGGAGCGCTCGCGGCTCGCGGCGGATCTTCTGCCCGTGCGCGAGATGGCAGGCATCCTGGTACACGACGCGGATCGGACGCGGCGCTGCGGCGGCGACCGCGTCCGGCGGAACCACCTGCGACGCGTCGCGCACCCGCCCGCTGAATGTGCGAGCTCGATCGGCCCACGCCGGATCGCCCGCGAGCAGCTCCCCGTAGGCCTTGAGCTGCGCGCCGCAGCCTGCGGCGTTGACGACGATCGGACCGATGCTGCCCGAGAACGCGTCGATGTTCAGCCGAGCGAGCTCACGCGACGTCTCCCCATCGCCGGAGTGCGCGTGGAGCGCGCCGCAGCACGTCTGCTCCTTGCACGCGGTCACCTGCTTGCCGCCGCGCTCCAGCATCCGCACCGTCGCGCGCTCGGTCTCGCCGAACGCGGTGCGCATGATGCAGCCGGCGAAGAACGCGGCGTCCGCACCGTCGCGCTCGACCGGGACGTACGGCGTCCCCTCCGCTTTCATCGCGAGCGACTCCATCGACCTGAGGCGACCGGGTAGGAGGCGCGTCGCGCGGACCAGGCGCTGCGCACCGCTGCGGACGTAGAGGTCGAGCATGCGGGTCGCGACGCGGAGCTTGCCCTGGCTCGTGACCGTGCCGAGCCCGATGCGGCGCATCGCACGGGCGAGCCGGCGGGGGGGCTCGCGGCGGCGAAGGTCCTCGCGAGCGCCCTCCATGATCCGGCCGAACGGCACCCCGGACGGGCAGGCGGTCTCGCACGCGCGGCAGACGAGGCAGGCCTCGAGATGGCCGATGAGCTCCTCGCCCGGCGGCGCCTCGTTGGTCACGAATTGGCGGATGAGCTGGACGCGGCCGCGCGGCGAATCGGCCTCGTCCCCGAGCACCCGGTAGGTCGGGCAGTCGTTCAGGCAGAGCCCACACGAGATGCAGGTCGCGAGGTCGTCCGCGCGGACATGCGACTGCAGGACGATGGGCGCGGTCTGAGTGGAGATGGGCCATACGATACGGGGACCCCATGGCCACCGTGACGCGGATCGACATCGCCGAGCGACTGCGTGCCGTCCTGCCCCGCGACAGCGTCATCGATGATCCCGCGACCCTCGAGCCGTACGCCTACGACGCCTCGTTCTGGTCGCTGCGGATGCAGCACCGGCCCGACGTCGTCGTCGTCCCCGAGTCGACCGCGCACGTCGCGGCCACCATGCGCGTCGCGGCCGAGACCGGCACGCCGATCGTCCCGCGGGGCGCGGGCACGGGCCAGACCGGCGGCGCGGTCGCCGCGCGCGGCGGGATCGTCGTGTCGTTCGCCAAGATGCGGCACATCCACGAGATCGACCGGCCGAATCTCCAGGCCGTCGTCGAGCCGGGGCTCGTGTTCGCGGACTTCCAGCTCGCGCTCGGCGACAAGGGCCTGTTCTTCCCACCCGACCCCGGGAGCGGCCGCGCCTGCACGCTCGGCGGGATGGCCGCGAACAACGCGAGCGGGCCCCATGCGGTCCGCTGGGGCACGACCTCCGCGTACGTGCTCGGCGCGGAGGTGGTGCTCGCCGACGGCTCGGTGATCGTGACCGGCGGGATGAAGAGCAGAGCCCTGAAATCGTCGAGCGGCGTCGACCTCACGAAGCTGTTCGTCGGCTCGGAAGGCACGCTCGGGATCTTCACCCGTCTGCGCCTGCGCGTGCAGCCGAAGCCGGCCGCGCGCGCGGTCTGCCTCGCCGCGTACGCGAGCGTCGACGACACCGTCCTCTCGCTCGACGACCTCTTCGCCGCCGGCATCCTGCCCTCGACCGCGGAGCTGCTCGATCGGAGCGCGGTCGAGGCCATCCAGCGCTACCGGCCGGAGCTGGGTCTCCCCGACGGCGAGGCCGTGCTGTTCATCGAGGTCGAGGGGACGCCGGACTACGTCGCATCGGCCGTGCGCTACGTCGACGGGATCGTGAAGCGCCGCGCGACCGTCACCCGATTCGCCGAGGCCGAGGCCGAGATCCAGCAGCTCTGGGCCGCCCGCAGCGGGATGGCCGCGGCGTCCGCGCTCATGCATCCGGACAAGCACCGCATCTTCGCCGGCGAGGACCTCGCGGTCCCGCTGTCCGAGATCCCGCGCACGATCCGCACGGCCCGTGAGATCGCCGCCGAGCTGAAGATCGCGGTGCTCTTCTACGGCCACTTCGGGGATGGGAACGTCCACACCGCGATCCTCATCGACCCCGCGGACCCCGACGAGGTGAAGCGCGCCGACGAGCTCGCCGACCGGCTGCACAAGCTCGCGGTCGCACTCGGCGGTACCGTCACCGGCGAGCACGGCACCGGTGCGGTGCGTCAGCAGTACATGCGCCTCGAGCACGGCCCGGCGCTCGATGCGATGAAGAAGCTCAAGGACGCGTTCGACCCGAAGGGGATCCTCAACCCGGGGAAGATCTACGGCGCGTAAGGAACCCGGCGGGTCGCTCCGTCGTCTCTATCACGTGCGCCTGCTGATCGCCGCCACCTTGATCCTCGCGGCCTGCACCGGTGGTGCGCCCTATGCCAGCGGTATCAGGGGCGTCGTCCTCGCGGGCCCGGCCTGCCCGGGGCCGGCGCGGGTCGACAGCCCGTGCCCCGATCGGCCCGTTGCCGTCCAGCTCGTATTCATCAAGGACGGCGCCCAGGCTGCGTCGGTCCCGAGCTTCGAGGACGGACGATTCACGGTGGACCTTCCTCCCGGGCGATACACGATCCGTGGCGCGGGCACCGGCTTCCCCATCGTGCGCGAGATGACCGTCGACGTTCCCGCGGACCGGCACATCGAGGTGACGGTGCACGCGGACACCGGGATGCGCTAGGGACTAGGCGAAGTAGCCGTAGTCACCGAGCAGCAGTCGCATGAACACGAGCGAGCAGAGGATCACGATCGCGACGCGGTGCGAGAAGATCGCCCGCGGCTGCTCGCGCGCGACCTGCGCGACCTGGCCCCAGAAGAAGAGCACCAGCGAGATCTCGCTGAACATGAACGCGGCGTGGACGTAGCCGAGCGGCGTCCACGAGTATGGCTGGGTCATCGTCCAGTTGAGGAGCGCGTGCGTCGCCTGGTACAGGTGCACCGCGACGGTGATCACCGCCGCGCAGAGGACCGCGCCGCTGATCTCGGCGACGTGCGGGCGGCGTCGCCAGAGGACGAGCTGGCTCACGATGAAGAGGTTCACGATCGGGAGCAGGAAGGCATCCCCGACGATCGCCGATGTGTACGACAACGTCGTGCGGTACGTGAGGGTGATCGGGTCGGCCGTCCAGCGCAGGTAGAGGCTTCCCGCGGCCTGGGTCACGAATCCGAAGAGCAGGGTGAAGAAGAACACTGAGGCGAGCAGCACCCAGGGGCGCGGCTGGTAGGCCGCGACTGTCCTCAGCAAGGCTTCCTCCCCTTCCGTGGTCCGCGGAGCCTACCAAAATGGGGCCTCGGACCGGCAAAATGCGGGCGATCAGGCGGCGC
>DASWFN010000076.1:0-21889 GCA_036394215.1 Candidatus Limnocylindria bacterium
ATGCTCGAGCCCGCCTGCGGTCCCTGCGTCGGCATGGGTCAGGCGCCGCCCACGGGCAGCGTCTCGGTCCGCACGTTCAACCGCAACTTCCCCGGCCGGAGCGGCACGGACAACGATCAGGTCTACCTATGCAGCCCGACGACCGCTGCCGCGACCGCGCTGCGCGGCGTCATCACCGACCCGCGCGATCTCGGCGACGAGCCGGCGTTCACCATCCCGGCCATGGACCCCGGCGTCGACGACGCGAACATCCTCATCCCCCCGCCCGTGGCGGAGGCCGCGAAGATCCACGTCGTGAAGGGACCGAACATCCAGCCGCCCCCGCGGCAGACGCCGCTGCAGAACATGCTGAACGGCGAGGTCATCATCAAGCTCGGCGACAACGTGTCGACGGGCGACCTCTCGCCGGACGGCGCGGTCGTCATGGCCCTCCGCTCGAATGTGAACGCGATCGCCGAATTCACCTTCAAGCGCTTCGATCCGACGTTCCCCCAGCGCGCGCGCGAGAAGGGCGGCGGCTTCATCGTCGCCGGCCAGAACTACGGGCAGGGCTCGAGCCGCGAGCACGCGGCGCTCGCGCCGAAGGCCCTCGGCATCCGGGCGGTCATCGCGCAATCGTTCGCTCGGATCCACCGGCGGAACCTCATCTCCCAGGGCATCCCGCCGCTCGTGTTCAAGAACGAGAGCGACCTCGCGAAGATCGAGCAGGGTGACGTCCTGACGATCGACGGCCTGCGCGAGGCCCTGGGCTCCAACACCGACAACGAGGTCGTCGTCGCGCGCACGAGCAAGGGCGTCGAGATCCCGCTCAGCGTGAGCTTCCTCCCGAGCGAGGCGAAGACCCTTCTCGCCGGCGGCCTGCTGGCCGAATTGCGCGCCGGCGGCGAGACGCTGTCGGCCGGTGTCGTGGTCAGCGGGGCCATCGAGCAGGGTTCCCCCGCGGAGAGTCACAATCTCCCCGTCGCCGGGAACGAGCCGGTGAAGACAGCGAAGGAAGCAGCGAAACAGCCGAAGTAATGACGACACACAAGATCACGCTCATTCCCGGCGATGGCACCGGCCCCGAGATCGTCGAGGCCACCCGCCGGGCCATCGAAGCCACCGGCGTGCAGATCGAGTGGGACCGCCAGGAGATCGGCGTGCCCGCGATCGAGAAGTACGGCACCCCATTCCCGCAGGCGGCCCTCGACTCGATCCGAAAGAACAAGGTCGGGCTCAAGGGGCCGCTCACGACGGAGCTCGGCAAGGGCTTTCGCTCGGTGAACGTCGCGCTCCGCAAAGAGTTCGACCTCTACGCGAACCTTCGCCCGGCGAAGACCTATCCCGGCGTGCGCACGCCGATGGGCGACGTCGACCTCGTCGTCGTCCGCGAGAACATCGAGGACCTGTACGCCGGGATCGAGTTCGACCTCGGGACCCCGGAGCTCGCGGAGGTCCGCGGCGCGATCGAGAAGGCCGCCAAGACCAAGATGCGTGAGGACGCGGCGATCTCGATCAAATACATCAGTGAGATGGGCTCGCGGCGCATCGTGCGGTTTGCGTTCGAGTACGCGGTGGCGAACGGCCGCAAGAAGGTCACCGCGGTCCACAAGGCGAATGTCATGAAGTTCACCGACGGGCTCTTCCTGCGGATCGCGGGCGAGGTCGCGAAGGAATACCCGGCGATCGAGTTCGAGGACCGCATCGTCGACAACATGTGCATGCAGCTCGTCCAGAAGCCCGAGCTGTACGACGTGCTCGTCCTGCCGAACCTGTACGGCGACATCGTGAGCGACCTCGTGGCCGGCCTCGTCGGCGGGCTCGGCGTCGCGCCCGGCGCGAACATCGGCGAGAACGGCGTCGCGGTCTTCGAGGCGATCCACGGGTCGGCGCCCAAGTACGCGGGCCAGAACAAGGTGAACCCGATGGCCCTGATGCTCGCGGGCGCGCTCATGCTCCGGCACATCGACGAGCGCGAGGCCGGCGACCGGCTGGAGCGCGCGATCGCGGCGGTCGTCGCCGAGGGCCGGGACGTGACCTACGACCTCAAGCCGCAACGCGACGACCCGACCGCGGTCGGCACCAAGGAGTTCGCCGACGCGGTGATCAGGCAGCTCGCGGCGGTCCATGCCTGACCCCACGGCGAACCCGGCGCGCTTCCTCTACAGCACGAAAACGAAGTACGAGTTCCAGTTCGGCTACTCACGCGCGGTGCGCCACGGCAACGTGATCCGCGTGGCCGGCACCGCGGGACTCGATGAGAACGGGAACCCGCTGAGCGGATCGATCGTCGACCAGACCAAGCGCGCGCTCGAGATCGTCAAGGAGGCGATCGAGGATCTCGGCGGCAAGATCGAGGACACGATCATGACCCGGATCTACGTCTCGGACGTCGCGGCGATCGAGAGCGTCGCGGTCATCCACGGCGAGTTCTTCCGCGACATCCGTCCGGCGACGACGATCGTCCAGGTGAACTTCATCGACCCGCGGATCCAGGTCGAGATCGAGGCCGAGGTCGTCTTCGGCGGAGCCGACGCGAAGAAGTGAGCACCGTGCGGGTCGTCGTCACCGGCGCGACCGGTCAGGTCGCGTACGCGCTGCTCCCCCGCATCGCCGCAGGCGAGATGTTCGGCCCCGACACCGAGGTCGATCTGCGCCTCGCGGACATCCCGCCGGTCATCGAGAAGGCCAAGGGCGTCGTCATGGAGCTCGAGGACGGCGCGTATCCGCTGCTCGCGCGCGTGACCGCCAGCAGCGACCGCGCCGAGAGCCACAAGGACGCCGACTGGGTCCTCCTCGTCGGCAGCGTGCCGCGCGGACCGGGCATGGAGCGCGGCGACCTCATCCGGAAGAATGGTCCGATCTTCGTCGAGGAGGGCAAGGCGATCGCGCAGTACGGCTCGAAGAACGTCCACGCGGTCGTCGTCGGCAATCCCTGCAACACGAACTGCCTCATCGCGCGCCACGCCGCCGGGGACACCGTGCCCGCCGAGCGCTGGTCGGCGCTCACCCGGCTCGATCAGAACCGGGCGGTCTCGCTCCTCGCGACGCGGGCCGGGGCTCGCGCGCGCGACGTCAAGCACCTCGCGATCTGGGGCAACCACAGCGCGACGCTGTACCCGGACTTCACGAACGCGACGGTCGGCGGCAAGCCCGCGGATCAGGTCGTGGACCGCGCGTGGCTCGAGACCGAGTTCATCCCGCAGGTCCAGCAGCGCGGCGCGGCCGTGATCGCGGCCCGCGGCGCGTCGAGCGCGATGTCCGCGGCCCAGGCGATCGTCGACCACGTGCGCAGCCTCGTCGAGCGGACCGCCGGTGACGACTGGTTCAGCGCCGCCGTCGTCTCCGACGGCAGCTACGGCGTGGCCCGCGGCATCGTGTCGTCGTTCCCGCTCCGCTCGAAGGGCGAGGGCGCCTACGAGATCGTGCAGGGCGTCAAGCTCGACGCGTTCGCGAAGGCCAAGGTGGACGCGACGATCGCCGAGCTCGAGAAGGAGCGCGAGATCGTGAAGGACCTCTTGGCCTAGCGACCCTCGGCGTGCTGGCTGCGCAACGCTGCGTCCACGTCGGCCTTCGAGACCATCCCGAACTCCACGAGCAGCGCCCCGAGCGCGATCGGCGTGCCCGCGCGCTGGCGCTCGCGCTGCAGCTCGAGCGCGGTCCGCAGGCGTTCCGGGGTGAGCGCACCGGACTGCACGAGGTGCAGGCCGAGCCGAGGCACCTCCGGCTCGCGGCGGAGGATGCCCCGCATCAACACGAGGAGATCGAGCGGGCCGAACGGCTTGGTGAGGAACTCGTCCGCGCCGAGGGCCATCGCCCGCGTCCGGATGTCCGGCCGCTCGTTTGCGGTGAGGATCACCACCGGCACCGCGGTGGTCCGCCGGTCCGCGCGGATCTGGCGCAGGACCTCGAGGCCGTCGAGACCGGCCTCGCCGAAGTCGAGGTCGAGGAGCAGCAGGTCCGGCGGCTGCTCGCGGACCAGCGCGAGCGCGGCGTCGCCGGTGGGCGCCTCGACGACCGTCCACCCCTCGCTCTCGACGGTGATCCGCACGACCATCCGCAGCGCGGTCGAATCGTCGGCGATGACGATCCGTGCCCGACCGGTGCCTGCCGATTCCTCGTCCAGGTGCCGAAAAGTACGTCCGCTGGACCGCGAGTTCAATATGTCTCAGTGAAGGTTGACGTCGCGATCGTGGGCGGCGGCCCGGCCGGACTGTCGGCCGCGCTGATGCTCGGACGCTGCCGGCGCACCGTCGTCGTGTTCGACGCAGGCACGCCCCGGAACCAGGCGGCCCATGCGGTCCACGGCTTCATCACCCGAGACGGCAGCGCCCCGCAGGAGCTGCTCGATGCCGCGCGGGCCGAGCTCGCGCGCTATCCGACCGTCCAGCTCCGCAGGGATGTGGTCGCGGACGTGGCCGGGACCCGGGGCGCGTTCCGTGTCACCGCGACCGGCGCGCCGGTCGACGCGCGCCGCCTCCTGCTCGCGACCGGCGTCACCGATGTGCTTCCCGGCATCGAGGGGCTTCCCGCGCTCTTCGGCCGCACCGTCCATCACTGCCCGCACTGCGACGGATTCGAGTACAGCGATCGTCCGATCGGTGTGTACGGCCAGGACGGGCCCGGTGTTGAGGCGGCGCTCGCGATGCTCGCGTGGAGCGACGACATCGCGCTCCTGACCGATGGCCGGCCCCTCGACGCCGCCGACCGCGACCGCTGCGCGCGCGCCGGCATCGCCGTGCGGGAGGCGCCGATCGCGCGGCTGGAGGGTAAGGCCGGGCTGCTCGAGCGCGTCGTGTTCGCGGAGGGACCGCCGCTCCCGCGCGCGGGCCTGTTCCTTGTCTCGGGGCAGCGCCAGCAGTCGCCGCTCGCGGCACGGCTCGGCTGCGAGTTCGCGGCCGACGGCACCGTCGTGACCGACAGGCATGAGGTCACCCGCGTTCCCGGTGTCTACGTGGCCGGCGACGCGAATACCGGCGAGCAGATGGTCGTCGTGGCGGCCGCGGAAGGCACGCTCGCGGCGGTCAAGATCCACGCGGCGCTGTGGGAGGAGGATCTGCGCGCCCGGACGGGCGGCTAGATCCGGCTCTCCGCCGCGTAGACCGCGTTCAGGAAGCGGCTCGGGACGCGGCCGAGCGATCGGGTCGACGCGAAGCCGGCGACGGGCGCGACCGCCTGCCACGTCGTCCAGCTGATCGGGTGCGGGACCCAGAGGTTGCCGCGGTCGGCGTCGTATTCGACGAGCACGAACGATCCGCCCGGCTTCAGGTACGAGCGGACCATCGCGAGCACCGGCGCCTTCTCCTTCACGAAGTGGAGCGAGTTCGCCATGAGCACACCGTCCATCCCGCCGAAACCGAGCGGCCGGGTGAAGTCGGCGATGCGCTGGTCCAGCCGGACGTCCTCGAACCGCGAGTGGACCGCCGTGGCCTGCGTCGCGAGCGCCCCGCGATCGGTGTCGACGGAGTGGATCGTCGCGCGCTTCCCGAGCAGGTCCGCGAGTGCCAGGGTGAAGGCGCCGGTCCCGGAGCCCAGCTCGAGCCACGTCTGCCCCGGCTTGACCGCATCGCGGATCAGCGCGACGTGATCGGAGTGATCCAGTGGCTTACGGGGCCACGTCGCTGCGGGTGCGTTTGCGCGCGTAGGCGCGGGTGTCGGCGTTCTCGACCAGCGCCTTCGCGGTCTTCCCGTCGAGCGGGTAGCTTGCGATCCCCCACGATCGCGCGGGCATGCGGATCGAACCACCGTCGTTGAGCTCCACCATGCAACGGTCGAGCTCCTCCATGAGCCGCTGCACGACCTTCTCGGCTTCGTCACGGGGCGTTTCGGGCATGACGATCGCGAACTCGTCGCCGCCGTAGCGGGCCGGAATGTCCTCGGCGCGCACGCGCCGGCCGATGAGCTCGCCGAGATTGCGAAGCACCGCATCGCCGGCGAGGTGCCCGTACGTGTCGTTCACCCGCTTCAAGCCGTCGATATCGAAGTACGCGACCGCGAGGGGCGCCGAATGGCGCTCGGCGCGCGCGACCTCCTCCTCGAGCCGGTCGTAGAAGTAGCCGTAGTTGTGGATGCCGGTGAGCGCGTCGGTGTTCGCGGCGCGCTTCAGGCGCTCGTGGAGCTCGGCGACGTCGATGGCCGCGGCGATCTGCGCCGCGACCGCCTGCAGGAGGGTGAGGTCACGCTGGCCGAAGACCGCGATGGACGGATGCGAGACGACGAGCACGCCGATCGCCTTGCCCGACGCGACGAGCGGCACGACCATCTCCGACCGGACCTGCGGGTCGCCGACGTACCGCGGATCGCTCCGGACGTCGTCGATGATCTGGGCCTCGCCGTGCTCGACCACCCATCCCGACAGGCCGCGACCCTTCTCGATGCGGAGCGGCCCGGCGAGGTCGGTACGCGCACCCGCCGCGGAGCGGACCACGAGGTCTCCGGTCGTGTCCTCGCGCAGCATGATCGTGAAGGCCGCGCCCTGCATGTGCCGCTCGAGGATCGCGAGGATCCGGGCCAGCAGCTGCTGCATGTCGAGGAGCGACGAGAACTCGGGCGTGATCTCCGCGAGGATCGCGAGCTCGCGCGACGCGCCGACCTCGACCTCCGCCGCCGCCACCGCGCCGCGCCCCTCGATCATCGAGACGAACTGGTCCACCAGGCGCCCGTCGTACCAGACGCCGGAGAGCCCGCGGAGCTCGGCGATCGCCGCCTCGGGCCCGAGGGCCCGGCGGTACGGTCGGTCCACGAGCATGGCCTCGTAGCTCATCGCGACCGAGAGGATCCGGGCGGCGAGCGGGATCTCCTCGCCCTTAAGGCCGGACGGATACCCCGACCCGTCCCAGCGCTCGTTCGCGTGGCGGACGATCGGGACGACCGTGCGCAAAAACTCGATCGACTCGAGGATCCGCGCGCCGAGCAGCGGGTGCTCCTGCACGATCTTCCGCTCTTCCGGGGTGAGCGGCGCGCTCTTGGCGAGGATCGTGGCGGGCACGCCGATCTTCCCGAGCGAGTGGAACAGCGACGCGTAGCGCAGGTCGCGCAGCTGATCGTCGCGGAGGCCCACGCGCTCCCCGAGGGACACGGCGTCCGCCGCGACGCGGCGCTGGTGGTCTTCGTGGTAGCCATCGCGCGCCTGGATCATCGCGGTCAGCGTCGAGACCGTGGACAGGTACGCGTCGTCGAGCTTGAGGTACAGGCGCATCGACCGGATCGCGGTGGCGCCCATGCCTGCGAGCACGCCGATGAGCTCCCGCTCGTCGTCGGTGAACCGGTGCGGCTCCTGCCAGGTCACGAAGAGCGCGCCGACCGACTCGGACGCCGCCCGCAGCGGCTGGATGTAGAGGGCGCGGTAGCCCCAGTCCCGCATCCGGCCACGGGTCGGCTCGGGGGCCTGCTCGGAGTCGGTGATCTCGGCCGGCCGATCCATGTCGTATCCGGCGAGCGCGCCCCCGGGGCTCTTGGGGAGGACGAGCTCGGTCGCCGGCCGGCGGCCAGTCGTGTTGCCGGCGAACTCGAAGCTCTCGCCGCCGGTGTCGAGGTAGATCGCCGCGGCCGACGCGCCGATCGATTCGACGAAGGCGCGCACGAACAGCTGGATGAGGTCCTCCATCCGCCGCTGGCTGGCGATGTCGACGCCGGTGCGGTGAAGGTCAACGAGGCGCTTGGACAGGCCGCTCGCGCGAGCGAAGAGGTCGGCGCGCTCGATCGCGATCGCCGCCTCGTTCGCGATGGCCACCAGGAGCTCGAGGTCACCCTCGTCGTACGCGTTCGGTTTGACGCTCTGCGCCGAGAGCGCGCCCACGACGACGCCCTGGATCCGCATCGGCGCGATGAGGATCGATCGCTCGACGATCGTCCCCCACGCCGCCCGGACCAGGCCGAGCTTCGCGATGTCCCGTTCGGTGTCGCGGATCAGGAGCGGCTCGTCGCGCTCGACGACCAGGCCCGCGAGCGTGCCGGCGACGGGCTTGTCCTGCGCGGGCAGCTCCTGATCGCCATCGACGAGGAAGCGGTACGTGACGACGGAGCGGTGCTGGTCGACCGTGGCGACGAAGAACGCGTCCGCCTCGAGCACCGTGCGGACCTGCGCGTACACCGCGCGGAACACCTCGGTCGTGTCCAGGGACATCCCGACGGCGTGCCCGATCTCGACCAACGTGGCGAGGAGGCGGGCCTTGCGCTCGGCGATGAAGCGCGCGCGGATGTCCAGGTAGCCGAACGCGAAGAGCGGGATCCCCGGGACGAGGAACCACGGCTCGATGAGGATGATCTCGATCGTCACGACCGCCGCGAGGCTCCAGAGGAGCTGCGCCCGGCCGGTCCGGACGAACCAGCTGCGGCCACGCTCGACCGTGATCCCGCGCAGGGCGACGAGCAGCAGGTAGAGCTGGGCAAGGTCGACGACGACGAGCGTGACCGTGGCGAGCACCGCGGCCGGGATCGAAACGGCCAGGCCCACGTCGGGCGCGAGCGACCGCATCGTGATCGCGTAGACGAGGGACGCGAGGCCGCTGGAGATGGCCACCGCCGCCGCGTTCCGGATCGCCTGCTCGCGCCGCTTGCCCGAGACGACGTCGCTCGTCAGGCGCGCGAGCGCGGCGACGAGGGCCACGGCGCCCGGCGGGAGGAACACGATGCCGGCGACGATCGCGACATCGGAGGGGCTGAGGTCGGCGTCGGGGTGGATCTTGATCGGCCGGGTCGCGAGGACCACGGTCGCGAGGTACAGCACGGCGACGAGCCAGAGCTGCACCGGCATCAGGACGAGCCCGATGACGCCGAGCGCGAGCAGCGGGAGGGCGACGAGCGCGCTGACGGCGATCAGCCCGGTCGTCGCGGCCCGATTGCGTGCCCCACCCATGCTGGGCGGTCAGGCTATCAGGCGGTGCCGGCGCTGCGTTGTCTGGGCGGGATCAGCTAGCGCGAACGAAGGTACCGCTCGAACAGGAGGACCGCCCCGAACAGCGCGGCGATGATCAGTACCTCTTGAATGCCGCCGCGCTCGACCCCCGGCCGCACGACCAAAAGGAGAAAAACGATGACGAGGGTCGTCCCCGCGGCGATGACGAAGGCGCGGCGCCGGTCCAGCCGGCTACGCCTTCGCGGACGGCGGCTCGGGCCGAGTCGGCTTCTCCCCCATCACCCGGCGCTTGACCCAGGCGAGCGGGTCGTAGAACTCGGTCACGATCCGCTCCTTGAGCGGGATGATCGCGTTGTCGGTGATGTGGATGTCCTCCGGACAGACCTCGGTGCAGCACTTCGTGATGTTGCAGAACCCGAGGCCGGCCTTCGCCCGCAGGAGCTCGAGGCGGTCGTTCGTGTCGAGCGGATGCATCTCGAGCGCGGCGTAACGCACGAACATCCGCGGACCGGCGAAGGCCGTCTTGTTCTCCTCGTGGTCGCGGATGACGTGGCAGGTGTCCTGGCAGAGGAAGCACTCGATGCACTTGTGGAACTCCTGGACCCGGTCGACGTCCTCCTGGTACATCCGGCGCGTGCCGTCGGCCTCCTTCGGCTTCGGCTTGAACGCGGGGACCTCTTTGGCCTTCTCGTAGTTGAACGAGACGTCGGTCACGAGGTCCTTGATGATCGGGAATGTCTTCATCGGCGAGACCTTGATGTCCTCACCGGGCTCGAACGTGTTCATCCGGGTCATGCACATGAGCCGGGCCTTGCCGTTGATCTCGGCGCTGCAGGAGCCGCACTTGCCGGCCTTGCAGTTCCACCGGACCGCGAGATCCGGCGCGCGGAGGGCCTGGATCTTGTGCACGACGTCGAGCACGACCATGCCCTCGTCGAGCGGGACGGTGTACGGCTCGAACCGACCACCATCCCTGGTGCCGCGCCACACGTGCAGCGTCACGTTGCCCTCGGACTTGGCATTCGCGAGCAGGTCCTGCTTCATGCCGGCGCTGCCTGCTTCTCTTCGCTCAACACGAGCTGACGCAGCTCCTCGGGGATCTGTGGCAGTGGCTCGGTCGTGAGCTCGAGCCGGCCGCCGCGCTGGCGCGTGACGACGTTCTTCTTCCCCCACTCCGGATCGGTCTTCGGATAGTCAGACCGGGTGTGACCTCCGCGGCTCTCCTGGCGCAGCGTCGCTGACTGCGCGACCGCCTTCGAGATCGTCAGCATCGACCGGAGGTCCAGGGCGAGGTGCCAGCCGGGGTTGAACTGCCGGTTGCCTTCGACGGTCACGCGCTCGACGCGTTCGGTCAGATCGTCGAGCTTCGCGATCGCCTCCTTGAGCTCGGCCTCGACGCGGATGATGCCCACGAGCGCCTGCATCGTCTCCTGCAGTTCGGTATGGAGCGCATAGGGATTCTCGCCGCCGTCGCCCGCGAACGGCGCGAGCATCGCGCGCGCGGCCTGCAGGATCTGCGCGTCATCGATCGAACGCGCGTTGATGCGACTCGCGTACGCGGAGGCGCCCGCGCCGGCCCGGCGACCGAACACGAGCAGATCCGAGAGCGAGTTCCCACCGAGACGGTTCGCGCCGTGCATCCCGCCGGCGACCTCGCCCGCCGCGAAGAGGCCCGGCACCGTCGTCGCCGCCGTCTCGGGCTCGACGCGCACGCCGCCCATGATGTAGTGACAGGTCGGGCCAACCTCCATGGCCGTCGCGGTGATGTCGACGTCGGCGAGCTCCTTGAACTGGTGGTACATCGAGGGCAACCGTTTCTTGATGTACTCAGGCGACCGGCGCGACGCGATGTCGAGATACACGCCGCCGTGCGTTGTGCCGCGGCCGGCCTTGACCTCGTTGTTGATGGCCCGCGCGACCTCGTCCCGTGGGAGTAGGTCGGGGGTGCGGCGGTTGTTCTTCTTGTCCTCGTACCAGGCATCCGCCTCGCGCTCGTTGTCCGCGGTGTCGGCTTTGAAGAAGTCCGGGATGTAATCGAACATGAAGCGCTTGCCCTGGCTGTTCTTCAGCGTGCCGCCGTCGCCCCGGACGCCCTCGGTCACGAGGAGGCCGCGCACGCTCGGGGGCCAGATCATCCCCGTCGGGTGGAACTGGACCATCTCCATGTCGATCAGATCCGCGCCCGCGTCGAGCGCCATCGCCATCCCGTCGCCGGTGTACTCCCACGAGTTCGACGTGATCTTCCAAGCCTTCCCGACGCCGCCGGTCGCGAGCACGACCGCTCGCGCGCCGAACAGCACGAACTTGCCGCTCTCGCGCCAGTACCCGAACGCGCCGGCGATCTTTCCGCCATCGGTCAGCAATCGCTGGAGGTTGCACTCCATGAACACGTCGATGCCCTTGTGGACCGCGTGCTGCTGGAGGATGCGGATCATCTCGAGGCCGGTGCGGTCGCCGACGTGCGCGAGGCGCGCATAGCGGTGGCCGCCGAAGTCACGCTGGAGGATGAGGCCGTCCGCCGTGCGGTCGAAGAGCGCGCCCCACTCCTCGAGCTCGAGCACGCGGTCCGGCGCCTCCTGCGCGTGCAGCTGGGCCATGCGCCAGTTGTTCAACAGCTTGCCGCCGCGCATCGTGTCGCGGAAGTGGACCCGCCAGTTGTCCTCCTTCCAGACGTTGCCGAGCGCCGCGGCGATGCCGCCCTCGGCCATGACCGTGTGGGCCTTGCCGAGGAGCGACTTGCAGATGAGCGCGGTGCGCGCCCCCGCCGCCGATGCCTCGACGGCCGCCCGCAGGCCCGCGCCGCCGGCGCCGACCACGAGCACGTCGTAGTCGTGGCGCTCGATGCCCTCGAGACTCATGAGATCCACCGCGGATCCACGATGACGCCCATCGCGCAGAGCCGGATGTAGAGGTCGGTGAGCCCCACGACCACGAGGCTCGCCCAGGCCCAGCGGTTGTGCCGGGCATTGAGGCGATTGGACAGCGCCCACAGCCGGTACCGCAGGGACGCGCGGTGGAATGAATCCAGATAGCCGCCGACCAGGTACCGGGCCGAGTGGCAGCTGAAGGTGTAGCCCGTGAGCAGCACGACGTTCGTGACCATGATCACCGTGCCGAGCCCGATGCCGAAGTGCCCGTGGAAGCTGAATGCCTCGATCGCGTCCCACCAGAGGATCAGCAGGACCGGGATCGCGATGTAGAGCGCGTAGCGGTGGAAGTTCTGGATGAGGAACGGGAGCTTCGTCTCGCCGCTGTACTTCTTCGGCGCGTCGGGCACGAGGCAGGCCGGCGGCGAGAGGAAGAAGCCGCGGTAGTACGAGCGGCGGTAGTAGTAGCAGGTGACCCGGAACGCGAGCGGTGACCCAACGATGAGGATCGCGGGCGATAGGTTCCACCACGAGCCGAGCAGCGGAAGCGTCGGGTGCACGCAGTTCTGAGCGAGGCATGGCGAGTAGAACGGCGAGAGGTAGGGGTCAAGGAAGTAGTTCGCGTTCACCAGGCTGGCCCAGGTCGCGTACAGGACGAAGCCGCCGAGGACGACCACGTAGATGAGCGGCTCGATCCACCAGAGGTCCTTCCGCTCGACGCGCTCGCCGATCTTGCGGACGCCCGTCGCCGTCGCCATCGGTTGGAACGCTAGGCCGGGCCGGCGTAGGTGTAAAAGACATAGATGGACTAACACCCATAGCCGTTGGCTATGGATCGGGCGGTAGGCTGATGGAGCACATGGAGCTGCAGCAGCTGCGCTACTTCGTGGCCGTCGCCGACACCGGGACATTCACCGCGGCCGCCCGAGACCTGCACGTCGCGCAGCCCTCGATCAGCAAGCAGGTCAGAAAGCTCGAGGCCGAGCTCGGCGCGGTCCTGCTCGAACGCGGCAAGGCCGGCATCGCCCTCACCGACGCGGGCGAGATCCTGCTCCCCTGGGCCAAGCGGGTGCTCGCGGACGTCGACGGCGCCCGCTCGGAGGTGGCGGGGCTCGCCACGCTCGAGCGAGGCCGGCTCTCCGTCGGCGCGACGCCGAGCGTCTCCACGGTCCTGCTGCCGCGGGTGCTCGCGACCTTCCACAGCTCGCACCCCGGCGTGACCCTGTCGGTGATCGAGGCCGGATCCCGTGACCTCGTCGACCGGCTCGCCTCGGGCGAGCTGGACCTCGCGATGGTCATCCTGCCGGTGCCGCGCGAGGAGCTGTTCGAGACCATCCCGCTCCTGCGCGAGGAGCTCGTCCTCGCCGTCTCGAAGCGCCACCCGCTCGCGACACGCAAGACCGTTCGCGTGAGCGAGCTCCGGGGCGTGCCACTGGTGATGTTCCGCGATGGGTACGACCTGCGGAGCGCGACGATCGCCGCGTGCGAGCAGGCCGGCTTCCACCCGACGTTCGCCATCGAGGGCGCCGAGATGGATGGTGTGCTGCGGATGGCCGCGGCCGGCGTCGGGGTCGCGGTCGTGCCGCGCATGGTCGTCGAGACGGGCGGCCCGCTCGTCGCGATCAGATTGACCCAGCCGACGCCGACGCGGTCGGTCGGCGTAGCGTTCCGCCGCGATCGCCACCACTCACGCGCCGCGGACGCGTTCGTCGCGCAGCTCCGCGAGTTCCTGTAGCGTCACGGCCGTGCCGGAGCTCAACGCCATCGGGATCACGTCGAAGGACCTCGCCGCGTCGGTCCGCTTCTACCGGATGCTCGGGCTCGCGTTCCCCGATGCCACGGCAGATCACCTCGAGGCGACGACCGCGGGTGGCCTTCGGGTGATGCTCGACTCGCTGGAGCTGATGAAGAAGCTCGATCCCGACCGGACCGAGCCGAAGGGCCACCGGATGGGTCTCGCGTTCCGCTGCGCGAGCCCCGCCGAGGTCGACGCGACCCACGCGAGGCTCACCGCCGCCGGCCATCCCTCGAAAACAGCGCCGTGGGACGCCTTCTGGGGCCAGCGCTACGCGCAGGTCATCGATCCCGACGGCAACGTCGTGGATCTCTTCGCCCCGCTTTCAGGCTAGCGGAGGACGCGCACCGGAAGCGGATGCTCGCCGTCGCGATCGACCATGGACGCGCGCCCGTCCTCGCGCTCGCTCACCACTTCGACCAGCCGTTCGTCCTCGTACACCGCGGCGACCCCATCATCGAGCGCGATCCCCGCCGGGAGACCGTTCGCGATCTCGCGCGCGTAGACGATCGGCCGGCGCGCCTCGCTGTCGTAGTGCGGCGACACGCTTCCCTTCAGGAAGCCGAGGCCGTCCTTCAGGGCCGAGAGCTCCGGCGTGAACGAGTCCGTCGTCCCTCCTTCGAACCAGCAGAGAGCGCCGGCGGACCAGCCCGTCATGACGGTGCCCGCGTCGTAGGCCGCGCGGAGCGCGCGATCCACGCCGTGGAGCCGCCAGATCGCCAGCAGGTTGGCGGTGTTGCCGCCGCTCACGATGACGATGTCCTGGTCGCGAATGAGGCCGTCGATGTCATCCACCGTCCGCTGGAAGAGCGCGAGGTGCGAGAGCTCGAGGTCTCGCCCGGCGAGCTGCCGGTAGAAGGTGAGGAGGTAGCCGTCACTATCGCCCGACGCCGTCGGGATGAGCAGCACTCGCGGGCGCTTCCGGGCCGCGAACGACAGCACGTGATCGACGAGCGCCGGGAAGAACAGCTCGCGCCCGCCGCAGGGGATAGCGCGCCGGCTCACGCGAGCGTGAACACCGCGATCGACCGGGCCTTGCCCTTCACCGTCGCCTCGCCCAATGCTCGCAGCCGGGCCGTCCCGTCGAGCAGCGCGGCGACCTCGCCCGACAGCACCGCGTCCACGCCGAGCTCCTTGCAGAGCGATTCCATGCGTGCGGCGGTGTTCACGGTGTCGCCCATCGCGGTGTAGTCCGAGCGCTCGGGGAGCCCGATCGCGCCGAGCACGACTTCACCGACGTGGAGACCGGCGCCGTGCTTCAGCACCGCCGCTCCGTCCGCGGCGCGCTGGGTGTTGAGCGCGCCGATGGCCGCACGCATGTCGAGCGCCGCCCCCGCCGCGGCGCTCGCGCCGGCGGCCGGCTCGGTCATCGCGCCGAAGATCGCCATGAGCCCGTCGCCGGTGAACTTGTCGATGATCCCGCCGCGATCGACGACCGCGCGGGCCATCGTGCGGAGATACGTATTTACGATCGCCACGACGGACTCGGCGTCGAGCGAATCGGCGAGCGCGGTCGATCCCCGCAGGTCGGTGAACATCACCGTAACGACGCGGCGCTCGCCCTCGAGCCGCAGCGCGTCGCCCTGGATGACGCGTTCGACGACGTTGGGCGGCAGGAATCGCTCGAGGCCGCGCCGGCGATCGAGCTCCACGAAGAGCGCACCGAGCGCGATGGCCACCGCCGCGAGCATGAGGCCGTGGTACTCCCACCACGCGAGCGACCAGAGCTGCCCGAGCGTCATCGCGATCTGGGTCTGGGCGAGCAGCACGTACGCCGCGACGAGCGCGCCCTGCAGCGGCAGCTTGCTCCGGAGGAACTCGCGGCCCTGCTGCACGGCGCTGAAGAGGAAGAGCGCGATGGCGATCGCGCCGGGGACCAGGACGATGGCGTCCTGCGACCCGAGCCCGTTGTTCGTCGCGTTCCCGCCGTACCCGCCGAGGCCGCTCATCCCGGAGGGCAGCAGCGCGCGGAGGAACGCACCGACCGTCATCGGCGCGGCCAGCGCGACCACCGCGTAGGCGAGGATCGCGCCCACCACGACGGTGACCAGCACCCGCGGCGGCACCGCGCGCTCGAGGCGCCGCTCGAGTGGCGTGTAGCGCACGGCGAACAGCACCGCCGGCACGACGAGCGACAGCTGGGCCGACAGCGCGACGACGGCGAGAGCGTCCTCGCTGTCGCCGCGCAGGATGACACCGGGGGTGGAGAGTCCGTGGACGGCGAAGATCCCGCCGATGCTGCCGAACCCGAGCGCGACGAGGAGCGCGCGGTACTGGCGCAGCTGCAGCGCGGTGCGAGCGACGAGCACGCCCGCGAAGAAGGCGAGCACGGCGACGTTCGTGGTCAGCACCAGGTGCTCCACCGGGCTGTTGAGATCGACGTTCGCCCGCGGCGTCGCGAGCAGATAGGCGAAGACGGCGAGCGGTACCAGGACCGCGACGGTGGCGGCGGCCCGTCTCACGGGCGCAATGCTAGGCGGACTCCGTGCGCCGCAGAGCGATCGCGAACACCGCGGGAATGAGAAGGAAGCCGATCGCGAACGTGGCGACCCAGAGGAGCAGCGCGTCGCCGTGGCAGGTGTTGCCCGCCGGAAGGCAGCCCTCGATGGAGCGTTGGCGCTCGACGAGCAGGAGCGGCAGGCTCGCGGGCGCGGCCACGACGGACGCGGTCACGAACGCGGTCGCGACCGTCGGGATCGAGCGCGCGATGCCGCCGGCGCGCCGATCGATGCGGCGCGCGGACCACGCGGCCCAGGCCATCGCGGCGACCGATGCGGCGGCCGCGAATGTGATCGACCACCCGCGCGGACCCCAGATCTCCCACGCGGTCAGCGCCGCCCAATAGGCGAGCTTGATCGTGGTCATGCGGCCGACGAGGAGATTGAGCGTGCGGAGGTACGGGCGCGGACGCGCGGGCGCGTCTAGCGGTAGGTCGTCCACCACTTCTGGAGGAAGTACATCGACGCGATGAGGATGATCACGGTGATGAACACCATGTAGAACTCGTTCGCTTCGCCGATCTCGGTGATCATGTTCCCCCTACTTCCCCAGGCTCATCAGGTACGCGGCCAGGTCGTTGATCGCGGCATCGTCCAGCGGCCCGCCGTTCTTGTTGCTGAACGGCGGCATGATCACACCGGGTTTGATCGCCGGCGGGTTGCTGATCCACTTCTGCAGCCAGTTGGGGTCACCCGATGCCTTGAGCGCCTTGAGCTCGTTGTTCAGCGGTCCCTCGACGCCGTAGCGGCCGAGGTTCGGCGCGAGCGAGACCGGCGAGGCCTGACCCGGCGTGAAGCTGTGACAGCTCACGCAGGCCGGACCGCCGTTGTTCGTCGTGAGCGCCTTCCCGTGGTCGATCGGCGAGAGCGCGACGACCTTCGGCGGGTTGGGCTCGGTCGGGAGATCGCTCAGGCGGCGGACCGTGACGACGTCGGCCCACTGCGCGTCGGTGCCATGCTCGATGAACGCCATGAGCTGGCTCACCTGCTCGTCGTTGAGCGGGCCGCCCTCCTTGTCGAGCCACGCCGGCATCGACACCTGCGGCGGCGGCTTCGGCCGGCCGCGCTCGATGGTGAGCCGGATGAGGCTCTCGGTCGCCGCCAGCTTGGCCGGGTCGTTCTTGATGTTGTCGTACTTGAAGTCCGGCTTGTTGAGCGGAAGCCCGGGCAGATCCTTGCGGTCCGGGTCCGTCGCACCGAGGCCGGTCTTGCCGTGGCAGTCGAAGCACAGGTTCGCGTAGAGGAGCTCGCCGCGGTGCACCGCCTGCTCGAGCTGGTGCTCCTCGGCGACGCGGTCCTTCCACGTCGAGCTGCTCGCGTCGGCGCGGATGATGAGGAGCGTGAACAGGTACGCGCCGATGAGCGCGAAGACCCCGAACAGCATGAAGCCGCCGAGGACGATCTTCTTGTCCAGGTTGCCGGCGATCTCGAGGGGATCGGGCGACATCGGGATCGGCGCGACGTAGTACGGGGTCGGCTGCTCGATGGTCTCGCCCGCCCCGTAATGCTGGCGGATGAGCTCGACGCCCTCGACGGTCTTCTCCTCCGGCTCGACCTCGTTCTGGTGCTTGATGAGGAACGCGAAGAATCCGAGCAGGCCGGCGAAGAGGAGGATGCTGAGCCCGGCGAGGACGTAGTTCATGTCGATCGTCATCCCCGGATCTCCAGCACCGCCGGGTCCCACTCGTTCTTGGTCCGGTCGATGACGTTGAGCGGGTTCGTGTCGACGACGAGCGTGCCGCTGACATCGGTGATGTGGAAGAGCTGCAGTGGCTTCGGCGCCGGGCCACCCTCGACCACGGCGGTGGTCTTGTTGTAGAGCGAGCCGTGACACGGGCAGTGGAACCGGTTCTCCGCGGCGACGTACGGCACCGAGCACCCAAGGTGGGTGCACTTGCGGTACGCCGCGATGATCCCGCCCTGCGGATGCAAGAGGAAGAACTTGCCCTGGGTGTTGAGGATCGGCGTGTCCTGCGATGCCTGGAACTGCGCCAGGAGCCCGTCCCTCGTGCCGATCGGGATCTTCGCGCCGAGCCCGACGATCTTGTTCGGCTTCAGGAACGGATAGAGGATCGCGGTGAGCTCGGTGAGGGCGAGCAGCGTGCCACCGAGGAACCCGAGCCGCAGCAGCTGCCGGCGCTTGATGCGGCCGAGCAGCCCGGTGCCGCTGGTGGCGACGTCGTCCTTCGGCCGGATCATTGGTGGACCGGCTCGAAGCACTGGTGCGTCGAGGGCAGGGCCCACGGCGCGTACATGTCCATGCCGGGTCCGCGCATCGAGGTGCCCACGAGCGTGAGCACGACGAACACGCAGACGAAGCCGGTCCAGACGGCCGTCATCCAGTCGCGGGTGTTCCCCTTGAAGAGGACCTTCACCAGCACGACGAGCAGGACCGAGAGCACGACCATCGTCGTGGTCGGGATGATGTAGTCGGGGAAGAGCTGCTTGCCGCCCGGCAGGTTCTGGCTGGCGAACTCGATGTAGCCGTGGTCCTTGAGGATCTTGTCGAAGATGATCAGCGAGAACGTGACCACCGTCGCGTACACCGCGGCGAAATAGGTGACCCGTTTCGTGCGCGGCGAGGTGAACCAGATCCCGACGCCCTCACGCGACCGGTCGATGTACGGGATCGCCATCATGAAGACGATCCAGATCGTCGGCACGATGACGCCGGCGAGGCCCTTGTCCATGTGCAGGAGCAGCTCCTGCAGGTTGAGCAGGTACCACGGCGCCTTCGACGGGTTCGGCGTGCAGTCGGGCGTCGAGTGATCCTGCAGCGGCGCGTTGAACGCGGCCGAGATGATGAAGAGCCCGATGAACCAGAGCATCGCCGCGATGAACTCGATGACCAGAAGATGCGGCCAGACCATCGCGGTGTCCTCGACGCGCTTGTCCACCCGGACCACCGAGTCCTGGCGCACGAACGCGAGGAGCCGGAGGCGCTTCTCCTGGCCGGAGAACGGTTGCGGCCCGCGTGGTGTCGTCATCTAGAGCGGACCGCTGATCCCGCCATCCTTCCGGATGCGCCAGAAGTGGATGGCGATGAGGAACGCGGTCGTCAGCGGCAGCGCGACGACGTGCAGCACGTAGAAGCGCAGCAGCGCGTTCGCGCCGAGCTGGTAGCCACCGAAGAGCACGAAGGCGACCTCGTTGCCGACGAACGGCGCGGCCTGGGCGATGTTGTAGCCGACCGTCACGGCCCAGAACGCGAGCTGGTCCCACGGGAGCAGGTAGCCGGTGTACGAGAGGAGGATCGTGAGCACGAACAGGAGCGTGCCGACGACCCAGTTGAATTCGCGCGGCGGCTTGTACGAGCCGGTGTAGAAGACCCGGATCATGTGCAGGAAGACCGTGATCACCATGCCATGCGCGGCCCAGCGGTGCATGTTGCGGAGGATCTGACCGAAGACGACGACCGTCTCGAGGTCCTTGATGTCGCTGTAAGCCTCGCCGACCGACGGGTGGTAATAGAACATCAGGAGCGTCCCGGTCAGCGTGAGCACGAGGAACAGGAAGAACGACAGCCCGCCCATGCACCACGTGTACGGGATCGCAAGCGCGTGGCGGCGCACCTTGACCGGATGGAGGTGCAGGAAGACGTTCGTGAAGACGGCGAGCGACTGGTTCTTGCGCGAGTCGGGGTAGCCGTGACGGAAGAGGGACTTCCAGATGGGGCCGGTCTTGACCCGGCGCCACATCTCCGCGGGCAGCTCGAGCATCTAGTGCGCTTTCACCGTGTCACGCGTCTCCACATCAGAGCCCTTTCCGTTGGTGTGGGGATGCCCGTTCCCGTTGGAATGTCCATTGAGCTGCTTGTACCCGGCCGCGACGACCGGATCGTACATGGGCAGCGGGCGGATCGCCTTGCGGCCCCCGACCGTGAGGTCGAGGTGGATCTCATCGTCGATGGATTCCTTGGGCAGCACGCGCCCGACCGATGGCGTCACCGTGCCGTAGCGGTTCATCGTGATCGCGTCGGTCGGACACCGGATGATGCAGAGGGCGCAGCGGATGCACGCGGTCTCGTCGAGGAAGAACGCGACGCCGTTCTCCCACTTCTTCGCCTCGCCCACACCCGGGATCGAGCCGTCGTCGACGATGTCGTTCATGTCCACGAGGTGGATCACGTCCATCGGGCACACGTCGACGCAGCCGCCGCAGATGATGCAGAGCTCGCCCACGATCTCGATGTTGAAGTTGCACTTGAGGCAGCGGTCGGACTCCGCGACGGCCTGCGCGGTCTCGTAGCCGCGGTTCACCTCAAGGAAGAGGCCGCGCCGCTCGCCCTTCGTGAGCTTCGGCATCTCGTGGCGCGGGATGCGGTCGTAGTCGACGGACATGTTGTGGTACACGCGCGCAAGCTCTCCCTCGCCGGCGATCTGGCCGGTGTTGTCGGCGGTATTCGAGCGGCGGAGGGTCACGACCTCGTGGTACTCGGGCACGCTCACCGCGGCCGCGATCGGGTCGAGGTAGCGGGCGATCTGCTGAGCAGCCCCGCGGCCCTCGGCGACGGCCTCGATGATCGTCGTCGGACCGGTCCGGTAGTCACCGGCGATGAAGATGGACTCGACCTCCGTCTGGAACGTCTCGGGGTTCACCTTCACATCGCGCCAGCGCTTCACCCGGAACGGCTCGAAGTCGTTCATGAATGTCCGGTCGGGCGCCTGGCCGAGCGCGAGCAGGACCGTGTCGCACGGGATCTCGAACTCCGAGCCCGGGATCGGCTCCGGCGCGCGGCGGCCGCTCGCGTCAGGCTGGCCGAGGCGGTTTCGGATGAACGTCACGCCGCGGACGTGGCCATCGGGACCCGTGAGGACCTCGACCGGAGAGGCGAGGTACACGAATTCCATGCCCTCGCGCGCGGTCTCGGCCAGCTCCTCCTCGTCGACGACCATCTCCTCGCGGCCACGGCGGTAGACGATGTAGATCTCCTCCGCGCCGAGACGCCACGATGTCGACGAGCAGTCCATCGCGGTGTAGCCACCGCCGAGGACCACGACGCGCTTTCCCACCTCGACCGGGCGACCGCGGTACGCGCGCTCGAGGAACACGATGCCGGCCATGACGCCGGGCGCGTCCTCGCCGGGGATGCCGATGTACGTTGGCTCGAAGCAGCCGGCGGTCACGAGGACCGCGTCGAACTGCTCGGTGAGCTGGCGCATCGTGATGTCGCGCCCGACGTAGGTCGACATCTTCAACTCGACGTTCTCGTTCACGATGCCGGCAATGTCGCGGTCGATGACCTCGCGGGGCAAGCGGAACGGCGGCACGCCGGCGAGCGTGGTGCCACCGGCCTGGTCCAGCGCGTCGTAGACGGTGACCCCGAAGCCGAGCTTCGCGAGATCGCTCGCGGCCGCGAGGCCGGAGCAGCCGGCGCCGACGATCGCGACCCTCTTCGCCGGCGGCCCGTAGACCGGCGGCGCGGGCTGGCGGTACCCGTTCCCGTCGACGGTCACGTTCTCGTGCGTCCAGTCGGACAGGAACTTCTTCACGTAGCGGATCGAGAGGGGCTTATCGACCTCTTTCCGCCGGCAGGCGGTCTCGCACGGCGCCGCGCAGACGCTGCCGCAGATCGAAGCCATCGGGTTGGGGTCGAGCGCGAGCTCCCAGGCCTTCTCGAACTCGCCGGCCGCGGCGAGGTTCAGGTAGCCCCGGCAGTTGGTCTTCACCGGGCAGGCTTCCTGGCAGGGGATGTTGTCCTGATACCAGGAGGGCCCGACCTCGACCACCTGGTAGAGCTCTCTCACGGCACACTCATGCTACGGATGCGTAGTGGAGTGTCAAAACGGCTTCCCATCACCGAGCGCAAGACGCGCTTCGACGGGACGGTCCAGGAGTTCGCGTGCCAGGTGCTCGCGATCGAGCCGGGAAAACATGCGCTCATCCGCTACGA
>DASWFN010000077.1:0-1627 GCA_036394215.1 Candidatus Limnocylindria bacterium
CGGCTCGTGAGCGGCCGCGTGCGCCTCGGCGAGGTCGCGGCCGAGATCCGCGCGCAGGTCGGCCGCGCGCGGGAGTGGGGGATCGAGCCGCTCGCGTGGGACTCCCACCGTCACACCCACCTCCTGCCGCCGCTGAACCGGGTCGTCGCGACCGTCGCGCGCCAGGAGGGGGCGCGCTACCTGCGGCGGGCTCGCCCCCCGCGGATCGCGGCGACCGCGAAGGCGCAGCTGCTCGGTGCGGCGTCGATCGTGTCGTCGTTCCTCCAGCGCGGCGTCCCGGGCAACGACTGGTTCGTCGACCTCACCGCGCTGCCCAAGCGGCCCGACGCCGCGACGGTCGCGCTGTACGCGGCGTATCCCGGCATCGGCGAGCTCGTCGGCCATCCCGGCCGGCCGGACGATGCGCTCCGCGCGACCGGCGACTCGCTCGTGCTCAAGCGCTTCGACGACCTCCAGCTTCTCACCGACCCGCTCCTGCGCAGCGCGCTGGGCGACACCATCCGCTGGAGGGTGGAGCAACAGTGATCACGGGTGGGACGACCACCGCCGCGCTCGAGCGCGCGGTGCACCGGTACCGCGCGGCCCCGCTGGTCGCACGCACGCTCGTGCACGGCCGCGCGTTCCTCTCGGACCTGGCGTTCGTCGATCGCTACGTGCCGCGCCACGGCTACGTCGTCGATCTCGGCTGCGGGCACGGGCTGTTCGCGAACCTGCTGGCGGAGGCCGCGCCGAACCGCCGGATCCTCGGGATCGACATGGACGAGCGGAAGATCGAGATCGCGCGCACCACCGTCCAGGGCCGCGAGGGGCTCAGGTTCGAGGTCGGCGACATCATCCACGAGACCCCGCCGAGGTGCGACGCCATCACGATCGTGGATGTCCTCTACCTGCTCTCGCCCGCTGACCAGGAGGAGGTCCTGCGCAAGGCCGCCTCGGCCCTCGTCGAGAACGCCCCGCTCGTCGTGAAGGCCCAGGAGCGCGCCGCGAGCCCCCGCTACGCCCTCACGTACGCCCAGGAGCTCGTCACGACCGCCCTGGGGATCACCCGGGCGAGCGCCCGCCGGTTCCATTTCCTCTCGCGGACCGAGGCCGTGGCGATGTTCGAGCGCGCGGGCTTCCTCGTGGACGTCATCGACATGCCCGCCCGCCCGTACACCGACGTCCTCTATCTCGCCCGGAAAGCCCCGGGGCCGCGATAATCAACGAGGTGCAAGACCCCCTCGCCGCTCTCGCCGACGAGATCCGCGCCTGCACGGCCTGCCCGCTCCACCGGAGCGCGAAACAGGCCGTCCCGGGCGAGGGCAGCGCCGAGTCCGGCATCTTCTTCCTCGGCGAGGCCCCCGGCTACAACGAGGACGTCCAGGGCCGCCCGTTCGTCGGCGCCGCCGGCCATCTCCTCGACCAGCTGCTCGCCGGCATCGGCCTGGACCGCAGCAAGGTCTTCATCACGAACGTCGTGCGCCACCGCCCGCCCGAGAACCGCGACCCGCTCCCCGAGGAGGTCGCGGCCTGCCACGTCTGGTTCGAGCGGCACCTCGCGGCGCTCAAGCCGAAGGTCGTGGTGACCCTCGGGCGCCACGCGATGTACAAGTTCTTTCCCGGCGAATCCATCTCGCGCGTCCACGGA
>DASWFN010000078.1:0-3036 GCA_036394215.1 Candidatus Limnocylindria bacterium
TCGCTCACCCTGCTCGGCCTCCTGCTCATGTCCACGCGCCGCAAGGCGATCTCACAGGTGATCGGGCTCATCACGATCGAGAACGGCGTCTTCCTCGCCGGTTTGGGAGCGACCTTGGGACTGCCCCTGTTCGTCGAGATCGGCGTGTTCTTCGACCTCCTGATCGCCCTCACCGTTCTCGCGGTCTTCTCCTTCCGCATCAACGAGCACTTCGACACGGTCAACACCGACGCACTCCGCGAGCTGCGGGGATGAGCTTCGTGCCGGTCCTGCTCGCGATCCCAATGCTCGCGGCGGTGCTCTGCCTGAGCGCCGGTCGCTGGGCGCCCCGCATCAGCGTCGTGACCGCGCTCGTCACGCTTGCGATCGCGCTACCGGTCGTCGCCGAAGGGTTCGGCGCACCCGCCCAGCGCGCGCTCGGTGGCACGTTCGCGCTCGATGCGTTGTCCGCCCTCATCGTCCTGATCATCGCCATCGTCGGGGCGCTTGCGACCATCCAGTCCGTCGCGTACCTGGGCAACGAGGTCTCGAGCGGCCACCTGCAGGCCGAGCGCGTGCGCTGGTTCTACGTCTGGTTCAACCTCTCGATGGCCGCGATGCTCGCGGTACCGTTGCTGAACAACCTCGGGTTGATGTGGGTCGCGATCGAAGCCACCACGCTGACCACCGCGCTGCTCGTCGGGTCCTTTCGTCGCGGTCGCGATCTCGAAGCGGCGTGGAAATATCTCATGCTCTGTACGGTCGGTATCGCGTTCGCTCTGTTCGGCGTCGTGCTCACGTTCTATGCCGCTGGTCGCGCGCTCGGTCCCGGTGCGGCCGGTCTCGAGTGGGACAGCCTGCGCGCCAGCGCGGCCAGCCTCGATCCGGCGCTGATGCGGCTGGCCTTCGTCCTCGTCCTCGTCGGTTTCGGCACCAAGGCGGGCCTGGCGCCGATGCACACCTGGCTGCCGGACGCGCACGGTCAGGGACCGACGCCGGTGAGCGCGCTGCTGTCGGGGGCCTTGCTGCCGTGCGCCCTGTATGGCGTGCTCCGGTTCCACCTGCTCGCGGCGGGCGCGGTCGGCGTTTCGTTCTCCTCCGATCTGCTGATCGGGATCGGTTCGCTGTCGATGCTGGTGGCGATCCCGTTCGTGCTCGTGCAGCATGACCTCAAGCGGCTGTTGGCCTATTCATCGGTCGAGCACATGGGGATCGTGGCGCTCGGGATCGGCATCGGGAGCCCGCTCGCCCTCTTCTCGGCCGCGTTCCACCTCCTCAATCACGCGCTCGCGAAGTCGACCCTCTTCTTCGCCGCCGGGGCGATCGGCCAGCGGTACGGCACGCTGCGGCTCGCGCAGCTGCGTGGAGCGATCGATCTCGCGCGCATCCCCGCACTCGCGCTGCTGATCGGAACGCTCGCGATCACCGGCGTGCCGCCCTTTTCACCGTTCGCCAGCGAGCTCGGCATCGCCCGCGCCGGCTTGGCGGATCGCCCGAGCGCGATCGGGGGCACGGTCATCTTCTTCATCGCGACGGTCCTGATCTTCGGCGGCATGCTGTTCCATGTCCTCCAGGTCGTGCTGCGCGAGCCGCCGCGCCGGGTCTATGTGGGCTCCCTCGGTCCGTCGTGGCTGCTCTTCGGTGCCCCTATCGCCGTGCTCGCGCTGATCGGTCTCTGGTTGCCTCCGCTGCTGAGCGGTCCGTTCGCGGCGGTCGCGCGCGTGCTCGCGGTGGGCCCATGACCGGTACGAACGCCCCGAGGGTCTCCCCGCAAGGGCCAGGTCGGTATGGCCCGGACGCGCGCACGACCCATGTCTGGGTCCCGCCCACCGCGCTGCCGGAGACCTGCGGCGCGCTCGCGCTCGGCGGAGCGCGCTTGGTCGTCATGACGGCGACCGACGAGCGGCCACTCGGTCGTGGCTTTGGCCTGTATTACGTGTTCGCGCGGTCGTCAGGCGACTACGTCGCCGTCTGCGCGATGCTCGATCCAGCGCATCCGTCATTCCCCTCCGTCACGCCGCTCGTTCCCGCGGCGCACTGGTACGAACGCGAGGCCAAGGATCTCTTCGGCCTCGACCCGCAGGGACACCCGGACCCGCGCCGGCTGGTCCTCCATCCCGATTGGCCTCATGGAGTGCATCCGTTGCGCAAGGACTTCGCTGGGAGCACCCGGGTCCCCCGCGTCGTGCATGACGATGTGACCATGACCGGCGTGCACGGCCAAGGGGTCATCGAGATCCCGGTCGGGCCGGTCCACGCCGGGATCATCGAGCCGGGCCACTTCCGCTTCGGCGGGGTGGGCGAGCTCGTGCTCGATCTCGAGGCCCGGCTCTTCTACACGCATCGCGGGATCGAGAAATCGGTCGAAGGACGGTCTGTCGAGCGCGCGCTGGTCCTGGCGGAGCGGATCTGCGGCGTCTGCTCCGTATCGCATGCGGTCGCGTTCAGCCAGGCGATCGAGTCACTCGCCGGCGCTCAGCCCACCCGACGTGCGCACCTGGTGCGCAGCGTGTTCCTCGAGCTCGAGCGGCTGTACAACCACGTCGGCGATCTCGCCAATCTCTGCGCCGGCGCGTCGCTTCAGCTGGGCCTGTACCAGGGCGGGGTCCTCAAAGAACGCTTTCAAGAGCTGAATGGGAACGTCGGCGGTCATCGCTACCTCTTCGGGATCGTCACGCCGGGCGGCGTGCGGCGCGATCTCGACCCGACGGCCCGCCAGACCATCGCCCGGACCCTCGACATGCTGGAGCCGCAATTCGACGGGTTCGTGGACGGCTTGCTCGACACCGACTCGTTCATGGAACGCCTCATCGGAACCGGGACGCTCGACCACGATCTGGCCGTCAGCCTGGGCGCGGTCGGGATCGCCGCGCGCGCCAGCGGCGTGGCCCGCGATGTCCGGCACGATCATCCGTACGCGGCCTATGGCCCGGGCTCGGTGGTCCCGATCACTCGCGCCGAAGGTGACGTGCGGGCGCGCATGCTCGTACGGATCGACGAAGCACGTGCCTCATTCGGGCTCATCCGTGGCTTCCTCCGCGAGCTCGCCGAGCTCGC
>DASWFN010000079.1:0-6315 GCA_036394215.1 Candidatus Limnocylindria bacterium
GAGCACTTCGGCACGGTGATCCCGGCGAACGACAACAAGCTCGCCGCGCTCAACACGGCGGTGTGGTCGGGCGGCTCGTTCGTCTGGGTCCCGAAGAACGTGCATGTCGAGATCCCGCTGCAGGCGTACTTCCGCATCAACAGCGAGAACGCCGGGCAATTCGAGCGCACGCTCATCATCGCCGAAGAGGGCTCGAGCGTTCACTACGTCGAGGGCTGCACGGCCCCGGTGTTCACGACGAACACGCTGCACAGCGCCGTCGTCGAGATCATCGTGAAGAAGGACGCCCGCGTCCGCTACACGACCATCCAGAACTGGAGCCACAACGTCTACAACCTCGTGACCAAGCGCGCGGTGGTCCAGGAGGGCGGCGTGATGGAGTGGATCGACGCCAACCTCGGCTCCAAGGTCACGATGAAGTACCCGAGCGTGTACCTCGTCGGCGAGCGCGCGCACGGCGAGGTCCTCTCCGTCGCGTTCGCGGGCGATGGCCAGCACCAGGACGCCGGCGCGAAGATGATCCACGCGGCGCCCCACACGACCTCGCTCATCACGAGCAAGGGCATCAGCAAGGGCACCGGCATCCAGAGCTACCGCGGTCTGGTGAAGATCTACCCGGGCTGCAAGGGCGCGAAGAGCACCGTCCGGTGCGACGCGCTCATGCTCGACGACACGGCGCGGAGCGCGACCTATCCGTACATGGAGATCGACGAGGACGACGTGACCATCGGCCACGAGGCCTCGGTCTCCAAGGTCGGCGAGGAGCAGCTCTTCTACCTCATGAGCCGCGGGATGGGCGAGGCCGAGGCCGTCGCCATGATCGTCAATGGGTTCATCGAGCCGATCGTGAAGACGCTTCCGATGGACTACGCGATCGAGATGAACCGGCTCATCACGCTGCAGATGCAGGGCGCCATCGGCTAGTGGCGCTCGCGACGGCACCCACGGCCCTCCTGCCGCTCGACCGCACTGAGGTCGAGCGGCTTTCGCGTCGGCGCGGCGAACCCGGCTGGCTCCTCGAGTGGCGCCTCGCGTCCCTCGCGACGCTCCGGCCGGAGCATTGGCCGACCGGTGCGGAGGAGGAGTGGCGCCGCTTCCCGCTCGCCGGTCTCCCGGCGGGCCCCCTCGTGGTCGATGAGCCGCCGGAGCCGCCATCCGAGTACAGCTCGGTGCCGGTGGAGGCCGGGAACAAGGGCGTGATCTTCGATCGCTGGATCGATGCGGTCCGCGATCATCCCGAGCTCGTCCGCAAGACGCTGGGCGACAACGGCGGGCTGCCGAGCCATGCCGCGTTCCGCGCGCTCAACGGCGCCGCGTTCGCCCACGGCAGCACGTTCGTCCACGTACCTGCCGGCGTGACCGTCGAGCTTCCCTTGAACGTGCAGAAGCACTGGGCCGCGGGCACCGGCGCGATCGTGTTCCGCACGGTGGTCGTCGCCGAGGCCAACAGCAGCGTCACGCTCGTCGAGGAGCTGACGTCGGACGGCGGGGGGAAGGGCCGGATCGCGATCCCCGGCCTCGAGATCCACGCCGGCAAGAACGCGCAGGTCCGCTACGTCGGGATCCAGCGCTTCGGCGAGGATGTGTGGGACCTCGGGCACCAGCGCTACGTCTCGGAGGACGACAGCACCGTCCGCAGCTTCAATGTCCTCGTCGGCAGCCACAAGACGAAGCTGGGCATCGACTCCGACATCCGCGGGAACGGCGCGACGGTGAAGCTCTACGGCCTCGTGGCCGCCGGATCGGACCAGCGCATCGACGTGAACTCGCTGCAGAAGCTCGACGGCAAGGCGTCGGCGAGCGACCTGCTCTACCTCTCGGCGCTCTACGAGCGCGCGCACGCGACGTATTACGGGGTCATCCGTGTCGAACCGACGTCGAGCGCGAGCGGGTCGTACCAGGAGTGCCGGAACATGCTGCTCTCCGACAAGGCCGGCGCCGATCCGATCCCGGTCCTCGAGATCCTCACCAACGATGTCGCGCGCTGCGGCCACGGCGCGACGGCCGGCCGCCTCGACGACCTCGAGCTCTTCTACGTCATGTCGCGCGGGCTCGATCGCGCGAACGCCGAGCAGATGCTCGTCCGCGGGTTCTTCCAGCGCGTCATCAACGAGATCCCCGATCCGCAGGTCGGAGCCCGCGTCCTCGCGGCGCTCGCGCCGCGCATCGGCCGCATCGCCGAGCTCGACGACGCCGCATGACCCAAGACGAGGGGCCGCGCTGGTGGCCGGTCGCGTCGGCGGCCGACATCCCGCCCGGTGAGGTCACGGTCGTCGGCGCCGAGGGGCGCTCCTTCGCCGTCGGCCACACCCTCGACGGGGCGTGGGGCGCGATCGACAACGTCTGCACCCACGACGGCGGCACCCTCGGCGAGGGCGAGGTCGACGATCACTGCGTCGAATGCCCGCGGCATGGCGCCAAGTTCGACCTCTTCAGCGGCCAGGTGAGAGCGCTCCCGGCGGTCTACCCGGTGAACGCGTATCCCGTCCGCGTGGTCGACGGCGTCGTCGAGATCGACCTCGGGATCCCGACCCGAGAGCTGGAGATCAGCGGCTAGAGCGCTGGCACCGGCCGTGCATCCCGTGTCCGCTGACGGAACAGGGAGGTCGCCATGAACGAGCGTGAGGTCGTCGAGAAGCGGACCACGGTCAGGGACACGACCGTCCCGGCGGGCCAGACCACCAACGTGAACGTGCGCCCCGACGGCGGGACGGACGTCCAGGTGAACGACCCGGCCGTCGGGGACGAGGTCGTCGAGGAGACCACGACCACCACGACGCGCCGTACTCCGTAAGCGCAGCGGTGCGGACGCCCTCCCGATATCCTCGTCGCTGACGCAGTCATCGGGAGGGTGTCAGTGATCAGCTCCGCCGCGCGCGACCGGGTGAAGCTCGCCGTCGACCAGCTGGAGGAGGCGTTCCACCGCTACGACGAGCGCTCGACCGCGGACAGCCTCGACAGCTACGAAGCCGCGCTCAATCGCGGCAAGGCGGTGGCCTTCCAGGAGGCCGCGCACTATCTGAAGTCGGCCCTGCACGACATCGACGTGAAGAGCCTCTGATGGCTGAGATGAAATGATCACGGCGATCGTCCTCATCAACGCCGATCGGAAGGCGATCCCCGCGCTCGGCGAGGCGCTCGCCGCGGTGGACGGCGTATCCGAGGTGTACTCGGTCACCGGCCAGGTCGACTTCATCGCCATGGTCCGCGCACGCGAGCACGAGGAGCTCGCCGAGATCGTCACCAGCCGCATCGGCCAGCTGCCGGGCGTCACGCGCACCGACACGCACGTGGCGTTCAAGCTGTACTCCCGCCACGACCTCGAGTCGCTCTTCTCCATCGGGGCAGAGCAGCCCGCGAAACGCGCCTAAACTCGGCCTGATGCAGGCCGTCGTCATGGCCGGCGGCGAGGGGAGCCGCCTCAGACCGCTGACGATCAACCGTCCGAAGCCGATGGTGTCGATCGTCAACAAACCCTGCCTCGGCCACATCTTCGACCTGCTCAAGCGGCATGGCATCGAGGACGCCTTCGTGACGCTGCAGTACCTCGCGTCGGTGATCCAGGACAGCTACGGCGACGGCGGTGGCGTCGGCATGCGGCTCCGGTACAGCGTCGAGGAAACGCCGCTCGGCACCGGTGGCTCGGTCCGCCAGATCGGTGCCGCGCTCGCGGACACGTTCCTCGTCATCTCCGGCGACGCGATGACCGACATCGACCTATCGAAGGTGGTCGCGTTCCACAAGGAGCGCAGGGCCGCAGTCACGCTCACGCTCGTTCGGGTCGCGAATCCGCTGGAGTATGGCGTCGTCATCACCCAGCCGGACGGCCGCATCACGAAGTTCCTCGAGAAGCCGTCGTGGGGCGAGGTCTTCTCGGACACCATCAACACCGGCATCTACGTGATCGAGCCGCGGGTGCTCGAGCGCTACGCCATCGGCGAGAAGTTCGACTTCAGCAAGGACCTGTTCCCGCAGCTCCTGGCGGACGGAGAGCCACTGTTCGGCTACGTGGCCGAGGGCTACTGGACCGACGTCGGGTCGATCGGCGAGTACAGCCGCGCGAACGCCGATCTCCTCGAGGGGAAGATGAAGGGTGAGCCACTCGGCATCGAGATCCTGCCCGGCGTGTTCGCCGGGGGCGAGGTCGAGATCGAGCCGAGCGCGATCCTCACCGGCCCGATCTACCTCGGGGCGGGCGTGCGGATCGGCGGTGGGGTCGAGATCATCGGACCGACGGTCCTTCGCGACTCGGTGGCGGTCGATCAGTTCGCGCGCATCGAAAGCTCGATCGTGTGGCGCAACAGCTATATCGGCGAACGCTCCGATCTGCGCGGCACCATCGTCGGTCGGCAGTGCGCGCTCAAAGCGCGCGTCGTCCTCGAGGAAGGCTCGGTCATCGGCGACCACTCGGTCATCAATGAAGGCGCGCGTGTGCGCGCGGCCGTGAAGATCTGGCCGGACAAGCAGGTCGAGGGCGGCGCGGTCGTCGGGTCGAGCCTCATCTGGGGATCCCAGGGCCGCCGGTCGCTCTTCGGACGGTTCGGCGTCACCGGCCTGGTGAACGTCGACCTCACGCCGGAGTTCGCCGCGCGCCTCGGCTCGGCCTATGCGTCGTCGCTGCCGAGCGGCACCACGGTCACGATGAACCGCGACCAGCACCGTTCCAGCCGGATGCTGAAGCGTGCGCTCATGTCCGGGATCGTCGGCGCCGGCGTGCACGTCGCGGACCTCACCCAGGCGCCTCTCCCGATCGGCCGCTTTCAGACGCGCCGCATGGGCGCGGCCGGCGGCGTCCACGTGCGCATCTCCCCGTTCGACGTGCGGGTGTGTGACATCAAGTTCTTCGACCGGCAGGCGCTGGACATGGACAAGGCCCAGGAGCGCAAGGTCGAGAACACGTTCTTCCGCGAGGACTTCCGCCGAAGCTCGTATGACGACGTCGGCCGGATCATCGAGATCCCGCGAGTGGGCGAGGAGTACAGCGACGCTTTCCTTCGCGAGGTCGCGCACAAGCGCGAGATCACCGATGCGAAGTTCAAGATCGTCCTCAACTATTCGCACGGGACCGCGGCGCAGTACCTGCCGCAGCTCATGGAGGCCCTCGACATCGAGGTGATCGGGATCAACTCGGTGGTCTCGGAGAATATCGGCTCGCGGTCGCTCGAGGAGTTCCAGCAGCAGATGCGCGAGCTCGCCGCGATCACAGCCACGCTCCGCGCCACCTTGGGTGTCACGCTCGATTCAGGTGGCGAGAAGGTCTTCTTCACCGACGACCGCGGCCGGATCATCGAGGACCGTCACTTCCTGACCGCGTTCGTCCGGCTCACCGCGAAGACGAGCCCCGGCCTCGTCGCGGTGCCGGTGTTCGCCCCGGCGAGCATCGAGCGGCTCGTGACGGAGGCCGGCGGCCGCGTCCAGCGCGTGCGGGCGTCCGCGGAGGCGCAGATGGGCCTCGCCGCACGCGAGCATCCACAGCTCGTCGCCGACGGCCTTGGCGGCTTCATCTTCCCGCGGTTCCATCCATCCTTCGACGGCCTCTTCGCGATCGTGAAGCTGCTCGAGCTTCTCGCGGTGCAGCAGACCACGCTCGCCGAGGCGATCGACGAGACCCCCGCCGCGCACCTGGTCCGGCTGAAGGTCGCCTGCCCCTGGGAGGACAAGGGCCGGGTCATGCGGATGCTCGCCCAGGAGCCGGCGACCGACCGTACGAAGCAGGTGGACGGCGTGAAGCACGTCTTCGACGGCGAGTGGGTCCTCGTGCTGCCCGACGCCGACCAGCCGCTCTTCAGCGTGTGGGCCGAGGCCGCGGACGACGGGCGCGCGTGGTCGCTCGCCCACCAGTACGCGGATCGCGTCGGGAGCTTCCGGTCCTCGTGAAGATCGCGATCGCCCAGTGCGCGCCGGCCCTCGGCGCGATGAAGCGCAACCTCGCGATGCACAAGGACTGGATCGGGCAGGCCCGCTCCACCGGCGCGAAGCTCGTCGTATTCCCGGAGCTGTCGCTGACCGGCTACCACCTGAAGGACCTCGCCGCCGACGTTGCATGCGCGGCCGACGATCCGGTGCTCGCCCCGATCGCCGATGCGTCGCGCGACATCGACATCAGCGCCGGCTTCGTCGAGCGCTCGAAGGACGCGAAGCTCCACATCGCGCAGGGCTACTGGTCCGGCGGCACGCTGCGCCACGTGCACCGCAAGGTCTACCTGCCGACCTACGGCATCTTCGACGACGGCCGCTACTTCGGCCCCGGTGACCGGTTCGAGACGTTCGAGAGCGCGGTCGGGACCGCGGGCATCGCGATCTGCGAGGACCTGT
>DASWFN010000080.1:0-1591 GCA_036394215.1 Candidatus Limnocylindria bacterium
GCACGAGGGCATCAAGCTCGAGTTCTTCGCCGCGCCGGTCCGCATCGTGGAGAAGGACGGCCGCGCCGGCGGCGTCGAGTTCCAGCGGATGGCCCTCGGCGAGCCCGACGCGAGCGGTCGCCGCCGTCCGGTGCCGATCGAAGGCTCCGAGTTCGTCATCGAGTGCGACACGGTCATCCCGGCCATCGGGCAGTCGCCGGTCCTCGACTGGATGGAGACGACTCCGGGCATGCGCAAGACCCGCCGCGAGACGATCGTCGCGAACGGCGCGCTCATGACCGACCGGCCCGGCGTCTTCGCCGGCGGCGACGCGCAGATGGGCCCGGTCACGGTCATCCAGTGCGTCGCGCAGGGCAAGCTCGCGGCGAAGGCGATCGACCGCTACCTGGCGGGGGACGACATGGCCCGGGTGGCCGAGGAGATCCGCGAGGAAGAGCAGGTCCCGGAGCTCATCGACATCGTGCCCTACAAGCCCGAGGAGCCGCAGGTCCGCATGCCGTTCCTCCCGTTCGCCGACCGCGTGAAGAGCTTCGAGCTCATCGAGAAGGGCTACGACAAGGCCGCCGCCGAGAAGGAGGCCGCGCGCTGCCTCCAGTGCGTGTGCCCGGATGTGGGAAGGTGCGACCTCCAGCGGCTCTCGCTCGAGCATGGCCTCACCGAGAACAAGTTCCACCGCGCCGAGCCGGTCGACTTCCACGACTACGAGTACGACTTCAGCCACGACTTCATCCTCCGCGACCTCAACAAGTGCATCAACTGCACCCAGTGCGTCCGGATCTGCCGCGACGTGATCGGCGCGAACTGCTACGGCCTCATGGGCAGCGGCTACGACTCCATCGTGACCACGCCGTGGAACGTGTCGCTGAGCTACACCGACTGTGTGTCCTGCGGCGCGTGCGCCGAGACGTGCCCGACCGGCGCGCTCATGATGCGCGAGCGCGATCTCCAGACCTACGAGCTCGACATCGTGCGCTGCATCTACTGCGGCGACTGCGTCGAGGTGTGCCCGCACGGCGCGCTCGGCGAGACCCCGAACTTCGAGCTCTCGACGTACCAGCGCTTCGGCGTCACCGTCCTCGCGAAGGAAGAGCTCGCGGCGGCGCGGACGTGGAAGCCCTCCGAGCACATCCCGCTCGCCGACGAGTCCACGCGCGACTCGATCCGGCCGCCGGAGATCCGGCCGCCCGGTCCGCCGCGTTGGAACGCGTAGCACCAGCGACCGCCGCGATACTGCTCGCGTGACCCTGCGCGACCGGCTCGTCGAGCGCATCCGCGCGCGCGGCCCGATCACGTTCGCCGACTTCATGGACGCGGCGCTCTACGACCCGCAGGCCGGCTACTACACGACCCATGCGGCCATCGGCTTCGAGGGTGCCGACTTCCTCACGTCGCCCGAGCTCGGTCCGGCGTTCGGTCGCGCGCTCGCGCGCGCGGCGGTCGACTGCTGGACCGCGATGGGGAAGCCGGCGCAGTGGGATCTCGTCGAGGCCGGAGCGGGGCGCGGCATCCTCATGCGCGACCTGCTCGACGCGCTCGGGAAGGAGCGCGCCGAGGCCGCGCGCACCGCGCGCCCGGCGATCGTCGAGGTCTC
>DASWFN010000081.1:0-1679 GCA_036394215.1 Candidatus Limnocylindria bacterium
CGGATCGGGGAGCTGCTCATCGAGTCCGGCCTCGTGGACGAGGTCGCGATCGAGCGCGCGCTCGCGCGGCAGAAGGTCACCGGGACACCGCTCGGCGAGATCCTCATCGACGAGGGGCTCGTCAGCGACGCGGATCTCGCCGCGGTCCTGAGCTTCCAGCTCGATACGCCGCTCATCGATCTCGGCCTCCAGCGCACCGACGACGAGGCCCTCAAGCTCGTGCCCGAGGATCTTGCGAAGAGCCGCCACATCCTGCCGATCCGCATCGAGGAGGGCGGCCTGGTCCTCGCGATGGCGTTCCCGTCCGACTCGAAGACGCTCGCGGAGCTGAAGGAGCGGGTCACGATCCCGATCCGGCCGCTCCTCGCGTTGCGGTCGGATATCGACGAGGCGATCACCCAGCGCTACCGCGTGCTCGGGAACGTCGGCGACGCCGTCGGCCGCTACGAGAAGACCCGGACGCCCGCGCCGCAGCTCGTCGCGCCGCTGCTCGCGGGCGTCGACGAGACCGCGCCGGTCGTCCAGATCGTGAACCTCATCCTCACCCAGGCCCTGCGCGATCGCGCGTCGGACATCCACATCGAGCCGCAGGAGCACCTCATCCGGATCCGCTACCGCATCGACGGCACGCTGCACGACGCGACCGAGCTCCCGAAGGATCTCGGCCCGGCGATCGCCTCACGGGTGAAGGTCATGGCGAACCTCAACATCGTCGAGAAGCGGCGCAGCCAGGACGGCCAGATCTCGCTCACGATGGACGAGCACGAGGCCGACGTCCGCGTGTCGACGATCGAGACCATCTGGGGCGAGAAGATCGTCATGCGGATCCTCGACAAGACGCGCTCGATCATCGACGTGCGCGACCTCGGCATGGAGACCGGCGTGCTCGAGCGGTGGGGCGAGCTGCTGAAGGCGCCGTTCGGGATGCTGCTCGTGTGCGGCCCGACCGGGTCGGGCAAGACGACGACCCTGTACGCGTCGGTGAACGAGCTCGATCGCACGACGAAGAACGTGATGACGATCGAGGACCCGGTCGAATACATCATCGACGGCACCTCGCAGATCCCGATCAACCTGCCCGCGGGCCGGACGTTCGCCACCGGGCTGCGGTCGGTGCTGCGCCAGGACCCCGACGTCATCCTCGTCGGCGAGATCCGCGATCAAGAGACGGTCGAGATCAGCATGAACGCCGCGCTCACCGGGCACCTCGTGCTCACGAGCATCCACGCGATCGACACGATCGGCGCGGTCTACCGGCTCCTCGACCTCGGCGTCGAGCGGTTCATGGTGACCTCGAGCCTCGTCGCGGTGACCGCCCAGCGGCTCGTCCGGAAGCTCTGCGAGCACTGCAAGGTGGAGCAGAAGCCCCAGATGCTGGAGACCGCGCTCCTCCGCCAGGCCCACCTGCCGGCGGACGTCGTCTACCTCGGCCGGGGCTGTAACTACTGCGCCGGGACCGGCTACCTGGGCCGGACCGGCGTGTACGAGCTGCTCATCCTGAGCGAGGAGTTGCGTAACGGGATCAACCGCGGTGAGTCGAGCCAGGAGCTCCGCTCGATCGCGGCCGCGGCCGGCCTTGTCACGCTGCGCGAAGCGGGTCTCCGAAAGGTCGCAGAGGGCATCACGAGCACCGCCGAAGTGCTCGCCATGCTGCAGGGAGCCAGCTAGCCTCGACCCGG
>DASWFN010000082.1:0-5330 GCA_036394215.1 Candidatus Limnocylindria bacterium
AGCTCATCGTGCGGGAACGTCGGCCCGCCGGCGGCGAGCACGCGTGTTGCGGCGAGCCGCTCCTCGGCGGCGCTGATCCCGACGAGCAGCTCTTCGCGCGTGGCTGTCGCGGCGCCCGGCTCGCCGTACGGCACCTGCACCGTCGGCCGCTGGCCGACCGCGAGCGATCGCGCGACGGCGTGCGCGGCTTCATCCATGCGTAGCGCGTGGCCCGCGATCTCGGCGATCGACCAGAGCTCGAGCCCTGCCACGCGATGGAGCGCGGACTCGTCGAGCGACGACACCCCGAGCCGCAGGCCGGTGAGCGCGTCGCGAACGGCGCCGACGATCTCGTCCATCGAGTGCGCATCGGCCACGGACCGCAACGTCGCCCCCGCGCGGACCTGATCGAGGACGGTCGCCGCGGAGAATCCTGCCGGTGGCATCTGCCTAGGATGACAGTGTGCTGACAGATAAGGAGCTTGGCCTCGCGCGGGAGCACCCGCGCGGCACCGAGCAGCGGATGATCGGTCCGTACCGCGCCGCCCTCAACGATGTCAGGACCTACGCCGCCCTCCCGTTGAAGGACCGCGACGCGATCGTGCGCTGGGCCGCGATCCGCTGCGCCGTGCGCGACCGCTTCGGCGTGGATCGCGATCAGGCCAATCTCGCGGAGCCGCTGATCCCCGCGGCCACGCTCAGAGCCCACGTCATCGCGGGCGAGGCCACGGCCGCGGGTCGCACGATCGAAGACGACGGCAGCGACCTCTTGGCGCTCGTCGCCGGCATCCGGATGGGCTAGGCCGGAACCTTCTCCCGCAGCGGCGCGAGCAGCTCGAGCGTCGCGTCCATCTCGGCCTCGGTGTTGAAGTGATGCGGGGAGAGCCGCACGAGGCCCGGACGGTGGTCGACGATGCAGCCCTTCGCCCGCAGCGCGTCGACGACCTGCGCCGGCTCGGGATGGCGCAGCGTGACGATCGGGGTCCGACGCTCGGCCTCGCGCACGCAGCCGAGCTGCCAGCCCTGCGCGAGCGCGCCGTCGACGAGCCGCTGCGACAGTGCCATGTGCCGCTCGCGCACGGCCGGGATGCCGATCTCGTCGAGCAGCGCGATCCCGGCGCGGGCGGTGTACGCGGCCGCGACTGCGGGCGTGCCGTACTCGAATCGCCGCGCGGTCGGCGAGAGATCGATGTGCTGCACGTCGAACGTGAACGGGTCGCGCATCGCCCACCACCCCAGCGCCGTCGGCCTCGCGGCGGCGATGCGATCACGGCGGGCGTAGAGGAGCGCCATCCCGGGTCCGCCCATCAGCCACTTGAGCGTGCCGCCGACGAGGAAGTCGGCGCCGGACGCGTGGACGTCGAACGGGATCGCGCCGATGGACTGGTACGCGTCGACGACGAGCGCGGCACCCGTGCGGTGACAGATGTCCGCGAGCCCCTTCACGTCCTGGATGTAGCCGCTCGTGTAGAGGACGTGTCCGGTGCAGACGAGCGCGGTGCGGTCGTCGACCGCCCGCTCGAAGAGCTCGAGCGGCAGCGTCGCGCCATCGGGGCTGTGCACGAACTCGACCTCGACCCCGGCCTTCTCGAGGGCGAGCCAGGTGTGCCCATCCGTCGGGAAGTCGATATCGCCGACGACGACCTTGTTGCGCTTCGTGTAAGCGAAGGACGACGCGATCGTCACGAGCGCCGCGGAGACGGCGGGTTCGAGGGCGACCTCGTCGAGGTCGGCGCCGAGCACGCGAGCGAAGTCGGCGCGCAGATCGTCGAGGAGCCCGACCCAATGCTGGTACCAGGCCCGGCCCCCCAGCTCGGTCCACGTGCGCGCGTACTCCTGCAACGCCGCGGCGCCGCGCTTCGGCAGCGGCGTGAGCGAGCAGTTGTTCAGGTAGATGAGCGTGTCGCTGATCGGGAACTCCTCCCGCCACCGCGCGACCTCACCAGCCGACGGCATAGCTCTCCCGCCGCGGATCGGCACCGCCCTCGAGCGCGCCGTTCTCCAGCCGGCGGATCGCGCACACCCCCGCGCTCGCCGGTGTGAAGTCGGGCATGTCGCGGATCACGTGACCGAGCGCGGCCAGCCCGTCGCGGATCTCGCGACGCACGCGTCCCTCGACCTGCAGCACGCCGGGCTCGTAGGCGTGCGGGAAGAACGTCCACGGGAAGCTCTTCGAGATCACGCGCGGCGCTTCGATCGCGGCCTGGGTGTTCATCCCGAAGTCGACGATGTTGCAGACGACCTGGACCATCGCCTGGCATTGCGCATCCTCTCCGGGGCAGTCGAACGGCATCAGCGCGAGGCCGTCCTTCATGAGCAGCGCGGGGTTCGGCGTGAGGCGCGGGCGCTTGCGCGGCGCGATCGCCGACGGGTGGCCCGGCGTCGTCCAAAGCTGCGCGCCGCGCGTCGACACGATCATGCCGAGGCCGGGGATGAGCGGCGCGCCCAGACCCGGATCGGACGGCGTCGCGGAGAACACGTTCCCCTCGCTGTCCATCGCGCAGACGTACGACGTGTCGGGCGCGCCGACACCTTCGGCGACGCGCGGGACGTAACCCGCCGGACCGGTCCGGCCCTCGTACTTCCACGGGTCGCCAGGGAGCGGGAGCTCGGGCCACGCGCGGTCGTCGCGGATGAGCTTGCGGCGCTCGTCCGCGTAGGCCTTGTCGAGCAGGCCGGCGATCGGCACGTCGACCTGGTCGGGATCGCCGAAGAAACCCTCACGGTCCGCGCACGCGAGCTTCATCGCCTCGGCGTAGCGATGAAGGAACGGGAGCGAGCCCGCGCCGAGGGAGGCGATGTCGTATCCCTCGAGCAGGTTCAGCGTCATCGGAACGAGCGGCCCCTGGGACCACGGGCCGCACGCGTACACGTCAATGCCGCGGTACGTCGTGTGGACCGGCGGCTCGATCGAGACGCGATACGTCGCGAGATCCTCGGCCGACAGCGCGCCGCCCTCGCGCCGCATGTGCGCGACGATCTCGCGGGAGATATCACCGGTGTAGATCGCGTCGCGCGCCGCCATGATCGCCGCGGCACGTCCGCGCGACGCGTGCGCCGACTCGATCGCGGCGAGCCGGCGGAAGAGGTCGCCGAGCTCACGCTGCACGAGCAGCTCTCCCACCTGTGGCGGCCGCCCGTTCGGGAGAAAGACCGCGGCGCTCGCCGGCCACTGGCGGATGCGGTCCTGCAGCATGGCGATCGCCCGCGCGAGCCGCGGGTAGACCGGGAAGCCGTCGCAGAGCTCGATCGCGGGCGCGAGGATCTCGGCGAGCGAGAGGCGGCCGTGCCTCGCGAGCGCGGTGAGCCAGGCGTCGCACGCGGCCGGGGTCACGGAACGCGGCGTGCCGACCGGCATGTCGTCGCCGTGCTTGGCGCGGTACGCGGCGAGATCGAGCGAGGCGGGCCAGCGCCCGAGACCGTCGATGCTCTCTGGTCCGGCCATGCCCGGGCGGAACACGATGATCGGCGCGACGCCGCCGAAGTCCGTGAGATGGCGCTCGAGCACGTTGAGCGCGATGCCGGCGGCGACGCCCGCGTCGATGGCGCTGCCGCCGCGCGGGAACATGCGCAGCCCCGCGAGCGACGCGAGGTAGTGGCACGAGCTCACCATGTGCTTGGAGCCGAGGACCGCGGGACGCCCCTCGGTGATGCCGATGGGCGGCGCGGTGTTCTCCACCGCGATCTCGCGCATGCACGGGCACGATAGCGCGCTACGCTCGAACGGGTGCGCCTCTACGCCCACCGCGTCGAGCCCTTCGACAACGGCCTCTACATCATCGCCGATGACCGAGGGGACGCGATCCTCATCGACCCGTCGATGGGCGAGCGCGAAGCGCTCGCGACGGTCCGCGAGCATGGCCTCACCGTGCTCGAGGTCTTGAACACCCACGGGCACCCGGATCACATCTACGCGAACGCGGCGCTGAAGAGCGCGACCCGCGCGCGGCTCGCGATCCACGCCGCCGATGCGTACCGGCTCGATCCCGCGACGGCCCCGAGCGATCGGTTCATCGCCGAATACCCGACGTCGGTCGCCGACGACCTCATCGCCGAGGGTCCCCTCTCGTTCCTGCGCGACGTCGAACTGCGGGCGCTGCACACACCCGGGCACACCGAGGGGTCGACGAGCTTCTACCTGCCGCAGCAGGGCGTGCTGTTCAGTGGCGACGTCCTCTTCGCCGGCAATGTCGGCCGCGTCGATCTCCCGGGCGCCGATCCGAAGGCCATGGAGGCGAGCCTCGCCCGCCTCGCGGCGCTCCCACCCGAGACGCGGGTGTTCCCCGGCCACGGTCCGGCGACGACGATCGGCGGCGAGCTTCGGTGGCTGCGAGGCTTCCGCTTCGCGTGACCGCCTGGCGGGTCAGGGCGTTCGAGGAACGCGACTATCCCGCATACAGCCGCATCGCGAGCCTCGCTGAAGGGCGGCGTCTCGACGCCGTGCAGGCGCGCGCGGAAGACGCGCGGTGGGATCGATCGCGCTACGACCAGGCCCGCGTCGTCGCCGTGGACGAGGAAGACGCGCCGGTCGGCTACGCGGAGATCCATCACGACCCGAGCCGCTACGACCCGCAGCGCTACGTCCTCCGGCTCGGCGCCGACACGGACCGGCGGCGGCGCGGCATCGGGGCCGCCCTCTGGGACCGCGTCGCGCTCGAGCTTTCCGCGCGATCGGCGAAGGTCGTTGGGCTCTGGACCGGCGACGCGACGGCCTGCCAGGCCTTCATCGCGAAACGCGGGTTCATCGAGGTCGGCCGCATGTATCAGCAGGTCATCGCGGTCGCGGCGGCCCCGTTGCCCACCCCCGCCGCCGAGGAGCGCGTCACCGCCCACGGGACCACGGTCACGACCTTGGCGGCCCTGCGCGACGCCGTCGGCGACGACCGCGCGCTCGAGGCGGCCTGGGATCTCCACTCCGCCTGCCGGCTCGAATTCGTCACGCTCGGGCGGGCGACGCCGCAGCCGTTCGCCGAGTGGCGCGAGGAGAACGTGACCGGTGCGGCCGCGCTCCCGGACGCGCACTTCATCGCGCTCGACGGCTCACGCTACGTGGGTGTGTGCTCCCTCCTCCGGGAGAGCGACGACACCCTGCGCATCGGGCTCACCGGCGTCCTGCCGGCGTACCGCCGTCGCGGGATCGCCCGGCTGCTGAAGCTGCGCGCGCACGCGTGGGCCCGCGCGCACGGCTTCAGCGAGATCCACACGACCACGACGAAAGCGAACGCGGCGATGCTCGCCTTGAACGACGCCCTCGGGTATCCGATCGTCGCGAGCTGGGGCGGCTACGAGCTCCGGCTCGGCTCCTAGCGCTTCCGTCCGACGATGAAGAACATGTGGGCCTGCTTCGTGCC
>DASWFN010000083.1:0-6943 GCA_036394215.1 Candidatus Limnocylindria bacterium
CGGCCGCGGTCTCGGCGGCCGTCGCGCTCGCCAGCCTCGGCGGCGGCGCCGCGGTCCGCGGGCTCGCGAAGCGCGCCGAGGGTCTCCCGTTCGTCGCCCGCCGCCTGCGCTCGCGAGCCACGCCTCCCGCCGCGCTCGAGACGTTCCAGACGATCCCGGCGCTGACGCCGCAGGTCACGAGCAACGCCGACCACTACACCGTCGACACGACGCTCATCAAGCCGGCCGTGGACGTGACGAAGTGGTCGCTCGACATCGGCGGCTCCGTCGAGAGCCCGTTCTCGCTGAGCTACGACGAGCTCCTCGACCTCGAGGCGGTGGAGCAGCTGAAGACGCTCGAATGCATCAGCAACGAGGTCGGCGGCGAGCTCATCTCGACGGCGCTCTGGACCGGCGTGCCGCTGCGCGACCTGCTCGCGCGCGCGAAGCCGAAGGCCGAGACGTACGACGTGAAGCTGACCTCCGTCGACGGCTACACCGACTCCGTCCGGCTCGAGAAGGCGCTGGAGCCGGACACGATCGTCGCGTACCTCATGAACGGGTTCACGATCCCGCAGGACCACGGCTACCCGGCGCGGCTCCTCGTGCCGAACATCTACGGCATGAAGAACGTGAAATGGCTGAAGTCGATCGAGTGCGTCACGTTCGATTACCAGGGCTACTGGATGGAGCGCGGCTGGTCCGACAGCGCGATCGTCAACACGAACACGCGCATCGACACGCCGAGCCGGGCCGTGAAGTGGGACGGGACCGGGCGCGTCCCGATCGCCGGTATCGCGTTCGCCGGCGCGCGCGAGATCGCGAAAGTGGAGGTCTCCACCGACGGCGGCAAGTCGTTCACGACCGCGGAGCTCGAGCCGGCCCTCGGGCCGCTGACCTGGGTGCGGTGGAAGCTGGATTGGACGCCGCCGGGCACGGGCAAGTTCACGCTCGTGTCGCGGGCGACCGACCGGACCGGCGCGCTCGAGACCGAGGTGCGGCGGGAGCCGTTCCCCAACGGCGCGACCGGCTGGGACAAGGTGGACGTGGTCGTCACGCGGGGGTAGCGGCGCTAGGCTGCCCGCGTGGCGAAGCGCCGCTTCTCGATCACCGTCCCGCTGCCCGCGTACGCGCGGCCGCGCAACGAATGGCGCAGGCGCGTGCACGGGGCCGTGCTGGACGTACAGACCCGGCGTGGAGTGGGATACCGGGAGAGCGATCAGCTCGAGGTGCGGATCTCGTTGCCGCTCGGCGATCGGCCGCTCGACATCCATGAGATCGACGAGCGGGTGAAGGACATCATCGACGCGCTCGAGGGCCGCATCGCCGGTCCGCGCAGCCGCCGGCGCATCGCGCCGATCGTGCCGTCAGCGGACCAGATCCGCCGGATCGTTCTGGAGAAGGAGCCGCGCCGGGCCCGGCGACGCGCGTTGGGGGAGCTCGCGATCTCCCGATTCCTCGCGCGCCGCCGGACGGCGGGCTAGCCGGGGACTACGCCGCGACCGCGGCCTGGGCCACGGGCGTCGCGGCGATGTTCGCCTCGATCGCGATCTTCTCGCCGACGAGGACGCCGCTCGGGATCGGCATGTTCCACACCAGACCCCAGAGGGTGCGGTCGAAGCTGAACTTCGCGTCGAACGCCGCGCGCTGGCCGGCCCGAGGGTCCTCGGCGATGCCGACGAGCTCGACGTTCACGCTGACCGGCTTCGTCGTGCCGCGGATGGTGAGATCACCGTCGACGACGAACTCGTCTTTCCCCTGCGGCGTGACCTTCGTGCTCTTGAACACGATCTCGGGGTGGGTCGCGGCGTCGAGGAAGTCCGCCGAGCGGAGGTGCCCGTCGCGCTTCTCATCGCCGGTGTTCACGGACGCCGCCGGGATCCGGAGCTCGATGCCACCGGCCTCCGGCGCCGCGGGGTCGAAGTCGATCGTCCCCGTCGTCCCGCTGAACGCCCCGCGCACGGTCGTCAGCATCATGTGCCTCGCCTTCGCGCTCACGCTCGAATGGCTCGAATCGATCTGCCACTGCATTGTTCTGTCCTCCTGGAGCGAAGTGCTTGTCCGCCACACGGTCGGGAGCTATCCTTCTAGTTGTGCAGGAACATGTTGCTTCCACAACTTATTCCGGGTCGGCGCGCGGGAAGCTGCGCCGGGCCTCGGCATCCGAGCTCGCGGCCTGGCGGGCGTTCCTCCGAGCGGGGATGGCCGCGAACACGGCCCTCGAGGCGGCGCTCGCCGACACCGGCGTCGCGCACTCCGAGTACGAGGTCCTCGTGAATGTCGCACTCGGTCCCCGTGAGGGCATCCGTCCCACCGATCTCGCCGATCTCGTGTTCCTGACCAAGAGCGGCCTCACCCGGTTGCTCGACCGGCTGGTCGAGCGTGGCTACATCGAGCGCCACGCCTGCCCCACCGATCGGCGCGGGCAGCTCATCGTGCTGACCCCCGATGGCCGCCGCGCGTTCCGCCGGTCCACGCCGAACGTGGTGCGCGCGATCGGCTCGCTCTTCGGCGAGCGATCCATCGAGCGTGACGTCGCCGCGTTCCGCACCGCGTGCGAGCGGATCGCGACCGCAGCGGAGGCGATGACCACCTAGGCTCGACCGGTGGGAGCACTCACGGCCGGCGCCCTCGTCTGGTCCGCCTTCGACGGCCCAGCCATCCCGGCGCCGCTCCTCCAAGGGATCGAGCGCGGACGCATCGGCGGTCTCGTGCTGTTCGCGTTCCGCGGCAACATCCGCTCGCGCGAGCAGGTGCGCACGCTGCTCCGTGAGGCCGTCGACGCGGCGCGCCGCGGCGGGCTGCTGCCGGTACCGGTCAGCGTGGACCAGGAGGGCGGCAGCGTCGTGCGCGTCGGGTACGGCGCGGTGTTCCCCAGTGCCATGGCGATCGGCGCCACCGGCGATCCCACGTACGCGGAGCGCGCCGCCCGAGCCGTCGGCCTCGGCCTGCGCGCCGATGGCATCGCGGTGAACCTCGCGCCCGTCTGCGACATCAACGTCGAGCCGCGCAATCCCGTGATCGGCACACGCTCGTTCGGCGACGATCCGGAGCGCGCCGCCGCCTTTGTCGCCGCGTGGGTCCGGGGCTCGGAGGCCGCCGGTGTGGCGAGCTCGCCGAAGCACTTCCCCGGACACGGGGCGTCGGCGTACGACACGCATCACACGACCGTGGACGTCGGGGCGAGCCGCGAGCTCATGGAGCGGCGCGAGCTCGTGCCGTTCCGCGCGGCGATCGCGGCAGGCGCGTCGTCCGTCATGAGCGCGCACATCCGCTACCCGATGCTCGATGCGGAGAACATCGCGACGCTCTCGCCGACGATCCTCCGCGACCTGCTGCGCGGCGCGCTCGGCTTCCGCGGCCTGACGATCACCGACGCGCTCGACATGTCCGGGCTCACCCAGGTGGAGACCGCCGACCGCGTCAATGCGCGCGCGATCAATGCCGGCATCGACGCCGCGATGGTCATCGGCACCATCGAGGCTGAGCTCGAGGCGGCCGAGCAGCTCGCGCTCGGCGTCCCGCCGGCGCGGCTGCGCGAGGCGATCGGACGCGCCGCGGCCTTCCGCGAGCGGTTCGGCATCGCGGTCCCCGAGGAGCCGTTCGACGACGAGCCCGGCCGCAGGCTCGCGGCCGAGATCGCCGCGGCCTCCATCACCCATGCCGGCGCGCCGCTTCCGGCGCTCGGCGGCCCGATCCGGGTCGCGCTGTTCCCGCCGAAGCTGCGTTCGCCGGTCGAGGAGCTCATCGACATCGAGGCGCAGCTCGAGCGCGCGCTCCGCGAGCGGCTCGGATCGACGGTCTCGTTCTCGGCGGACGGGACAGCACCGGCGGGCGACGGACCGCTCGCGGTCTGCACGACGAGCGCGTTCTTCGACGCGCCGCAGGCCGAGCGCGCGCGAACGCTGCTCGCGAGCGGCGGGATCCTCTGCCCCCTGCGCAGCCCGTACGACGCCACGCTCGTCCCGGGCGTTCCGGCGCTCCTCACGTACGGCGAGGTCCCGGCGTCGCTCGTCGCGCTCGCGGACGTGCTCGCGGGACGCGCGACGCCGCGCGGCACCCTCCCCATCCGGCTGGCGTGAACCGCCGCCGGCTGCTCGCGTCGGCCGTCGCGCTGACGGCGGTGGCCGGATGCGAGCCGTTCCACTCGACCCCGATCGGCACGCTCGGCGCATCGCGTGCGGACCGTTTGCTCGCGTCGATGTCACCCGCAGCGCGCGCCGGACAGCTCATGAGCGTGGCGTTCCACGGCACGAAGGTCACGCCCGCCCTCGAGGCGATGATCCGCGGACGCTCTATCGGCGGCGTCATCCTGTACGCCGAGAACTTCGACGGCGACGCGGCGACCCTGAGGGCCCTCACGGTCGAGCTGTCGCGCATCGCCGCGGACGCGAAGGTCGTGCCGCTGTTCTTCTCGATCGATCAGGAGGGCGGCGCGGTCGTGCGTATCGCCCGCGGCGCGGCGATCCTGCCCGGCAACATGGCCCTCGCGGCGACGCCGGACCCCGCCGACAGCGTCCGCAAGGCCGTCGCGATCACCACGCGCGACCTGCGCGCCGCCGGCGTGAACTTCGAGCTGGCGCCGGACGCGGACGTGAACAATGAGCCGCGCAATCCGATCATCCTCAACCGGTCCTTCGGCTCGGACCCGCAGCGCGTCGCGGGCCTCGTCCGCGTCGCGACCCAGGCGTTCGCGGACGAGCGGTTCCTGTGCTGCGCGAAGCACTTCCCCGGTCACGGCGCGACGAGCACCGACTCCCATACCGGCCTGCCGCTCCTCGACGTCGACCGGGCGCGGCTCGATGCGGTCGAGCTCGTGCCGTTCAGGGCCGCGATCGCCGCGGGCGTCCCTGCGATCATGAGCGCGCACATCCGGATCCCGGCGCTCGACCCGACGCCCGATCTGCCGGTGACGCTCTCGTCGAAGGTCATGACCGACCTCGTGCGCACCCAGCTCGGCTTCGGCGGCCTCCTCGTCACCGACGACCTCGAGATGGGCGCGCTCACGCAGACGCGCTCGGAGTCGCAGGCGGGATACGACGCGTTCGTCGCCGGAGCGGACTTCCTGCTGTTCCGGTTCGACGAGACCGCCCAGACGCAGGCCCACGACCAGCTGACCCGCGCGATGACGAGCGGTGCGCTCGCGATGCCCCGCGTGGAGACGTCGGTCCGGCGGATCCTCGCGGCGAAGGAGCGCTTCGGCATCCTCGACGCGAAGGGACCGGCGGGCGCGGCCGGCAGCGAGACGGACCGTGCGACCGCGGACGAGCTCGCGCGCCTCTCGATCACCGTGCTGCGCGCGGGTGGGCTGCCGCTGCGCGGGCGCATCTTCGTCGCCTCGCCGGCGAACCCGGACATCGCGCTCGTCGCCGGCCAGCCGACGCTCGGCGACGTCCTCGCGCAGCGGCTGCCGAGCGTGACGGCGCAGACGATCACCCTCTCGCCGACGCAGCCGGAGATCGACCGCGCGGTGACGTCGGCGCGCGGCGCCGATGTTGTCGTCCTGGGCTCGGCGGATCTCTTCTCGAATCCGCAGCAGGCCGTGCTCGCGAAGGCCCTCCAGGCGGTGAAGCCGACGGTGCTCGTGTCGCTGCGCTCGCCGTACGACATCCTGTCCGCACCCGGGGTGGCGGGGTATGTCTGCGCGTACACCGGGCGCGAGCCCACGCTGCGCGCGATCGCCGACATCGTGTCCGGGGCACGCGCGCCGGCGGGCACGCTGCCGGTCGAGGTCCCCGGTGTCTACCGTATCGGCGACGGGATGAAGAAGCTCTGAGCCTCGAACGGATCAAGGCGCTCGTCGACGCGTCCGCGGGCACGCTCTTCACGGCATGCGCGGTGCGCGTCGAGCGGCGGGGCGCGGTCGGGTCCTACGCGGCCGGGACGCTCTGCCCGGATCCGAGCGCGGGCCCCGACGGCCCGTGCACCGAGGCGTCGCTGTTCGACCTCGCGTCGCTGACCAAGCTCGCGACGACCGCGCTCCTGCTCTCGCTCGTGCGCCAGCGCGCCCTCTCGCTGGACACGCCGCTGCGCGAGATCGTGCCCGACTTCCGCGGCGGCCGGAAGGACGAGGTCACGCTGTTCCACGTCCTCACCCACACCGCCGGGCTCACCTGGTGGCTGCCGCTCTGGAAGGAGGTCCGCTCGCTGGATGAGGCGGTCTGGCGCGCGGCGCAGGAGCCGCTCGCGCAGGATCTCGGCACGTTCGTCTACAGCGACCTCGGCTACATCATGCTGACCGCGGGTCTGGCCAACGCCGGCGGCGCGCCGTTCGCGGAACTCGTGCGCGACCAGGTCATCGGCCCGATCGAGGCGGCGACGCTCGCCTTCGGACCGCGGGAGCCGGCACGCTGCGCGGCGACGGAGGTCGACGAGGCCCTCGGGCGCGGCCGCGTCCGCGGAGCGGTGCACGACGAGAACGCCGCGGCGGTCGGCGGCTTCGACGCGCACGCCGGCCTCTTCGGCACGGCCGCCGACGTGACGGCGATCGCTCGCATCTTCCGCGACGGCGCGGTCATCGGCAACGACCTCGCGGCCCTCGCGCGGACGGAGCACGCGACGGGCGAGAACGCGCGCCGCGGCCTCGGCCTCGCGCTCCGCGCGCCGGTCGGCCCGATGACGGGCGATCGCTGGAGCCTGGACAGCTATGGCCACCTCGGGTTCACCGGCACGTCGCTGTGGATCGACCCGGCCACGGACCTCACCGTCGCGCTGCTGACCAATCGCGTGTATTTCGGTCGGAAGAACGACCCGGAGATGTACCGCTTCCGGATCGCGATCCACGAGGCGGCGGCATCGTGATCGCGATCGGGATCATGTCCGGCACGTCGGCCGACGGCATGGACGCGGCGGCGGTCGAGATCGGCGACGAACGCCCGCGGCCGCGCATCCGCTTCATCGCCCACGTCGCGCGCGACCATCCCGACGCGCTCCGCTACCGCATCCTCGCCGCGGCCTCCGGCGC
>DASWFN010000084.1:0-4349 GCA_036394215.1 Candidatus Limnocylindria bacterium
TACGTGTTCGTCCTCTCGTACGCGTTCTTCAAGATCCTCGACAAGACCCTTGGGATGCGGACATCCGCGGAGGCGGAGCTCATGGGCCTCGATATCCCCGAAATGGGTGCGTACGCGTATCCCAAGGACTTCCCGCTGACCGGTACGACGGTGGAGATCCCGCCGCTCAGCCCGGCTGGGGTCAGCTAGCGACGAAATACATTCGCGCGATCCATGCTGCTCATTGAGCTAGCCGCCATCCTCGTGGCGGCGAAGCTCTCAGGCGACCTCGCGACCCGCTGGGGCCAGCCACCGGTGCTCGGGCAACTGGTGGCTGGCCTCGGCCTGGGTCTCGGCTTCGCGGTGCTCCGGCCCGGCGAGGCCCTGCCGGCGTCCACCGAGCTCTCGGCGTTCGCACAGATCGGCGTCGTGCTCCTCATGTTCCGCGCCGGCCTCGAGACCGACTGGCCGCAGCTGCGCTCGGTCGGCAGGGCCGCCACCCTCGCGGCGTGTGCCGGCGTCGCGCTGCCGCTCGCGGTCGGATGGGCCACCGGTCTTGCGTTCGCCCTTCCGGCGGTGGAATCGCTGTTCGTCGGCGTCATCCTCACCGCGACGTCCGTGAGCATCACGGCCCAGACACTCATGGAGCTCGGCAGTCTCCGGACCGTCGAGGGAACGACGGTCCTTGGCGCAGCCGTCATCGACGACGTGATCGGGCTGCTGGTGTTCTCGTTCGCGATCGCGTTCACGGGCGCGGGAGCGTCCGACCTCGTGGGCGTCGTGGTGCCGCTCGGTGCGTTCTTCCTCGTGACCATCGGAGTCGGACGACGCGCACTGCCGTGGCTCGCCGAGCGGAGCGAGCGCCTTCGCGGCGCCGAGGCGCCGGTCGCCATCGCGATCGCCGCCGCCTTCGCGCTCGCCGCGCTCGCTCAGGTCTCCGGCATCGCCGCCATCACCGGGGCCTACGTCGCCGGGCTGCTGTTGAACCGGGATGGCCGGTTCGAGCCGGTCGCGGACAAGGTCCGCCTGGTGGGCGACGCGGTGTTCGTCCCGATCTTCCTGGTGAAGACCGGCATGGACGCCCGCATCGAGCAGCTCGGCGCGGTGGCGCTGCTCGTCGGCGTGCTCATCGCGGTCGCGATCGTCACGAAGATCATCGGCTGTGGGGTGGCGGCGCGCGTCGCCGGGCTCAGCACGCGCCAAAGTCTCGTTGTCGGGGTCGGGATGATCTCGCGCGGCGAGGTCGCGGTCATCGTCGCCGGGCTCGCCCTGTCGGCCGGCGCGATCACATCAGAGATCTTCTCGGCCGCGGTGGTGGTGGTCCTCGCGACGACGCTCGTGACGCCGCCGCTGCTCCGGGTCGCCCTGCGCGGATTGCCCCGCGTCGATCGTGAGCCGTCAGCGGCCGGATCGCGCTGATGGTGAGCGCAGCATCGCCGCGAGCAGCTCGAAGAGCGCCACGTACCCGAGGAGGGCACCTTCCGCGTCGACCAGGGGCGCGACCCGTTGCTCGGCGCGCCACATCGATGCGATGGCGGCGGAGAGAGTGGTTTCCGGGGTCACCGTCCGGGGCGCGCTCATGAGCTCGCCTGCCGTGACGGCGCGCCCGTGCGATGCCCGCAGCGCTTCCCGGCGGCCCAGCGTGACGACCGACGACACCGCCGCTTGGGGCAGCACGAGCGCGATGAGATCGGCGTCGAGGGCGCGCTCCGGGATCACGCCGAGCAGCCGGCCGTCGGGCCCGGTGACGAAGGCGAGACCCGAGCCGGGATCACGCGAGAGCGCGTCGACGATCTCCTCGAGCCGCGCGTCGGGTCCGATCACGGGCGGTGCGAGGTGGGCGAGCCGGGGCAGGTCGGCGAGCGTCGATTCCGCGCGGCTCATGCTCGACTCCGCCGAACGTGGGCTTCGACGCGCGCGATCAGATCGCCGGGCGCGAACGGCTTGGTGACGAAGTCATCAGCGCCTGCGGCGAAGCCCGCTTCCTTCGTCTGATCATCGACGTGACCGCTCAGGAGCAGGATAGGGACGTGACGAGTCGCCTCCGCGCCCTTCAGCGCGCGGCAGACCTCCAGCCCATCGGCGCCGGCGAGGTCGATGTCGAGCAGGATGGCATCGGGCCGTGCCGCGCCGGCGACGGCGAGCGCCCGGGCCGGATCCGACTCGAACGTGAGCTCGATATCGCTGCCCGAGACCGCGTAGCGAAGCGCCTTCGCGACCCGCGGTTCGTCGTCGATGAGCAACCACCTCGTCACCGCGAGCCCCTCTCTCGATGAGCGATCCCGGTCGCCGCCTGCGCGAGCTCACGTTCCTCGAACGGGTCGCGCGAGCGAGCGCGACCGCGAGCGATCACACCGCGCTGCTGCGCTCGATCGTAGACGAGACCACCGAAGCGACCGACACGCAGGTGTGCTCGCTCTATCTGTGGGACGACGCGGAACGGGTGCTGACGCTGACCGCCACGAACGGGCTCGCGGAGTCGGGCATCGGGCGGGTGAAGCTCGGACTCGGAGAGGGCGTGACCGGATGGGTCGCGGCACAGCGCCGTCCGCTCGTCGTGCCCGACGTCCGCGCCGAGCCTCGGTTCGTCTGGGTGCCGAACCTCGACCAGGAACGCTTCAGCTCGATGCTCTCGGTCCCGATCCTGTCCCGCGATCATGTGGTCGGCGTCATGAACGTCCAGACGGTCGACCATCATGAGTTCGCTCCCGAGGAGGTCGAGTTCCTGTCGGCGGTCGCCGCGCAGATCGCCGGGATCGTCGAGCTCTCGACACTGAACGCGCGGCTGTCGCGAGACCTCGGGGTCGAGCACGAGGCCGTACGCCGCCTCGAGGCGGTGAACGCGGGGAAGCAGGACCTGCTCGCGATGCTGTCCCACGACTTCCGCAACCCATTGGCCGTGGCACGGGGCTACCTGCATGGCCTGTCCCAGCGGCTGAACGGCGCGGATCGCGATGCCTCCGATGAGGTCGGGCGCGAGCTCGCGAGCCTCGAGCGTATGGTCGATGGCCTGCTCATGGCCCTGCGCGCCGAGACCGAGGGCGCGTTGGCGTTGGACCGCATGCTGTTCGATCTCGCGCAGCTCGTCGGCGAGCAGGCCGATCGCACGATGCGAGCGTCGCCCGGCCACCCCGTCCGACTCGAGGGCGCCGCGACGTTGCCGGTCGTCGCGGACCGGGAGAAGGTGAGCGCGGTCGTCGTGAATCTCCTGGGCAATGCGGTGAAGTACTCGCCTGACGGCGGCGCCATCGAGATCGCGCTGGAGGACTACAACGGCCACGTCGAGGTGCGGGTGCGGGACCACGGCGCCGGGATCGACGAGCGGGAGGTCTCGAGCCTGTTCGAGCGCTTCGGCCGCGGCCGGGCCTCTGGTCGGGTGGCCGGGCACGGGTTGGGCCTCTACATCTGTAAGCGCATCGTCGAGGCGCACGGGGGTACCGTGTTCGCGCGTCGGCTCCCCGACGGATCCATCTTCGGCTTCACCCTCCCGGTGGGACCCGCGCCGATCGGACCCGCGCCTGCCTCGGCTCACGCGAGCCGGTAGCCGATCCCACGGATGTTCTCGAGCTGAAGGTCGGATCCAATGGCCGCGAGCTTCGCGCGAATGTGGCGGATCGGCCCGCGCAGCGCATCGACGGTCGTGGCGCCCCCTCCGGGCCAGCCCGCCCGGAGTAGACCGGACGCGGGCACGACGCGTCCGGTGCGGACCAGGTGCGCGAGCAGCCGGAACTCCAGCGGCGTGAGATCGAGGGGCCGTCCGTTCACCTTGACCTCGAATCGCCGCGTGTGTATCTCCACGCCCTTGAAGCCCACGAACCCCGCAGCCTCCGCCGTCATCCGGCGAAGCGCGGCGCGCACACGTGCGAGCAGCTCTTCCGGCTCGAACGGCTTCGTGAGGTAGTCATCGACACCGAGATCGAGGTACCGCGCCAGGTCCGCCGGATCCTTGTGTCCGGTCACGACGACGACGCGGGTCTCCGCGGTGTTCAGGATCCGCCGGCACACCTCGTCCCCGGACAGGCCGGGGAGCGCGAGGTCCAGCAAGACGATGTCCGGCGTCTCTTCCGCGACCCGCTGCAGCGCCTTTGGTCCGTCGTACGCGGTCATCACCTCGTAGCCCGCGGTGCCAAGGAGCATGGCCATCATGCCCACGATCGCGTGATCGTCGTCGACGACGAGCACGCGTCCGCTCACGCTCACGTACGCCAAGGTAGGGAGGTATGACCGACCACCGCGTTGCGCTTCGGTGGTCGCACGGTACTGGATCGGGAGCGCCGATCAGGGGAAGACGGTCGGCTAGGCTGGCGCACGGTGGGCGCATTCGACAAGAGCGATCCCGCGGTCCGCGCGACCTATGACCGTCTGCTCGT
>DASWFN010000085.1:0-2375 GCA_036394215.1 Candidatus Limnocylindria bacterium
TTCTCGAGCTCCAGCTCGGTCGCGACGCCGTTGAGCTCGCCCGTCCACCGATGGCCGCCGCCCGCCAGACCCGGCCGCAGCGAGGACGCGAGCGTCTCGCCCTTCACCAGATCGCCGAACCGCTCGATCGTCGGAGCGATCGCACCGGCGTAGCGGAGCGCGATCCGGTCCGCGATCTCGAAGCCCGCCTCCTTGCGCAGGTCGTTGACCTTGCGCACGAGCTCGCGGGCCAGGCCCTCGGCTTCGAGCTCGGGCGTGAGCGTGGTCTCGAGCGCGACGACCGCGCCGGCGTCCTTGCCCACGGTGTGCCCGGGCGTGCCCTCGTGTGACACGAGGACCTCCTCCGGTCCAAGGATGAATCCCTCCACCTCGATCCTGCCGTCGACGGTCCGGTACGTTCCCGCCTGCAACGCCGCGCGTACGCGCGGCAGGTCCTTGCCGAGCTTCGGGCCGAGCGCCTTCAGCTCGGGCTTCACGATCTCGCGCACGAGGCCCTCCGCGCGATCGCGTACCTCGAATGCCTTCACGTTCAGCTCGTCGCAGATGACCGCAGCCAGCTCATCCTGCCCGTCGAGGACCCCATGGTCGTGATCCGTCGCGTCGAAGACCGCGATGAGCTTGGGCAGCGGCGTGCGCGTCTTCACGCCGGCGGCCGAGCGCGCGGCGCGGCCGAGCGCGACGACGCGCATGACCGCGCGCATCCGCTGGTCGAGGGCGTCGTCGATCCACTCGGCGCGGACCTCCGGGTAGTCGGTGAGGTGAACGGACGCGGGCGCATCGCCGCGGGCGTTGCGCACGAGGTTCTGGTACATCGCCTCGGCGAGGAACGGCATCGCCGGGGCGAAGAGCCGCGCGAGCGTCGTGAGCGCCGTGTACAGCGTCTGGTACGCCGCGAGCGAATCGTCGCGCGACGACGCCTGCCAGAACCGCCGGCGGTTGCGGCGCACGTACCAGGTGGAGAGATCCTCCCAGAACGCCTCCATCTTGTAGGCCGCGGTCGCCGAGTCGTAGCGGCCCAGCGCCTCGCGGCAATCGCGGACGAGGCGCGCGACGGCCGAGAGCAGCCAGCGGTCGATGAGCGTCCGCTTCGCGACCGGCACCTCCGGCGCGGCCGGATCGAAGCCGTCGAGGTTCGCGTACGTCACGAAGAAGGAGTACGTGTTCCAGAGCGTGAGCAGCCGGCGCTTGATGTCATCGGTCGGCGCGCTTCCCCAAAAGACGTTCTCACCCGGGTTCTGCCGGATGTAGAGCCAGCGGATGACGTCGGCCCCGACCTCCTCGCAGGACTCGCCGAGGTCGAGCATGTTCGCGCCGGTCTTGTGGAACTCCTGGCCGGGGGCGGCGAGCACCCTCTCATGCGATTTGTTCGTGCGGTACGGCGCCTTGCCCGTGAGCACGACGCTGAAGAAGAGCGCCGAATAGAACCACAGGCGCACCTGTTCGACCATCTCGACGACGAAGTCGGCCGGGAACCACTCCTCCCAGTACGCGCGGTCGTGCATCCAGTCGAGCGTCGAGAACGGCACCACGCCGGCGTCGAGCCAGCAGTCACCGACCTCCTTCACGCGCGTGCTCGGCGCCTTACAGGTCGGGCAGCCGACGACGACGTTGTCGATCCACGGCCGGTGCAGGTCGCGCAATCCCTCGAGTCCGCTCAGCGCGCGCTCGCGCAGCTCCTCCTCGGAGCCCAGCACGAAGAAGTGCTTGTTCGCGCAGGTGTAGAAGGGCAATGGCAGGCCCCAGTAGCGCTTGCGCGAGATGTTCCAGTCGCCCATGTTCTCGAGCCAGTTCTGCATGCGCGCGCCGGCGGCCGGCGGATCCCAGGCCACCTCGCGCGCCGCGGCCATCAGCTGCGGCCGGAGCTCATCCATCGCGATGAACCATTCGTCGTCGACGCGGAAGACGATCTCTTCCTTGCAACGCCAGCACACCGGGTAGCGGTGCGTGTACGGCATCGCCTTGAAGAGAAAGCCACGCGTCGCGAGGTCATCGGCGATCTCCTGCGCGACGTCACGGGCCTCCTTGCCCGCGAGCCAGCCATACCCTTCGACGAAGCGCGCGCTGTCGTCGATCGGCACGAGCACCGGCAGCGTCTCCGTCTTGGAGAGCGCGAAGTCCTCGGCACCGCAGCCGGGCGCGATGTGGACGATCCCGGTGCCCTCCTCCTCGCTGACCGCATCCCATTCGATGACGCGGTGGACGACCTTCGCCGGGCCGGCCGCGGGAAGGTCATCGAACGGACCGGTGTACCGCAGGCCGACGAGCTCCTTGCCCTTCACCGTCGCGATGACGGACGCGCCCGCCAGAGCGAGCGTCTCGAACACCTTCTTGCCGAGCACGTACGTCTCGTCGCCGACCTTCGCGCGGACGTAGTC
>DASWFN010000086.1:0-62054 GCA_036394215.1 Candidatus Limnocylindria bacterium
AGCCCCTTCGCCCGCGCCGCCTCGAGGACCGCGCCCGCCAGCGGATGCTCCGACCGCAGCTCCGCGCTCGCGATCAGCCGAAGGGCCTCGTCCTCGCCGATGTCGGCGCAGCTCAGCAGATCGGTCACCGCCGGCCGGCCGATGGTCAGGGTGCCGGTCTTGTCGAAGGCGACCGTGTCGATGGCCCGCGCGGCCTCGAGCGCCTCGGCGCTCTTGATGAGGATGCCGCGCGCGGCCCCCCGGCCGGTACCGACCAGGATCGCCGTCGGCGTCGCGAGCCCGAGCGCGCAGGGGCACGCGATGATGAGCACCGCCACGAACGCCGTGAACGCGTGCGTCAGCGCCGGCGCCGGACCGAACAGGATCCACGCCGCGAAGGCGGCGAACGCGATGGCGAACACGATCGGCACGAAGACCGAGGCGACCTGATCGACGAGGCGCTGGATCGGCGCCTTCGAGCCCTGCGCGTCTTCGACGAGCCGCACGATCTGCGCGAGCGTCGTGTCGCCACCGACGCGGATCGTGCGCAGGCGCAGCGCGCCGGTCGTGTTCAGCGTCCCACCGGTGACCTCGTCGCCCGCGGACTTCTCCACGGGGATCGACTCGCCGGTCAGCATCGATTCGTCGACCGCCGACGATCCCGCGACGACCAGCCCGTCGGCCGCGATCGTCTCGCCCGGACGCACGAGGACGATGTCCCCCACCTTCAGCTGCTCGATCGCCACGTCCTCCTCGACGCCGCCGGGCCGGCGGACGCGCGCCATCTTCGCGCCGAGCGCGAGCAGCGCACGGATCGCGTCGCCGGTGTGCGCGCGGGCCCGCGCCTCCATGAACCGACCGGCGAGCACGAGCGCGATGATCGCGCTCGAGGTCTCGTAATACAGGCTGGCATGCGGCTCGAGGCCGTTCGCGTAGAACACGTTCGGCAGGAAGGTCGCGGCGACGGAGAGGCCATAGGCCGCGGTCGTGCCGACGGCGATGAGCGTGTTCATATTGGTCGTCCCGTGACGGGCCGCGTTCCACGCGGCGCGGTAGAACGGCGCGGCTGCCCAGAGCTGCACGGGCGTCGCGAGCGCGAACAGCACGTACGCGCGCCAGTCGGCGTGCTCGAGCTCCGGGATGACATGCGCGGCCATTGAGAGGACGACCGCCGCGGCGGCGAGCACGCCCGCGACGGCGAGCCGGCGCCTCAGCGAATCCACGTAGCGCAGCCGCAGCGCGCGCTCGTCCTCGACCGCGGCCGCCCGGGCCGCGTCGCCTTCGGGGATCACGAGCGCGCCGTAGCCGGCGCGCGCGACCGCGTGCACGAGCGCGTCGAGCTCCGTCGTCGCCGGGTCGAGGCGGACGGTGGCCCGCTCGTTGGCGAGGTTGACGTCGGCACTCTCGACACCGCTGACGCCGCTCAGAGCGCTCTCCACCGAGCGCACGCAGGACGCGCACGTCATCCCGGTGATCGCGAGCTCGCGCTTCGCGGACGTCGCCGCGGGGACCGGCGCGGTCACTTGCGCGAGAGCTCGAACAGCTCGGTGAGCTCGCCGATCATCGCTTCGTTGCGCCCCTCGTTGAACCCCTTCGGGACGCAGGTCGCGAGATGGCCCTTCAGGAGCTCCGACTCGAAGCGCTGCAGGGCACGCTCGACGGCGAAGGTCTGCTTGAGCACGTCGACGCAGTAGGTGCCGTCGTCGACCATCCTGCGGATGCCCTTGATGTGACCTTCGATCGTCGCAAGGCGACCATCGAGGACGTTCTTGTCCGCCGGCATGGCTGGTCCCTCCCGCACGTGGATCGCGCATCCCAGGATACCCCTCCCCACGGGGGGTGGGCAGCGTTCTAGCGCCGGCGGGCGAAGCGGACCGGGTAGTGCGACCAGCGCGTGAACCGCTCGGTGCGGGTGTCGCGCTCGGGAGTCGCCTCGGGATCCGGCCCGATCCCGCGCTGGGCCACGGCCTGGAGCTCGAGCGCGACGAGCCCGAAGACGTGATCGTCGTCGACCGCGAAGCCGGCGGGCACCGGGAAGCCGCCGCCGACCGCGCGGCCGGGGCACTGATGCGGGCCGCCACCGAACGACAGGCCCCACCGCGCGATGTTCGGGTCGACCGCCCGGTCGGGGTCGAAGTCGTCCGGACGCTCGCCGAACAGCTTCGGGTCGCGGTTCGCGGCCGCGACGTCGAGCACGACCTGGGCGTCCTTCGGGATCCGGACGCCGCCGATCTCGGTCTCGACCTCGGCGCGCCGCTTCATCTTCGGCGTCGTCGGCCGCAGCCGCAGCGTCTCCTGGACGACGCGCTGCGCGAACAGCCGGTCCGCGACGATCCGATCGACGACGGCGGTGCGGTCATCGCGCGCGAAGATGAGATCGAACGCGTTCACCAGCGTCTGCGCGCTGGTGTGCGTGCCGCCCTGCAGGTACGTCGCGACCTCGCGGACGATGCGGCCGTCATCGAGCTCGAGCGCCGCCTCGCCAAGGTGCAGGAGCAGCACGGTGAGGATGTCCTGGGGCAGCTCGCTCTCCGGCACGTCGCCCGCGCGCAGGCCATCGACGAGCGCCTGCCGCCGCGCACGTGACGGGCGGACGAAGTCCCGTTCGAACTCGGCGTACGTCTGCCGCACGAGCGCGCGCACCGCGTCCGGATCCCGGGAGTCGAGGATCGCGCTTCCCTGCGAGAAGAGGTCGACGTGGTGCACCAAGGCCCGCAGGTCGTCGAGCGACGCGTCGTGATCGATACCCGCGCGCCGGGCCGCGAGCACGACGCTCAGCAGCTCCCCGATCTCGAAGAGGTCGGCCCGTTCGCCGGCGATGAGCACGTCGAGCAGGTCGTTCATCACGCGCGGGAAGAGCTCCCGCTCGTAGAGGCGCAGCGTGTCGGCACGGAACTGGGTGTTCTCGATCCGCCGCCGGGCGCGGTGCATCGCGCCGTGGGAGATGCTGACGATCCCGTCACGGATGTTGCCCTCGTCGTACGAACGCTTGTCGAAGCTCCGGGAGAGGTTCGGGTCGAACAGCGCGGCCCGGATGTCGTCGTAGCGATCGAAGACCACCGTCGCCGTGAACTCGGTCAGGATCGTCATCGTCCCTCCGCGTCATCCACCACGTCGTCGCCGGCCGCGTCGGTGAGCTCGATCGCCTGTGTCGGGCAGCCACGGCGGGCCCGCAGGAGCAGCGCGAGATCGGCGGACGCCGCGCCGGCGAGGGCTACCGAGACGCCGGTCGGCTCATCGATCCGGAACGCGGCCGGCAACAGCCGCACGCAGTCGCCCGATCCGATGCAGAGCTCCGCATCGACGCTCACGTTGACCGCTATCACGCCGAGCCCGCCGGGACCGGCTCCGGCGGCGACGCCACGGGCAGTCCCCGCCACGTCGCGCGCACCGCGAAGAGACCGATCGGCACGAGGGCGAGCGCGGCGAGGCATGCGGCGGGCACGCCGAATGTCGCCGCGATCGCGCCGGCGGCGAGGGCGGTGAACGGCCGGTTCCCGAGATGGGCCATCTGGTGGAACGACATGAGCCGGCCGCGCATCGCGTCGGGGACCTCCGTCTGCAGCACGCCGGTCACGATCGGGAAGCACAGCGAGAAGCCGCAGCCGATCGCGGCGACGCCGGCCGCGGCGATCGGAAGCGTCGTCGCGATGCTGACGGCGATGAGGCCGGCGGCCTGCAGCGCCAGGCCGATGACCGGGATCTGCCGCGAGATGTCCCAGCGCCGCATCGGGATGTACGCGAGGAGCCCCAGCGCCGAGCCGGTGCTCTGCGCCGCGATCACCAGGCCGGCCTCGGTGCTCGGCGCGCCGAGCCGCTGGGCGACGAGCACCGGCGCGGTCGTGCGGACCACCTCGAGGATCGCGCTCGTCGAGATGACCGCGAGGAGCGCCGACACGACCCACGGCTGCGCGCGGACGTACGCGCCGATGCCGGAGCGAACGGCCGCGCTCGCGCGCTGCATCTCGCGCGAGACGCCGCGCCCGAGGTCACGCCGGTACAGGTACGCCATCGCGAGGATCGGGCCGACGAACGTCGCGGCGTTGATGCCGAAGGCCCAGGCGTAGCCGCCGGACGCGAGGATCGCGGTCGCGAGGACCGGCCCGCCGATCTGTCCGAGGATGAATTGGAGCGTGTTCAGGCCCACGGCCTCGTTGAGCTGCGCGCGCGGGACGAGCGCCGGAAGGATCGCGATCATCGACGGCTTCGCGACGCTCCACGAGGTCTGCAGCGCGAACGCGGTCGCGATGACGAAGAGCTCGGTCGCCCCGCCGGACGCGACCGCGATCGCGAGCGCTGACGCGGCGAGGAGCGAGAGGGACTGGCTCGCGACGACGATGGTCCGGCGGTCGAAGCGATCCGAGAGCACCCCGCCGGTGACGGAGAACAGCAGGAGCGGAAGGAACGTCGCGAAGTTCAGCAGGCCGACCGCGAAGGCCGAGCCGGTGCGGTCGTAGATGAAGACCGAGCCCGCGACGTTCTGCAGCCACGTCCCGATGTTCGAGAGCAGCCCGCCGGCCCAATAGACCGCGAACGCGCGATGGGCGAAGGGGCCCAGCGTGCGATCGCGCTTCGTCTGCCATCCCACCGTTCTTGCATACAATCTAGGCGCGCCGGGCGCTCCCGTCCTTATTAATGGAGGGCGGGCGTCCGCCACGCGGATCCACGAGGAGGGACGGGACGTGAGCGAGAAGATCCGGCCCATCGGGCAAGCGACCGCCGAGTCCCGCAAAGCGCAGCTCGATCGCATCATCGCGACGAACGTCGCGAAGGACCTCACCGCGCAGGACCTCGTCCTCGGCTCGCTGCGCGAGGCGATCCTCACCGCGGCGCTCCCGCCGGGGACGCGCCTCCGTCAGGAGAAGCTCGCCGAGCTGTTCGGCACGAGCCGCATCCCCGTCCGCGAAGCATTACGCGCGCTCGAGTACGAAGGCCTGGTCAGCTCGATGCCGCGGCGCGGCTTCACGGTGACGGAGCTGGACGCGGACGACATCGAAGAGGTCTACGACCTCCGCGTGCTGCTCGAGAGCCACGCGGTACGTCTCGCCGTTCCGCTCATCACCGACGAGGACCTCCAGATCCTCGAGGAGCTCTACACGACGATGGTCGCGGCGGCGACCGGCGACGAGCAGCTCGCGGCGCGCGAGGAGTTCTACATGCGGCTCTACACGATCACCGGCCGGCCGCGCCTCGTCGCACAGATCTCGCGGCTCCGACAGGAGATCGCACGGTCGCTGCGGTGGCCGACCCTGCAGCATGCCCCCGAGCATCACGAGCGCTTCCTCGAGGCGATCCGCGCGGGCGATGCCGAGGGCGCCGCCGCGCAGCTCGCGAGCCACTACCGACGCGTGGCGATCCTCATCCGGCGGTATCTGCGCGACGCCTCGGCGAGCGAGCGCGTCACGTCCGCCACGGCCGATGCGGTCACCGCCCGGCCCGCGGACCGGCGACTCGCGAAATGAAAGAGGGAACAGGAATGCGGCTGAGCGGGAAGACCATCATCGTGAGCGGCGCGGCCCACGGCATCGGCCGGGCCTACAGCGAGAAGCTCGCGTCGGAGGGCGCGAGCGTCGCCCTCCTGGACATCGACGCCGCGCGCAACGAGGAGGTCGCCGCGGAGATCCGCGCGGCCGGCGGCAGGGCGCTCGCCATCGAGACCGACGTGCGCGACTTCGCCGCATTCAAGCGCGCCGCCGACCGCGCGGCGAAGGACTTCGGCGGGGTCAACGGGATCGTCAACAACGCCGGGATGCTCAACGTGATCCCGATCACGCGCTGCAGCTTCGAGGACATCCCGGACGCCGAATGGGACGAATCGTTCCGGCTCAACACGAAGGCCGCGTGGTACGGCTGCAAGGCCGCGCTGCCCCACCTCAAGGCGGCCGGCGGCGGCAGCATCGTGAACATCGCATCGAGCACCGTGTTCCGCGGCGTCCCGACGCGCGCCCACTACGTCGCCGCGAAGAGCGCGCTCATCGGCTTCGGCCGCACGCTCGCGAAGGAGCTCGGGCCGCACTGGATCCGGGTGAACACGGTCTGCCCGGGAAGCACGCTCAGCGAGGAGGAGCCCGACGAGAAGATCATCGCCATGCGGACCGAGCCGGTGAAGGTGCGGTGCCTGCCGCGCGTCGAAAAGCCCGCGGACCTCGTCGGCACGATCGCGTTCCTGATGTCCGACGACAGCGCCTTCATGACCGGACAGACGCTCCTTGTCGACGGCGGGAGCGCCTTCAACTAGCTAACGAATCTCGGGGCGCCAGACCTCGAAGCGCTTCTCGATCCGCCGAACGAGCTCGCCCAGGACGATGCCGAAGCCGCCGAGCAGCACGATGCCCAGCATGACCCTGGAGGTATCCAGGAACGTGCCGAAGAAGTCGATGTAGTAGCCGAGCCCCTGGTTCGCGGCGAGCTCCTCGGCGACCACCACGCCGACGAGCGCGCGCCCCGAGGCGATCCGGATGCCGGTGAGGAGAAACGGCACGGTGCTCGGCAGGATCACCGAGCGGAACTCGAGCCACGGCGACGCGCCGAAGCTCCGTGCGATGTCGTGGTGACGCTCTGCGGCCGCCTGGACGCCGGCCATCGTACTCACGATGATCGAGAAGAACGCCAGCAGGAACACCAGCACGACCTTCGACTCGAGGCCGATCCCGAGCACGAGGATGATCAGCGGTGCGACGGCGGCCTTCGGCGTCGAGTAGACCCCGAAGAGCAGGACGCTCAGGAAAGCGTTCACCCGGCGGAAGGTGCCGATCGCGAGCCCGAGCGGCACACCGATGACGAGGGCCGCCCCGAATCCGTATAGGTATTCCGTCAGGCTCGTGCCGAGGTGCGGCCATATCGCCCCCGACCCGAAGTCCCTGGTCGCCGCGGTCCAGATGAGCGACGGCGAGCTGAGGAGCGACCGCCGGAACAGCCCGAGATCGGCGGCGACCTCCCAGATGATCGTGACCAACACGAATCCGATGACTCCGTAGAAGAGCCGCTCGTTCGTGGTCGCGATCCGCTTCAGCCGACGCAGGCTGACGGATCCCATGTCCCGGGAAGCGGCGGAGGCGACGGCCACGCCTAGATCACTTCCCGGTGCTGCGCGCCGACAGACGCGGCCTGCGTCGCGAGGAGCTTCCAGATCTGATCCGCATACGCCCCGAATTCGGCGCTGCGTTTGACGTCGAGGCCCCGCGGCCGCGGCAGATCGATGCGGATATCCGCGAGGATCCGTCCGGGCCGGGCCGACATGACCACCACGCGGTCGGAGAGGTAGACGGCCTCGTCGATCTGGTGGGTCACGAAGACGACGGTCTTCTTGGCCGCGTTCCAGATGCGCAGCAGCTCGGCCTGCATCACCTCACGGGTCTGTGCGTCGAGGGACGCGAAAGGCTCGTCCATGAGCAGGATGTGCGAATCGACGGTGAGTGCGCGGGCGAGGTTCGCACGCTGTTGCATGCCGCCGGAGAGCTGGTAGGGGTACCGGTCGCCGAAGCCCTCGAGCCCGACAAGATCGATCAGCGGCTTCGCCCGGCGCCGCGCCTCATCCTTTTTGACGCCCGCGCAGACGAGCCCGTACGCGACGTTATCGAGCACCGAGTACCAGGGGAACAGCGCGGCGTCCTGGAACACCATCGCATCCTCGCGGCCCTTGCCATCGCTCCGAAGCCTGATCTCGCCATCCGTCGCCTTGAGCAGGCCGTTGACGATCTTCAAGAACGTCGACTTCCCGCATCCACTGGGGCCCAAGAGGCTGACGAACTCGCCATCGCCCACCTCGAGATCCATGCTCTCGATCGCGACGAGGCGCTGATCCGAGGCCCGATCCCGATACTCCATGCGCACGCCGCGCGCGCTCAGAGCGGACACACCAGCCATCATTAGTTCCCCTCTTCTATGACGTTCATGCTCGGACGCCAGCGCTGTAGGTAGCGCTCGACGCGGCCGGCCGCGGTCGTAGTGATCACGCCCATCAGCGTGAAGATCAGGATGCCGAACATCATCACGTCGCTTTGGAGCGTGTCCGCGGCCTTGCCGATGATGACTCCGAGGCCCTCGGTCTGGGCGTACAGCTCGGCGATGACCACGCCGATCAGCAGGCGGCCGAGCGCGAGCCGGACCCCAGTTGCGATGAACGGGACCGTGGCCGGGATGACCAGCGATGTGAACAGCCGCCGGCTCGAGGCCCGGAAGCTATACGCGACATCGAGCAGCTGGCGATCGACGGTGCGGACACCCTCGACCGTCGGCACGATGATCGAGAAGAAGCCTCCGAGGAAGACGATGACCGTCTTCATCTCGATGCCCAGACCGACCCACAGGACGACGAGCGGGATGAATGCTGGACGTGGGATCGCGTTGAAGAAGTTCAGCCACGGATCGAAGGTGAACGACACGCGGCGGTACCAGCCGATGAGCAGACCGAGGGGGACCGCGAGGGCGATCGAAGCGACGAACCCGACGGTCACCTCAGTGACGCTGTACCTGACGTCGGACCAGAACCGCGCGAGCTGGACCTGGTCGACGGCCGCGGAGATGACCTCCGACGGACTGCTGAAGAAGAACGGGTCGATGAAGCCCGCTACAGAGCCGATCTGCCAGAACAGAAAGAACGAGAACAGGCCGGCGATCCCGAGCACGCTCCGCTCGTTACGCCGGTACCAGCGTCCGATGGGCGAGCGGCGGCGGCGGACACGCGGCCGGATGATCCGGTAGCCGAGCTCCGTCGTCGCAGGGTCGCCAAGACGTGAGACGTCGGTGGCCGCTATGTGATTCACCCCCGCGCGCACTGTAGACAATTAGCAGGCGTTTGTATCGCACCGGATCGATCGCCGGGACCTATGGCCGGGCGGCGCTCTCGAGCTTGTCCTTGTCCACGACCTTCTCGTATCCGCGCCAGAGGCCCTCGTAGAAGAAGCGGACCCCGAACTCGATCCGGAGCGTCCGCGTGCGCGCGTCGGAATCATTGAAGTGCTCGTGGACGGTCATCCGGGGTGGAACGTGGACCGCGTCGCCGTCCTCCCAGTCGACGCGCTCGCCGTCGATCATCGAATAGCCCTGTCCCTCGAGCACGTACAGCATCGCTTCGGTGTGCGCGTGCCGGTGGCTGCCGGAGCGCGGGGCCTCCTCGAAGATGTTGGTCATCGCGGCGGCCTTCGCCCGGAAGCCATTCGTCTCGTCGCTGGGGCTCTCGCTCCCGCCCATGAGGATCCAGATGCCGGCGTGGCGGTGCGCACCCTTGCTCTCGCCCTTCGGATGGGCGTGGCCGGCCAGTCGCCGGGCCTTCTCGTCGATGGCGTCCTCGAGGTGCAGCGCGATGCGCCGGCCGTCGGCCGCGAATTGGGACGTCTCGGCGGGATGCGCGGCCGCGAGCTCGCCGCGGTCGGCGCCCTTCTCCGCGAGCTGCTCGAGCCGGCCCAGCTTCACGCCGAAGTCGAGGTCCTGGGTCAGCGCGGAGATGTACGTGGCCGGCCCGCTGCCGGTGTTCACGTGCTGGTGCGGGGCGCCGTACGGGACGTGGATCGTCGTGCCCGGCTTCCAGTCGTAGCGGGCGCCGTCGATCACGCTGAAACCGGTCCCGGCGAGCACGTGGATCGCCTCCTCGCCGTGCACGTGCCGGCCGGTGTGCCAGCCCGCGGGGATCTCGGCCTTCAGCAGCGCGGTGCCCTGCGTCGCGAAGCCCGTCGCCTCGCCGATGAGCATCGCCACCCGCGCGTCCTGCGGCGTTTCGATCCAGGTGAGGTCACGCCCGCGCGCGACGACGGGCGGCTTCCGCATCCGCTGGTCGAGCTTGGCGCTCCGTGCCAGCCAGTCCCCGTAGAAGTCGGCCATCAGTCCGCCGCCGCGACGGCGCGGCGGTCGCTGCTCGCCCCACTGAACTCCGGGGCGTCCTCGAGATGCGCGACGTTGTCGTAGCCGAGGTGCGCGTACAGACGGTTCCGCGCCGAGAGGAACACGAGCGGCTCCTTCCCGTCGTTGAAGTGCTGATGCACGGTGTTGTGCGGCACGTACAGCAGGTCGCCGGTCGTGAAGTCCCAGCGCGTCGGCTCCTTGGCGATCCGCGCGTAGTAGCGGTCGTCGATCTCGGCCTCGACGTCCCAGTGGAGGCTGTGGCCCTTGCCCGAGATGACGTACACGGCCTCGTCGGCCATGTGCCAGTGCTTCCCGGACCGGCTGCCGGGCGCGACCTTCTGCTGGTACAGGTCGAGGCTGTGCGTCCGCGCGTCGCTGCTCTTGGGCGAGAGGATCACGCGAACGTTGCCGTCACGCGTGGTCTCCCAGCGCGTCTCGGCGGGCTTGATGACCTTCTTCTTCTCTTCCCAGCCGGGGCTCCAGAGCTGCGTCCAGTCCTGCCGCGGGCCGAAGCGCGAGTCATCCTTGACCGCGCCGGAACGGCCTTGCTGGATGAGACCGAGGACCATCCACGAGGTCTTGGCCTTCAGCACGAGCGCGAGCGCGCGCTCGGTCTTGGACTTGTTGAAGTGCTGGTGCTTGCTGTCGTGATGGACGATGACGAGGTCGTCCTTCTCCCAGTCGTAGCGCTTGCCGTCGTGGATCTCGTAGCCGCTGCCCTCGAGGATGTAGAAGTGCGCTTCGTTCTGGTGGCCGTGGCCGAAGTTGTTGCCACCGGGCATCAGCTCGACGAAATGGACCTGCAACGACTGTGTGAGGAACTCCTCGTCGCCGGGACCGAGCATCCAGTAGGTCTTGGATTTGTCGGGATCGGCGTCCCCGGAGTGCCCGACCGTCGCGTCGTCCACGACCGTGCCCGCTCGCCGGACGCGATCGCGGCCGTGCTGCAGGTCGCGCTGCTTGCCGAGCCCGTACGTCTCCGACCCGATGCCGCGCAGGAATGTGCGACCGTCCTCACCCACGTCAGCTCCTCCTCTTTCTGCGAACCGCCGAATGGTATGACAGTTGGACCAATGCCTACTGCGCCTTCGCCAGCCGCGGACGCCGCGCGAGACCCGACTCGGCGCGCGTCGCCGGGCTCGACAGCGCGACGGCGAGCCACGCGGCGAGGCTGATGACGGCGATGACCGGGAACATCTGCGCGATGCCGAGCGCGCTCGCGATCGCGCCGCCGAGCGACGGACCGGCGATGGCACCGATGTCGAGGCCCGAGTTGTAGACGCCCGACGCGAGGCCGACGTCGCGGCCTTCGTTGCGCAGCTCGGCGATCGTCGCCGCGCTCGTCGCGCGCAGCACCCCGCGGGTCAGACCGAGCACGATGAAGAGCGGAACGAGCACGACGAGCGAAGCGGAGAGCGGCAGCGCCATCGTCGCGGCGGCCGCGGCCAGCACGGCGATGAGCGTCACCGTCCGGTAGTCCAGGAACCGCAGGAAGAGCCCGCCGGTGGACCGGATGAAGAGCGCCGCACCGCTCTTGAACGCGCGGAGGATGCCCACGGCCGCGAGCGAGATGCCGATGGTCGGTCCGAACACCGGGAAGAACGTGTCGACGCTGTCGGAGAGCAGGTTCAGGTAGAGCACGATCACGAACGCGAGCCAGATGCGGCGATCCAGGCTCGTCCCCGCCGCGAGCAGCCCGCGCAAGCCGCGGCCACGCGCGAATGGCAACGGCGCCCCCTCGACCGCGGGCAGCGTCAGGATCGCGAGCGCCGCGAGGATCGGCAGGACCGCGGCCGCCGCGAAGGTGCTCGGGATCCCGATGCGCTCGGCGAGCGCGCCGCCGAGCGCGTAGCCCACCGCGTAGCCGAGCGAGATCGCGGCGGTGTACCAGGCCATCGAGGCGCCGGCACGCTTTCCTCCGGTGATGTCGATGGCGAGCGCAAGGCCGAGCGTACCCACACTGCCGAACGCGAGCCCGTGCAGCAGGCTGAGCGCGAGGATTGGCACGAGCTGTCCGCCGGCGAACGCGAAACCCGCGGTCGAGATCCCGAAGAGGGCGAGCGCGATCGCGAACTGCCGCTTCGCCCGCTCGGCCCGGTACGCGGCGCCGACCGGCAGCCGCGACACGAGCTGCATGACCGCGAAGAGCGACGTGAGCAGGCCGATGAGCGACAGCGCGTAGCCGTGGCCGGCGAGGTACGGCGGATAGACGATCTCAGCCGTCCCCTTCGTCGTGGTGATCGCCGACGCGACGACCAGCAGGACGACGAACGGACGCCGCGCGATCACAAGATCCCTCTTGTCTGCATTTGACCATGCTCTGTATACCGAATACCGTTCGTGCCGGCACGAGATGTCAGGGGGAACGGGGAGGACCGCGATGCCGCACAGCAACGCGGGCGCTCCGGATGTCGCCCGCCTCGACCGGCCGGACGTCCGCAGCATCGAAGAGGTCGTGACGACCGCGCTGCGCGACGCGATCCTCTCCGGCGAGCTCCGCCCCGGCGAGCGGCTGCTCCAGGAGCAGCTCGCGGACCAGCTCCGGGTCAGTCGCATCCCGCTCCGCGACGCCCTGCGGCGGCTCGAGGCCGAGGGCCTCGTGCGGATCGGACCGCGCCGCGGCGCCGAGGTCGCGTCCCTGACCCGCGCCGATGTGCTCGAGATCTACGAGGTCCGCATCGCGCTCGAGCCGGACCTCATGCGCCGGGCCGTCGCGGCGCTCGGGCCCGCGGACACGAAGCGGCTCATCGACATGTCCGAGCAGATGGACGCGCGCGTCGACAAGCCGGCCGAGGGCCTGCGGGCGCGCCGCGCCTTCTACAGCGAGCTCTACGCCTACGCCGGACGGCCGCGCATCCACCGCCTGATCCTCGGCCTGCGCGACGACGTCCAGCGCTACCACGTGCTGAAGAACGTCGCGGCGGCGCTCCACGATCACGCCGAGCTCCGCGAGTGCATCCGGGCCAAGGACGCCGAGCGCGCGGCGCGGGTCCACGCCCAGCACCTCGCGCGAGCGTGCGCGGACCTCGTCGACGTGCTCGAGCGGGACGGGTCGCTGTGAGGACCGAGCGGGTCCGGTTCTTCAGCGAGGGCGTGCGCCTCTCGGGCTTCCTCCATCGTCCCGACGCCGACGCCGCCGGCAAGCTGCCGTTCATCGTCCAGGGCCCCGGGTGGCTCGGCCTCGCCGACGCGAAGCTCTACGGGCCGTACCACGAGGCCTTCACCAAGGCGGGCTTCGCCGTCCTCATCTTCGACTACCGCGGGTTCGGCGAGAGCGAAGGGGATCGCGGCACGCTGTCGCCGCAGTGGCAGCTCGAGGACTGGCGGAACGCCATCGCCTACATGCGCTCGCGCGACGATATGGACGCGGCGCGGGCGGCCGTCTTCGGGAGCGGCGGCACCGGCGGCGGCAACGCCGTGCTGGTCGCCGGCTTCGAGCCGGACGTGCGTGCGACGATCAGCCAGGTCCCGGTGGCCGACGGCCGCGACTGGCTGCACCGGATGCGCCAGGAGCACGAATGGGTCGCGTTCCTCGCGAGCGTCGACGCCGACCGGCGGGCGCGCGCGGCGACGGGTTCGGGCACGGTCGTCCACCCGCGCGAGGGGATCATGGTCGAGACGCCGGAGCGGCGCGCGAGCGCGGTGAAGGCCGACGTCGACTCGCGCATCCCGACCGCGATCCCGTTGAGCGCGGCGGACGGCATCCTCGCGTACCGGCCGCTCGACGTCGCCGGAAGGGTCCGCGGGCTCATGGTGATCGGCGTCGCCGACGACGCGGTCACGCCGACCGATCACGCCGAGGCCCTGTACGAGGCGGCGCGGCGGCCGAAGCGGCTCGTGCTCCAGCGCAACACGACGCATTACGCCGCGTACAAGCAGTACGCGGGCGAGGTCATCCCGATGATGGTCGAGTGGCTGCGGGCCCTCGTCCTCCGGGACGACGACATCGAGGTCCGCGAGGCGAAGGCACAGGAGGAAAGCGTGCGCCACATCGGAGGCCCCAACGCATGACGAGCGACACCGTGATCCGCGGCGCGACCGTGGTCTTCGAGGACGGCGTGCGCCGCGCGGACATCTCCATCGCCGGCGAGACGATCGAAGCGGTCCACGACGCCGGCACGGCGCCGAAGGCGAAGCGCGAGATCGCGGCCGAGGATCTCGTCGCCCTGCCCGGCATGATCGACATGCACTCGCACCACCGCGAGCCCGGCTTCGCCCACAAGGAGGACCTCGCCCACATGGGCCGCCAGTGCGCCGCCGGCGGGGTGACGGTCTCCGTCGCGATGCCGAACGTGAGCCCCGCGCCGACGACGGCGAAGGACCTCGACGGGATGATGGAGCTCTACCGGCAGCGCGCCGGGTTCGACTGGAACGTGAATGCCTCGGGCGTGCAGCTCGCCGAGATCCCGAAGCTGGCCGAGCGCGGGATCCTCGCGTTCAAGATCTTCATGGTCGTGGACACCGGCCGCTCGTACCCCCACATGCCGGGGATCGGCCTGCACGAGCACGGCGAGCTCTACGAGCGCATGAAGGCGGTGAAGGCGACGGGCCTCCCGTTGATGATCCATCCGCACGACCAGGCGCTCATGGACGCGATCGAGAAGGAGTACTGGGAGCGCGGCGAGCGCGACTTCCGCGCGTACGCGAAGGCCTACGCGCACGACGACGGTGTGATCTGGGACAGCGCCGTCGGGACGCTGCTCCGCCTCCAGGAGGCGACGGGCGTCCGGCTGCACCTCCTGCACACCCAGACCAAGCGCGTCGTCGAGATGCTGCGCGCGGCGAAGGCCGCCGGCCGCAGCGTGTCGTCCGAGGTGAACCCGTGGTGCTTCTGGCTCGGCAACGACTGGGCCAACATCGAGCGGCTCGGCTCGTACGCGCTCTCGTATTACGTGGCGCCGCATCACTCCGCGGCCGTGTACGAGGGCTTCAGGGACGGAACGGTCGACATCATGGCCACCGATCACGCGCCGCACCTCCGTGAGGAGAAGGAGCCGGGCTGGACCGATGGGTGGAAGGCCCACACCGGGACGCCCTCGGAGCAGTACTACCTCTCGCTGCTGCTCACCGACGTCGCCGCGGGCAAGCTCAGCTACGAACGCGTCGCCGACGCGACCGCCACCCGGCCGGCCAAGCTCTTCGGTCTCTATCCCCGCAAGGGCGCGATCCGCGCCGGGGCCGATGCCGACATCGTGCTCGTCGACCCGAAGAAGACCAAGACGATCACCGACGCCGATCAGCTGAGCAAATGCGGGTGGACCCCGTACGCGGGCCACCAGGTCCAGGGCGTGCCGGTGTACACGTTCCTTCGCGGCACGGCGATCCTCGACGACGGCGCGCTCGCGCTTCGGGACGGCTTCGGCAAGCAGGCGGTGCGGGCATGATCAAGCTCGGATACAAGGCCTCCGCCGAGCAGTTCGCGCCGCGGCCCCTGGTCGAGTTCGGCGTCGCGGCCGAGGCGAAGGGCTTCGACAGCATCGTCGTGAGCGACCACTTCCAGCCGTGGAAGCACACCGACGGGCACGCGCCGTTCTCGTTCGCGTGGCTCGCCGCACTTGGCGAGCGCACGAAGCGCGCGACGATCGGCACGAGCGTCGTCACGCCGACCTTCCGCTACCACCCCGCGATCGTCGCGCAGGCGATGGCGACGCTCTCGTCGCTCTACCCGGACCGGGTCCTGCTCGGCGTCGGCACCGGCGAGTCGCTGAACGAGGTGCCGGTGCTCGGCATCGAGTGGCCCGACTTCAAGGAGCGCTTCGGCCGGCTCAAGGAAGCGATCGAGATCATGCGGCGGCTCTGGACCGAAGAACGGATCACCTTCGACGGCGACTACTACCACCTGCGCAACGCGACGGTGTACGACCGGCCGCCCCATCCGATCCCGCTCTACGTCGCGGCGTCGGGCGAGTCGGCGGCCCGCCTCGCCGGGCGCGTCGGCGACGGCCTCATCTGCACCAGCGGCAAGGGCGCCGGGCTCTACACCGAGACCCTGCTCCCCGCCCTCGCCGAGGCCGCCGCGAAGGCCAGGCGCGACGTGGCCGCCATCGAGAAGATGATCGAGGTCAAGGTCTCGTTCGATACGGATCCGCAGCGCGCGCTCGAGGACACCCGCCACTGGGCGGCGCTCGCGCTGCCCGCGGAGGACAAGCACGGCGTCGAGGATCCGATCGAGATGGAACGCCGTGCATTGGCCCTGCCGATCGAGAAGATCGCGAGCCGCTGGCTCGTCTCGAGCGACCCCGACGAGCACGTCGAGCAGATCGCGCAATACGTCGGCTACGGCTTCGACCACCTCGTGTTCCACGCGCCCGGCCCGGATCAGCTGCGATTCATGGATCTGTACGCCGAGCACATCCTGCCCCGGCTGCGGAAGCGGTTCGCCTAGCCCTTCGGGACGCCGCTCCAGCGCTCGAAGAGCTGGTGCGCGACCCCGAGCTGGTCGAGCGCCTTGCCGACGCTGTGGTCGACGATCTCGGCGACCGTCTTCGGACGGACGTAGAAGCCGGGAACCGGCGGCAGGATCGTCGCGCCGTAGAGCGCCAGCTCGTGCATCGACTTCAGATGACCGGCATGGAGCGGGGTCTCGCGGACCATGAGCACGAGCGGGCGGCGCTCCTTCAGGTGGACGTCGGCCGCGCGGACGATGAGGTTGTCATTCAGCGAGTGGGCGATCGCGCTCATCGTGCGGATGCTGCACGGCGCGACGAGCATCCCGCTGGTGAGGAACGTGCCGCTGGCCAGCGCCGCCGCGAGATCGTTCTCCTCGTACGTGACGTGGGCGAGCTTCAGGACGTCGGCGACCGCGCGATCGGTCTCGTACTCGATCGTGGCGCGCGCACCCTTCGAGATGATCGCGTGGATCTCGACCGCCGGGTCGGCCCGGAGCACCTCGAGCGCCCGGATCCCGTAGATCGCGCCCGACGCGCCGGAGAGGGCGACGACGAGCCGGCGGGTCGCCGTCAGGGGGCTCAGCCGGTGCGCGCCGGACGGCGGCGCGCACGGGCGACGATGTCCGACTGCTCCTGCGTCGCGAGCCACCGCCGAAGCCGCTTCTCGAAGTCCTGGAGATGCGCGAGCATGAGGCTCCGCGCCGCCTCCGGATCGTGCGAGCGGATCGCGTCGAGGATCTCCTCGTGAGCCCGCTGCGTCGCCTTCGCGGAGCGCACGTCGCGCATGTCGTGCAGCGTCTGGATCAGCAGGTCGCGGTAGGCCGCGACCGTGCCGGCGAGCAGCTCGTTCTGCGCCGCGTCGGCGACGGCGACGTGGAAGTCCATGCTCGCCTCGGTGTGCGGCGCCTGCTCGCGGACGACGGACTTGCCCTGCTCCACGGTGCGCGCGATGCGCTCGATGGCCGCGGCATCCGCGCGCTCGGCGGCGAGCTCGGACGTCGCGGTCTCCACGACCGTGCGGGCCTCCGCGACCCCGGAGAGCGTCATCCGGCGGAGCAGGATCATCGTCGAGATCGACTCGGCGACCTGGTCGACGTTCGTCTCGGCCACGAACGCGCCACCGCTCGCACCCACCTTCACGTACACGAGGCCGCGGGCCTCGAGCACGCGCAGCGCGTCGCGCACGGTGATCCGCGAGACGCCGAACCGCTCGGCAAGCTCGCGCTCGGACTCGAGGCGATCACCGATCTTCAGCTCGCCGGAGAAGATCGCGCGCTCGATCTGGGACACGATCTCGCCCGAGGCTCGCGCTTGGCGGACCGGCGTAAAGGCGATTCCCATTCCCAGACCTTTCAACAGGCTTCCAGGCGCAAAGGTATAACAATCAGACGATTCCCGGCGTGAATTTCGAGGAGGGTGCGATTTGGCCGCGAAGTACGGCTCCGATGTCATCGTCGACCTGCTGCAGGGGTTCGGTATCGAGTACGCCGCCCTGAATCCTGGCGCCACCTATCGCGGGCTCCACGACTCGATCGTCAACTACGGCGGCAACTCGCCCGAGATCGTGACCTGCACGCACGAAGAGGTCGCGGTGCAGATCGCGCACGGCTACGCGAAGGTGACCGGCAAGCCGATGGCCGCGATCGTCCACGATGTCGTGGGCCTGCTCCATTGCGCGATGGCGATCTATTACGCGCACGTCGACCGCGTGCCGGTCCTGGTGCTGGGGGCCACGGGCCCGCTCGACCGGAGCAAGCGGCGCCCGTACATCGACTGGATCCACAGCGCGCTCGTCCAGGGCAACGCCGTCCGCGATTACGTGAAGTGGGACGACCAGCCGGCGAGCATCGCGGACTTCGGCTCGTCCTTCGCCCGCGGCTTCCGCATCGCGACCCAGGAGCCGTCCGGCCCGGTGTACCTCTGCTACGACGCCGGGCTGCAGGAGGACGAGCTCGAGAAGCCGGTGAGCGTGGCCGCGGAGATCGCGGGCGCGCGCCCGACGGCGGTGCAGGCCGATCCGAGCGCGCTCGAGCACGCGGCGCACCTCATCGCGCACGCGGAGCGGCCGGTCATCATCGCGGAGTTCGCCGGCCGCCACCCCGTCGCGTTCTCCGAGCTGCGCCGCCTCGCCGAGCTGCTCGGCGCGCCGGTCATCGACGGCCAGGGCCGGCTCAACCTGCCCACCCGCCACCCGCTGAACTTCACCGGATCGGACGAGCCGCTGAAGGACGCCGACCTCGTGCTCGCCGTCGACGTCGGCGACCTCTCGCGCCAGCTGAACCGGCTCGACCGGTCGACGCACGAGAAGGAGCGCCGCATCCCCGAGGGCTGCACGATCATCGATCTCGGCCTCATGGAGCTGCGCTCGAGCAAGTGGTCGGAGGACCTCGGCGCGTTCCAGCCGGTCGATCTCTCCATCGTCGCCGACAGCGCGCTCGCGCTGCCGGCCCTCCGCGAGCTGGTCCAGGCCGACGCGAGCGCGACCTGGCCCGGCCGCCGGGCGAGGGCCGAGAAGGAGAACGAGAGGCTCCGCGCGGACGTGCAGAAGAAGAGCCGCGAGCACTGGGACGACTCGCCGATCTGGCCTGCGCGGCTGGCGAGCGAGGTCTGGGACGCGATCAAGGGCGAGGACTGGGTCTTCACCGGCGCCGACCTCGAGGACTGGGCCTGGAAGCTCTGGGACATCGACTCGCCGGTCCGCTGGCCGGGCCGCAGCCTGGGCACGGCGACGCAGATCGGCATGTCGATCGGCGTCGCGCTCGCGCACCGCGGTGACGGCAAGCTCGTCGTGGGCATCCAGCCGGACGGCGACCTGCTGTTCGACCCCGGCGCGCTCTGGACGGCGGCGAACCTGAAGCTGCCGATGCTGCTCGTCATGTACAACAACCGCGCGTACTACAACGACTGGGAGCATCAGCTCCGCGTCGCCGACAAGCGCGGGACCGACAAGGAGAAGGCGTACATCGGGATGGACCTCTCGGACCCGGCCCCCGACTTCGCGATGCTCGCGAAATCGTTCGGCTGGTACAGCGAGGGCCCGATCGTGCAGCCCGCGGACATCGGCCCGGCGCTGAAGCGCGCGATCGACGCGATCAAGAAGGAGGGCCGGCCCGCGCTCATCGACACGATCGTCCGCAAGCGCGAGCTCACCCGCTTCCGCTAGCCGGCGGGCGCGAGCTCCGGCTCGACGGAGAACAGCGACCACTCGCCGGGCACGCCCTTGAGCTCGGTGCGGGCGCGCTCGGCGAACCGCAGGCCGGAGCCCGCGACGAGGTCCTTCACGGTGCTCGAGACGAGGACCTCCCCCGGCGCGGCCTGCTCGCGCACGCGGGCGCCGATGATCGTCGCGATCCCGCCGGTCTTCCCCGCGATGATCTCGCATTCGCCGGCATGCAGCCCGGCGCGGATCTCGAGCCCGAGCGGGCGCAGCGCGTCGCGGATCGCGGTCGCGCAGCGAACGGCGCGCGCCGGGCCGTCGAACGTCGCATAGAAGCCGTCGCCCGCGGTGTCGACCTCGCGTCCGCGGTACCGCGCGAGCTGCCGGCGCACGGCGGCGTGGTGCGCCTCGACGAGCTGCCGCCAGCCGCGATCGCCCAGCTCGCTCGCCTTCACGGTCCCGTTCACGATGTCGGTGAACAGGACCGTCGCGAGCACCCGCTCGGGCTCGGGGACGTCCCACTCCCCGCGCTCCCGGATCCCGGCGATGAAGCGCTCGACCTCGCGCCCGGTCTGCTCGGGATCTACGAAGAACGCGTGGTCCGCGCCCTCGAGCTCCACGAGCTCCGCGTTCGGGATGCGGTCCGCCATGTAGCGCGCGCCGTGCAGGCTGAACGTCAGCTCGTCCCGGCGGTGCAGCACGAGGGTCGGGACGCGGATCGTCGGCAGCACGTGCCGGACGTCCATTTCGACGTTCATCCGGAACAGGTTCGCGGCGGCACCGGGGCTCGCGCTCGACCGCATCCAGAGCGCGAACCACCGTTTCAGCTCGTCGCTGTGCGGGATCAGGCCGGGGGCGAAGACCCGCAGTCGCTCGTCCGCGTAGGCCTGGGTGCCCCAGCGGCCCTCGCGCTCGTTGCGGTCGATGCCGGCCAGCGCCTCCTCGCGCGTTCGCAGCTCCGGAAACTCGCTGTTGCGGTGGAAGGATGGCCCGGTCCCGAGCAGGATCGCGGCGGCCGTGCGCTCCGGGTAGGTCGCCGCGAAGAGCAGGGTCATCGGTCCGCCCTCGGAGACGCCCATGATCGCCGCGCGCGGCGAGCCGGCCGCGTCCATCACCGCGCGCACATCGTCCATGCGCGTCTCGAGGTCCGCGATGCCGATCCGGTCGGACATGCCCGTGCCGCGCTTGTCGAAGAGGATGAGCCGGCAGGAACGGGCGTAGCGGGCGAAGAACTCGGCCGCGGGGCCGTCCCAGGCCCGGTCGAGCAGCCCGAGAGGCCAGCCGCCGATGAAGACGAGGTCGACCGGGCCGTTGCCGACGACGCCGTAGGCGATGCTGACGTCGCCGCTCTTCGCGTAGCGGACCTCGGGTGCGTTCATCTCGGGAAGCCTACGCTCGCTCGCCCGACACCCAAGGCTGGCGGCGAATGCAACAAGTTGTGGCGCCGGCCTCCATTGACACCGCGACGATCCATTCGGCCCGCAGTGATAGCGGGATGCCGGCGTTCCGCATCACGTGCGCTCACTGTTCCTCCGCGGATGCGAAGTCCTCGTGAGCCTCGCCGCGATCGCGCTCATCGCCTGGGCGCCAGTGCCCCAGACGATCGAGACCTCTCTCGTCTCCGTGCCGGACGACCGACCGAGGTCGCGCAGCGCGCTCGCCGATCCACTGAGCTGCACCGACCGCGCGTCGATCCCGGCGGTCGAGAACGTGACCGCGACCGCCTGGTCGCCGGACTCGTCGACGATCGCGCTCGTGCACACGGTCAACATCCCGTCGCGGGCGAGCATCACCGGCTACGAGGAGGACCAGCGCCTCGCGTTCTTCGACGTCGAGACCGGCACCTTGCGTGACCGGGGCCACGGCAACCGGCCCTCGTGGTCCGCCAGCGGAGCCTACCTTGGGTATTGGAACGACGACGGCACGATCCACATTCTCCACCGCGGCGAGATCGTCGCGAAGATCGACGCCTCGCAGCCCGGCTTCGGCTGGAACGGCGACGCGCTCCTCTACTGGTTCCACGACGAGATCCGGGTCTGGGACTCGGGCGTGGACTGGACCCTCGCCCACGTCGGCGAGGATCAGGCGCCGCGCTACCCCTACGACGACGCCTACTTCAGCGCGGATGGGACGCAGTTCACGATCACGCGCTATTCGTATGACGGCACGAGCCGCCGCTCCGTCGGACTGACCGCCACCGGCGCGATGGCGCCGATCGGCGACGGCAACACGACGTTCACCCAGTGGTCGCCGACCGGCGCGACGCTGCTGCTCCGCTCGGCGACGGCGGTCTCGCTCCGCGCGGCCGATGGGACCGTCCAGAACGCAGCGCTCGCGAGCTTCCGCGGCCCGGTCCATGGCTGGACCGGTGACGGCCGCCTCTACGTCGGCACGATGTCCGCGACCGTCCCGGGCGGCAACGCCTTCGACCGGTTCGCCATCTGGAACGGCGACGACGACGCGATCGCGACGATCCCGAATCTCCTCGGGGCGCGCGCCTTCAGTCCCGACGGCCGCTGGTTCGCCGGCGTCAGCCGGACCGGCCTCTATTCGAGCGTCCTCGAGCTCTATCGCTGCGGCGTGCTCATCGGCGACGGCGTCGACTTCCGGTCCGACCCCGTGTCGCGCTCGCGAGCGCAGACGATCGCCACCGATGCGAACCGGTTCGTGCGGCCGACCGCCGGTGCCTTCACCCAGTTCCTGCAGGGCAGTCACACCGGCATCGACGTCGCGGCCCCGGTGGGCTCGCTCCTCGTCGCCTCCGACGACGGCGTCGTCGACGCGGTCGGCTGGGTCCCGGTCGGCGGCTTCCGGGTGTGCGTCATGCATGCGGGCGGGCTCGAGAGCTGCGACTACCACACGTCCCTGTCGCTCGTGAACATCGGCGACCACGTCGCCCGCGGCCAGCCCGTCGCGTTGGTCGGCATGACCGGGCTCACGACCGGCCCGCACGTCCACTGGGAAGTGAAGCGCGACGGGCGGATCGTCAACCCGCTGGACCAGTGACCTCGAGCTAGAGGTCATCCAGCGCGCCGGCGCGCCGCGCGCGCTCCTGCGCGTCGATCCACGTCTTCTCGATCACGAACGGCTGCCACAGGCTCACCGCGACCCGCCTGATCTCGTCCTCGGTGTATGGCTTCGGATCGCCGATGGTCATCGCATACGCCAGGCGCTTCGCGTTCTCCTCGAGGTACAGCGACAGGGTCACGCAGCTCGGCACGTCGTCGGCGACGACGGCGACACCGTGACCGCGGAGCAGCACGGCGCGATGCGCGCCGAGGTCGCGCGCCATCGCGGTCCCCTGCTGATCGGTGCGGACGAGGTCGGGATCGTCGTGCACCGGCACCACGTTCCCGAACGGCGCGCCGGCGTTGAACGCGGTGATGAGCGGCTTCCCCACCGTCGCGAACGCCGTCGCCGCGAGCGGATGGAAGTGCGACGCGCTGCGGATCTCCGGCCGGGCGCGATAGCAGCCGAGGTGCAGGGGCGTCTCCGCGGGCGGCTCGCCGGCGACGACGGACCCGTCGGCCACCCGCACGATGGCGACCTCATCCGGGCCGACCGCGATCCGCGACGTCCGGCGGCCGTTGATGTACGCGACGTCCCCATCCCGCAGGCTGATGTGGCCGTGCATGTCGAACAGGCCGGCGACCGCCATGACCCGGCACGCGAGCGCGACGAGCGCCCGGTTCTCGGCCTCCCGCGGAAGGGTCGTCACGGGAGCCTTCAGCTCGCTCACGTGGGATAGCCCTCCGGCGCTTCCTCGCTCGTGACGTGGCCGATGTGCGCGTACCGTCGGCGGAAGCGCAGCAGCGCGTCGACCTTCGCCGGATCGACCCGATGCGCGCGCACCTCGCCGGTGAAGAGAATGTGGTCGCCGCTCTCGCGCGAATCACGAACGACGCACCAGAGCACGGCCATCGACCCGGCGACCGCGGGCGCGCCGCCGGCGTCGGGCGGCGCATCGAGCGGCCGGATCTTCAGCGTGGCGAACTTGTCCGGGCCGTCGGCGGACTTGCCGGCCCGCTCGGCGATGTCCTGCTGCGAGCTGTGGAGGAACGACACGCTGAACGCGCCGCTCCGCTGAATGAGCTTGCAGGTCCGGCTTCCGGGATGCTCGGCGATCGCGACCATCGGGGGGACGAACGAGACATACATCGCGGTGCCGGTCGCGCAGGACCGTTCAGCCCCGTCGGCGGCGCCGATGATCGCCACGCCATGCGGGATCCGCGACAGCGCGACGCGGGCGATCTCATACCGATCGCCAGTGTTTTCAGGCATGCGGGCGAGGCTAGCAGCAATGGTCAAATGGTCTGATAATTCCCGCGTCTCGCTCGCGGGCGTGTCCGCGGGGCGGGACGTGGGAGGTGGCAGGTGAGGTCCACGCAGGCACGTCGCAGCTTCGCGATCACGATCGCCATGGCCCTCGTCGTCGCGTGCGGCGGCACGGGGGCGCCGGCCGCGGTCACGAGCCCGTCGGCCGCGGCGAGCACCCCGACCCCGGCACCGACGATCGTCAAGCTCCGCGCCGCGTACGGCAACGTGACCCCGGCGAACCTCGCGCCGTTCTACGCGAAGGAGAAGGGGATCTTCCTACAGAACGGCCTCGACGTGGATCTCCAGCTCATCGACGGCGGCGGCAAGTCCATGGCCGCGCTGCTCGGGGGCTCCGTCGAGATCGCGCAGCTCGGCGGGACCGAGCTGATGAACGCGTTCGTCGGCGGAGGGGACGTCGAAGCGGTCGCGCTCTTCGTGCCCGTCTCGCCGTGGGTGATGATGGCGCCCTCCAGCTACACCGGCCCGAACGACCTCAAGGGCAAGACCATCGGGATCGCATCGAAGGGCGGCTCGTCCGAGATCGCCGCGAACCAGATGATCGACAAGCTGGGGCTCAAGCTGACCGACGTGACCATCCTCGCGACGGGCTCCACCGCGAACCTGACATCCGCGATGCTCGCAAAGCAGGTGTACGCGGGCCCGGGCCACCCGCCGGACACGGCCGCGCTGTTCAAGGCCGGCTACAAGGTCGTGGCCGACCTGGCCGCGCAGAATGTGCCGGCGGTCGAGAACTGCACCATCGTCACCAAGAAATTCGCGACCGCGAACCCCGGCGTGATGCAGAAGTACGTCGACTCGCTCATCCAGGCCATCGTCGCGATGAAAAAGGACAAGGCCGGGACGCTGCCGGTCATGGAGAAGCTCCTCAAGGTCTCGGACCAGGATGCGCTGTCCCAGACCTACGACTACTACGTGACGCAGATCTTCCCGGTGTACCCGACGGTCGCGCCGAAGGAGTGGACCTATAGCCGCGACGAGCTCGCCAAGACGACCCCGACGGTGAAGGACCTCGACGTGACCAAGATCATCGACAACTCGTTCGTGAAGAACGCGCAGGAGAGAAAGGTCGGGGGATGACAGGGGCCCCCGCGAGCAGGGGCAGGGGCCCCTGAGCGCGTAGCGCCAGTCGCGAGCAGGGTTATCCGGCGGGCTTTGCCCGCCTAAGGGCGCGCCAGACCCTCTCGGCGGTGATCGGGAGGGTCTGGACGCGCGCCCCGCTCGCATCGTGCACGGCGTTCGCGACGGCCGCGGGCACTCCGGGGTTCAGGAGCTCGCCCGCGGAGCGCGAGCCGTACGGGCCGACGCCATGGTGGTCGCTCAGGTGGACGATCCGGAGCGGCGGCACGTCGGCGATGGTCGGCAGCTTGTAGTCGCCCAGGTTCGCCGCGCGCACGCGCCCGTCCTCGAGGGCCAGATCCTCGGTGAGGGCCATCCCGAGGCCGTAGACGAAGCCGCCCTCCAGCTGGCCCCGCAGCAGGACCGGATTGATGACCTGGCCGACGTCGACCACGGCCACTGCCGCGAGCAGCCGGACCGTCCCGGTCTCGGCGTCGACGGAGGCCTCGATCGCGATGGCGCAGGCGCCGTGGTCGGCCGCCGTCGCGTCGAACTTCGCGGATGCCTCGATCGTCTCGCCCGGGCCGAGCGACCTCGCGGCCTCGGCGACGCTCGTGCCGCCGAGCTTCGCCTGGAGCGCCTGCGCGGCCGCGAGCGCCGCGCCGCCGTGGACCGGGGTCACCCGGCTTCCGCCGATGCCGGGATCCTTCGGACCGTCGGTCGAGAGGCGGCGCACGCGAATGACCGACGGATCGATCCCGAGCGTCGCCGCGACGATCCGCTGGATGAGGGTGTGCTGGCCGCCGCCCTGCTCCCCCACGCCGGTGGTGGCCTCGATCCGCCCATCGCGCTCGAGGCGCAGCGTGATCGTGGCCGACCCGGTGCCCACGTGGCGGACGCCGAGCGCGAAGCCGACGCCACGTCCGGGCTCGCGCTTGCGCTCCGCGCCGATCTCCGCCGCGGCGCGGTCGAGCAGCGCGTGCAGGTCCGGCCCGTGCCACGGCACGCCGCTCGTGATCGGATCGCCGGTGCGCGCGGCGTTCCGGCGCCGCAGCTCGAGCGGCGCGATGCCAAGCTCGCGCGCGATGAGGTCGAGGTGCGACTCCGACGCGAAGACGTTTTGCGGCTGTCCCGGCGCGCGCATGTGTCCGCCGGGGACCTGGTTCGTGTAGACGACCGCGGCCTCGTGCCGCGACGCGGGCACCCGATAGCCTTCGAGGGTCTGCACTCCGCCCTCGACCATGAGGCGCGGCGTCGGCTTCCCGGCGGCGTAGGCCCCGCCGTCGAAGATCGCGCGCGACTCGTGGGCGACGATGCGCCCGTCCGCGTCGACGCCGGTGCGGAGACGGATGCGTGAGGCGTGCCGCGGGTTCATCGCGGTCAGCTCATCGGCCATCCGCGTGATCGCGCGCACCGGCCGGCCGGTGGCCTTCGCGAGGAAGTAGAGGACGTATTCGTCCGTCGAAAGGCCCTTGCCCCCGAAGTCGCCGCCGATCGGCCCGTTGTCGACGACGATGCGCTCCGGCGTGAGCCCGAGGCCCGCGGCCATCTGATCGCGGAGCGTGAACGGCGCCTTGTTCGTCGAGACCACGTGCACCCGGTCGTCCTCGATCCACACGACGGCCGCGTGGGGCTCGAGGGCCAGCTGATGGATCCTCGGGGTCGCGAACTCGTGCTCGAAGACGCGGGCCGCACCGGCGAACGCGGCGTCGACGTCGCCGCCGTGCGATTCCCTGACGTAGCCCTGATGGTTCGGGTGCGGTCCCGACGGCCGCGGGCCGCGGCCCTCGAGGAACCGATAGCTCGCGCTGTCCGGATGCAGCGCCGGCGCGCCGGGCGTGATCGCGTCCTCCATGTCGAGGATCGCCGGCAGCTCCTCGTAGTCGACGTCGATCAGCCGCACGGCCTCGTCCGCGATCGCCCGTGTGTCCGCCGCGACGGCCGCGACGCGGTCGCCGACGAACAGCACCCGATCCCAACAGAGGACCGGCCAGTCCTGCAGCCGCCTGCCGAGCCGCGCGCCATTCACGTCGGCTCCCGTGATCACGGCGCGGACGCCGGGTAGCGCGCGGGCGCGCGACGCGTCCACCGAGCGGATCCGCGCGTGCGGATACGGGCTCCGCACGAACGCGGACTCGAGCGCGCCGGGGAGCGCGATGTCGGCGGTGTACTTCGTCGCGCCGTTCGTCTTGCCGTCGCCGTCGAGCCGCCGTTCCGGCGTGCCGAAGAGCGCCGGAGCGCTCATGTCGCCACCGTCCGGCGCAGGCAATCGGCGAAGCCCGCGAGCACTTTGTCGGCCTGGCGGGCGATGAGCGGCTGGCCGAGCTCGCCGATCCGGCCGAGGATCGTGACGTCGCTCGACACCCGGAGCTGGGTCGGCGCGTCACCGGTGAGCGCGACGTCGACGTGTGCCCGCACCGCGCCGCCGAGGCGGCGATCCTCCGCGTCCGCGCGCAATCGAGCGGTGCCGGCCGACTCGTCGCGCGACTCGACGGTCACGGTTCCGGACAGCGCGAGCTTCACCGGACCGACGCGCACCTCGAGCGTGCCGCGCACGCGCTCACCGTCCGCCGCGAGATCGCGCGTCCCGGGCACGCAGCCGGCCGCGACCGGGAGGTCCATGAGGATCGCCCAGACCCGCGCCCGCGGCGCGTCGATGGAGACGGTGTGCTCGAGCTTCATGCGACGTCGCGTAGCGCGCGCGCGGTCCACACACCGACCATCGCGCGCTTGTACTCGGCGCTTCCACGCAGGTCGGCGAGCGGGTCGGCGGCCGCGGTCGCGAGCGAGGCGGCCTCGGCGATCGCGGCGCCGTCGATACGGCGGCCCACCAGCGATCGTTCGGCGTCCTTCGCGCGGAACGGGATCGGGCCGGCGCCGCCGATGGCGATCCGCGCGTGGGTGCACGCGCCGCCCGGGTCGGTCGCGACGACGGCCGCGACGGAGACCGTCGCGTAGTCGTCGAGCGTGTTCGGGAGGAACTTCCTGTATGTGGCCCGCGCGCCCGCCGGGAGCGGCGGCAGCTCGATCCGGAGGAGCAGCTCGTCCGGCTCCAGCGACGTCTCGAACACGTCGACGAAGAGCTCGTCCAGCGGGATCGTCCGAGCCCGGGCCTTCGACATCGCGATCGCGCGCGCGTCGAGCGCGAGCAGCGTGACCGGAGGGTCCTGGGCCGGATCGGCGTGGGCGAGGTTGCCGCCGAGCGTCGCCTGCTCGCGGATCCGCACCGTCGCGACGGACGCGAACGTCGCGGCGAGCGCGGGCGCGTGGCTGCGGACGGCGGCCGATCGCGCGATCCCGGCATGCGTCGCGAGCGCGCCGAGCCTGAGGCCGCCGGTCGCGTCGATCGCGCGAAGCTGGGCGATGCGCCGGAGGCCGATGACCCGGTCCGGGCGCACGAGGTCCTGCTTCATGAGGATCACCAGCGATGTCCCGCCCGCCATGACGTGGGTGTCCTCGGCATCTTCGGCGAGCAGGGCCAGCGCCTCATCGAGCGTCTCGGGCTCGACGTACTCGAACGGCCTCATCGGCGCTGTGCGGCGGCGATCGCCCGCGCGATCCCGTAGTAGCCGGTGCAGCGACAGAGGTTCCCCAGCATCGCGTCCGTGACCTCCGCCTCGGTGGGCGCCGGATGGTCGCGCAGGAACGCGTCCGCCGACATGAGCTGTCCCGAGGTGCAGATGCCGCACTGGAACCCGCCCTCGGCGATGAAGGCTTCCTGCAGCGGCGAAAGCACGCCGCCGGCCGCGAGTCCCTCGACCGTCCGCACGGCCGAGCCGTCGATCTGGGTCGCGAGCAGCAGGCAGGCCGACATCGGCGCGCCGTCCACCTGGACCGTGCAGAGGCCACACACGCCGACGGAGCACCCGTCCTTCGTGCCGGTGGCGCCGAGGTCCTCCCGCAGCAGGTCGACGAGGAGCCGCTCCGCCGGGACGGTCGCTTCGCGCGTCGCGCCGTTCAGGGTGAAGCGGATGCGATGTTCGCTCACGAACGCAGCCGGAAGCGCTGGATCTTGCCCGTCGCCGTCTTCGGCAGCTCGCTCACCGGCTCGATCCAGCGCGGCTGCTTGTGCCGGGGCAGGCGCTCGGCGCAGAGCTCGGCGAGGCCTGCCGCGTCACCGCCCCGCAGCACGACGTACGCGCAGACCCGGACGAGACCATCCGCGTCGGCGCGGCCGACCACCGCGGCCTCGGCGACAGCGGGATGCGAGAGCAGCACCGACTCCACCTCCAGCGGCGAGACCCACTGCGCGCCGACGCGCAGCATGTCGTCGTCCCTTCCCAGGTGAAAGTAACGTCCGTCGCGGACGCGGTACCGATCGCCGGTCACGACCCAGCCGTCGCGGAAGGTCGCGGCCGTGCGTTCGGGCCGATCGTGGTAGCCGACCGCGGTCGAGCCGCCCCGCACCCACAGCGTCCCTTCGTCGGCATCTTCCCCGTCGGCTCCGACCACGCGCGCCTCGTAGCCGGGTACGACGCGGCCCGACGAGCCCGGCATCACGTCGTCCACCGTATTCGAGATCGCGATGTGCCCGATCTCGGTCGAGCCGATGCCGTCGAGGATCGGGCGCCCGAAGCGCCGCTGCCACCGCTCGGCGATCGGCGGAGGCAACGCCTCGCCGGCCGAAACGCAGAGGCGCAGCGAGGACACATCGGCGCGTGCGCCCCCTTCCGCGGCCGCGAGCAGCGCGGCATAGGCCGTCGGAACGGTGAAGAGGATCGTCGGACGCTCGTCCGCGATGACCCGCCAGGCGCGCTCCGCCGCGAACCGCTCGGGGTCGAGCACGACCGATGCGCCCGTCGCGAGCGGGATGAGCAACGAGTTGCCGAGGCCGTACGAGAAGAAGAGCTTCGCCGTGCTGTACACGCGGTCGGCGGGACCGATCGCCAGCACGTGCCGCCCGTACGCCCGCGCCGGGAACGCCGCGCGCTCGTGCAGGTGCATGACCGCCTTCGGCCTGCCGGTCGTCCCGCTCGAGTATTGCCAGAAGCACAGGTCGTCGCCCCGGGTCGGCGCCGCCTCGACCGGGCCGCCGGGCGCGACCGGCGCATCGGCCTCGCCGATGCTCATCTTCGCGCCGCTGTCGCGGACCATGAACTCGAGCTCCTCGGGCCGCGCGACCGTCGAGAGCGGCACCGGGATGGCACCCAGCTTCGCCGCGCCGAGGAACGCCGCGACGAACGCCGGCGAATCGCGCAGCACGATCGCCACCCGATCGCCGCGGGCCACGCCGCGCTCGCGCAGCGAGCGGACCATGCCGTCCTGCAGCGCGGCGACGTCGCCGTAGGTAAGCGTGTCACCGCGGTAGCGCAGGGCGGCGCGGGAGGCGTGGCCATCCGCGCACGCGGCGTCGGCGAGGGCGCTGGCGAGGTTGAACGCGGCTAGAGGTACTTGCGCCCGGCGAGCTTGTCCGGGATGACGAGCCCGAGCGCCGAGATCTTCGGGTCCATCTCGGCGATGTAGTCCCTGCGCATCTGGCCGTTCGTCCGCTTCTTCAGGCCCCACTCGATGTAGCGCTCATCGCGCGCGGACTCGGAGCGACCGAACATGTCGAGGCCGGTCACGTACCACTTGTCGATCGCTCGCTGGGCGGCCTCCGTGCCTTCGGCCGTCTCCATCATCTTCTGGAGCTCCTGCTCGCCGTACGCGACGTGGCCCTTCTCCTCGCGGAGGATCGTCGGCAGCACGTCGTCGGTCGGAAGGAACGACGAGCCGACCATCTCGTCGAGCTGATACTCGCCGACCTTGTCGATGAGGAAGCCGAATGCGGCGAAGTCGCCCCACTCGGGCATGTCGACCTTGAACGCATCGACTTCGCGCTGCGAGCGCGGCCGATAGAGGATGTCGGACCGGTCGAGTCCGACCATCCCGAGCATCCGGAGGAACTTGCGGCAGTGGTCGATCTCCTCGGATGCGATCCGCGCGACGCGCCACTGGTCGTCGACCGTGGGCGCGCGGAGGGTCCAATGGTCCACGTAGATGTGCGGGCCGCCGATCTCGCAGTCGGCCTGGATGGTGAGAAGGCGGGTCAGCAGCTCGCGGTACTCCTCCGGCATCTTGCCGAAGTCGCCCGGCTCGATCCGGTCGGTGAACTGCGCCACTGACCCGCCTCCTTCTGCTGTGCCGGCTAGCCGCCGAGCTTCCGGTCCTGGGCGCTCTGCATGTACGTCCGATCGATCATCTTGCTGATGTCGACCTTCGCGATGTTCGGGTTGCCTTTGCCGAGGATCTCGACCGCGTCCTTGAACTGCGTCGTGTCGGGGAACAGGTAGGCGGACGTGACCTCGTTCATGAAGAAGTCGTACGCGGCCGACAGGGCCGTCGTGTCCGTGATCTTGAAGTACTTCGCCAGGATGTCCATCGATCCCTGCTTGTCGGCCTTCATCTTCGCGCGCGCGATCGTGAGCGAGTCGATGTACGCCTGGACGACGTCCTTGTTCGCGTTGAGGTAGGTGCGCTGCATGATGACGCCCGTGTTCGCGGCCGGAAGCTTCTGGCCGGCGAGATCGACGATCGCCGTCAAGCCGGCCTTCACGAGCTCGAGGTCCTCCGGCGGGTCGTCGACGCCGGCATCGATGGAGCCGGCGAGGAGGGCGGCGGTGCGATTGGCGTGGGAGCCGACCGCGACGATGGTCACGTCCTTGTCGGGATCGAGCCCGGCCGCCTTCAGCGCCGCGCGGGTCGCGATGTCGCTCGAGCCGCCGGCGTTCGACACGCCGACCTTCTTCCCCTTGAGGCCGGCGATGCTGGTGATGCCCTTCTGGGCGTAGAGCTTGTACGGGTAGACCGGGGCGAGGTTCGCGACGACCACGAGGTCGGCGCCGCCGGCGTTCGCGCTCAGCGCCTCGGCCCCGCCGAACTGGCCGATCTGGATCTGGTTCGCCAGGAGCGCGGCGCTCGTCTGCGCGCCACCGTTGATCGACTGGAGATCGACCTCGAGGCCGTTGTCCTTGAAGATGCCCTTCTCGAGCGCGTACCACGGGATCCAGTCGTCGGCGCTGATATTGCTGTACGCCGACACCACCTTCTTGCAGCAGGCCAGCTTCGCCGCGGCCGCGGGTGCGCTCGTTGCCGCGGCCGGTGCGGTCGTCGCGGCAGTGCCGCCGCCTCCACCCCCGCCGCCGCAGGCTGTCGCGAGGATCGCGAGGATCGCGGTCACGACCACGAGACTCCGCTTCATCGCCACTCTCCCATCCATTCTCACCACCGCGCCACCTTCTATCGCCGGATCTGGGGCCGCCAGGCCTGGAATCGGTTCTCCAATCGCTGCAGGATCGTCGTGAGGAGCATGCCCGTGCCGGCGATGAGGATCACGCCGGCGAGCATCTTCGGCGTCTGGAACGTCTGGCCGGCGATCGCGATGAGCTGGCCGACGCCGTGCCGCGCGGCAATGAGCTCGGCGACGACGACGCCGGTCAGCGCGTGGCCGATCCCGAGCCGGAAGCCCGTGAGGATGAACGGCACCGAGCCCGGCAGCACGACCCGCCGGAAGATGAGGGCGTCGGATGCGCCGAACGAGCGGGCGACGCGGAGCAGGGCATTCTCGGTATTCCGGACGCCCGCCATCGTGTTGATGATGATCGGGAACAGTGCACCGAGGAAGATGACGGCGATCTTGGACGGCATGTCGATGCCGAACCAGATGATGAACAGCGGAATGAGCACGATGCGTGGCGTGCTGTAGAAGAAGTTCACGAACGGGTCCATCGCGTACTGGAAGCGCGTGTACCAGCCCATCCCGAGCCCGATGAGGAGCCCGACGAGGATCGCCATCCCGTAGCCGATGGCCATCTCCTGGCCGCTGGTGGCGATGTCGAGCCAGATCTCGTCGGTCTGGAACAGCTTCACGAAGGCCTGCGCGACGTCCGCCGGACCGGGAAGGAAGAGGACCGGCATGACCCGCGCGTTCGCCACCAGCTGCCAGACCGTCAGGACGAGGATCACGGAGATCGTGCCGATGACCACCGGCTCGTACTGCTTCATGCGGCTCGGGCGGACGACCGACCGTCGCTCTTGCGTCGGATCGGTCTCGCTCCTCGTCACCGGCAGGACGCGGTCGGCCTCTTTCACGGTCATGCGGCGGGCATCCCGGCGACGAGCCGCTCCGGCGGGACCGCGAGCTCCTCCTGGATGCTCTCCCAGATGCGGTCCTCGTAGACAAGGAACGCCGGGTCGCGCTTCACGCGGAGGTCGCGCGGCCGGGGCAGGTCGATCTCGACGACGTCCTTCACCCGGCCCGGCCGCCGCGTGAACACGATCACCCGGTCGGAGAGGTAGATCGCCTCCTTGATGTCGTGGGTGATGAAGAGCGCGGTCTTCTTCGTCTTCGACCAGATCTTCAGCAGCTCGAGCTGCATCGTCTCGCGGGTCTGCGCGTCGAGGGCCGCGAACGGCTCATCGAGGAGGAGCATCTGCGGATCGGTCAGGAGCGCGCGCGCGAGATTCACGCGCTGCTGCATCCCTCCGCTCAATTCAAGGGGGTAGGCGTCCTCGAACCCGGCGAGGCCGACGAGCTCGATCTGCTGCCGGGCCCGGGCGACGGCATCGTGGTCCATCCGCCGCTGCGCTTCGACACCGAACAGCACGTTGCCGAGGACCGTGCGCCACGGCAGGAGTCCGGGCTGCTGGAAGACCATCGCGCGGTCCGGGCCTGGCGCGGTGATCTCGCGGCCGTCGAGCGTCAGGCTGCCGGCGCTGATCGGCTGCAGCCCGTCGACCGCGTTGAGGAACGTCGTCTTGCCGCAGCCCGACGGGCCGACGATGGCCAGGAACTCGCCCGGCCGCACCGTGAGGTCGACGCCCTGGACCGCGGTGAAGATCGAGCGCGAGCGGTTGAGCCAGTACTCGATGACGACGCCCTTCGCCGCCAGCTTCGCCGAGCGGTCGAGCACCGCGCTAGCTCAGCTTCCCGTCGGACGGATGCGGCTCATTCCGGAGCAGGTACCCGAACTTCTCCTTCGCTTTGCGTTTGGTCTCCGGGCTCGGCGTGTTCACCGGCGGGAAGTCGGCCTTCCACTCGAACGGCCGGGTCGCGTCGATGATCGCCCGCGAGCTGTGACCCTTGCGGTCGCGCGGGATGCGCGGGTCGAGCGGTCCGCTCCACGCGCGCTTGATGATGTCGATGGAATCGACCGGATCCGACCGCGAGGCCATCGCCCAGATGACGTCGTTGAGGTCCATGACGTCGATGTCCTCGTCGACGACGATCACGTAGCGGCCGAGGTACGCGCCCGCGTGCACGGTCGCCGCGAGGTGACCGGCCTGGCGCGCGTGGCCCGCGTAGCGCTGCTCGATCGAGATCGCGTTGAACAGGCGCGAGCCGCCGACCTCGTGGCACCACACGCCCTTGAGGCCGGGGAGGCCGGCCGCCTCGAGCTGCTGGCGGAGCTGCGCCGAGCGCAGGAAGGCGCGGTAGAACGACTGCTCGTCCGGCGGCTGGTTCGGCGGCGACCCGAGGATGATCGGATCGTTGCGGTGGTAGACCGCTTCGACCTGCATGAACGGCTCGGGGCGCGCGTCGCTCGCGTAGTAACCGGTCCACTCGCCGAACGGACCTTCGACGATCCGCTCCTTCGGGTCGACCCAGCCCTCGATGACGATCTCGGCGTCCGCGGGCAGCGGGAGGCCGGTGACCGGACCCTTCACGACCCGGAACGGCTCGCCGCGAACGCCGCCGGCCCAGTCGTACTCGGTGAGGCCGAACTGGACCTCGGTCGCGGCGGCGAGGAACAGCAGCGGGTCGCCGCCTGCGACGAACGCGATCGGCATCTTCTCCCCGCTCGCGATCCACGCGTCGCGGTGCATCCGGCCGTGCTTGCCGGGGGAGATGTAGAAGCCCAGCTTGTCCTTGCCGTGGACCATCACGCGGTAGCAGCCGAGGTTGACCCAGCCGTTGTCCTTGTCCCGCGTGATGTCGAAGCTGCCGGTGCCGATGTAACGACCACCGTCGTCCTCGTGCCACTTCGGCGCCGGGAAGATCGTCATGTCGACGTCCGCGCCGCGCTTCACGTTCTCGAAGATCGGGCCGTCCTTCACCTCGATCGAGGGGATCGGCTTGATGCCGTCGGAGACGCGCTTCTGCCACGCCTTCACGAGGTTCTCGGGCGACTCCTTCGGATCGAGGCCCAGCGTCAGGGCGAGACGCGGGAACCAGCCGAGCGAGTTCGAAAGGACCCGGAAGCCCTTCTTGTAGCCGGGGATCTCGTCGAAGAGGAGCGCCGGCGTGCCGTGCACGCGGCCGGCGAGCTCGGTCGCCATGCCGATCTCGTCCTCTGAGCGAGCGCCTCGCACGACCCGAAGCTCACCGAGCTCGTCGATGCGCTTCAGCCAGTCGCGCAGGTCGCGGAAGGTCCGGGTCGGGCGCTCGGCGACGGCCATCCCACTCTCCCACCCGGCCGGTGCCCGGCCGGGATCCAGCTCCACCCCGTCGGCGGTCCGGCGGGGTCAATTGGCAAATGGTTATACCACTGGGACCGGCGCCCTGGCGATGGGCCGGCGGGACCTACCTCAAGAGACCCCGGTCGAGCGCGCTTTTGACGAGGGAATCGTCGACGATCTTGGCCGGGTCGACGGTCTTCACCTTCTCGTTGAACTTGCTGACGACGTCCTGGATCGAGACGAGCTGCGCCGCCGTCGGCGTCGGCGGGTCTTCAGGACGGTGCCGACGTACCAGTCGTAGGCGGCCTGCATGCCCTTGTCGTCCTCGGACTTCAGGTACTTTTTGAGGGCCGCGATGGTCGCGGGCTTGTCCGCGCGGGCCTTCGCGATGCCCTGGACGATGGAGTCGACGTAGCGCTGGACGACCGCCCGGTTCTCGTTGAGGTACTTGCGTGTGACGACGATGGTCGTCGCGGCGGTCGAGAGGTTGAGGTCCGCCATCTTCGCCACCGAGTGGAAGCCGGCCGCTTCGAGCTTCAGGGTGTCGGGCGGCGACGACAGCGTCGCGGACACGCCGCCGCTCAGGAGCGCCGCGGTGGCGTTCGCCGTCGAGCCGGTCGAGAAGATCGTCACGTCGGTGTCGGGCACCAGGCCGAGCTTCGGCAGCATCGTGCGGATGCCGATGTCGAACGTGCCGCCGACGCCGGCGATCGCGACCTTCTTGCCCTTGAGGTCCGCGGCCGTCTTGATGTCCGCCGCGGCGTAGAGCTGGTACGGCCAGACCGGTCCGGTGTTCGCGACGACGACGACGTCACCGCCACCGGCGGTGGTCGTGAGCGCCTCCGATCCGCCGATGTGGGCGATCTGGGTCTGCCCGGCCAGCAGAGCGGGCAGGCCGGTCGTGCTCGCGATGAGCTGTAGGTCGACGTCGAGGAGGTTCTGGTCGAAGATGCCCTGCTCCTTCGCGACGTACGCCGGGAAGAAGTCGGCGAGGACGTTCGAGTACGAGACAACGATCTTGGCCCGCGACGGCTGCGCCGTCGCGGTCGCTGTCGCCGCGACCGGCCCGCCGGAGGTCGCGGCAGGCGCCGGCGTGGCCGAGCCGCCACAGGCCGAGACCAGCGCGAGCACCGCGATCGTGACCGCCCGGATCCGCGTCATCGAGGGCCTCCTCGCCATCCGCGTCGCGAGTCAGGCGCGAATGATACGCAGGCCCGATAGGAACTCGGCCACGATCGCGGTCACCTCGGCGGCCGTCCCGCGCGTGCTGTGCGGGCTGTGCCCGCCACCTTCGATCATCTCGATCCGCGCGGCCGGCACGTCGCGGCGGATGCGGTCCAGCTCGCCGGGCTCGGTCCGCGGGTCGTCAGTGCCGTGGATGACGAGCATCGGCACCCGCAGCTCGTGCAGCCGGTCGTCGTAGAGGTCCTCGTTCGGCGTCGCCGCGATGTCCAGCCAGGCCTGCCCGTCGGCCCGGATGATCGTGCGCCAGTAGTCGTCGCCGAGATCTTCGGCGAGCTTGCGCGCGACCCGCTCGCCGAACGCATCGGGGTCATGGGCCATCCGCAGGAAGAAGTCGCGCGACCGCGGCTTCTCGCGGTCCAGATGGATCGCCTCGACGATGAGTCCGGTATATCGCTCCGGGTGTCGCAGCGCCATGAGCGTCGCGATGACCGCACCGTCGCTGTGGCCCCAGAGCACGCAGCGCTCGATCCCCAGCGCATCGAGGAGCGTCTCGGTCTCGACGGCCGCCGCGGCGTGGAACCGCGGCGGCAGCCGCTCGATGTGCGGCGACCCGCCGTAGCCGGTGCGATCCGGGATCACGAACCGGCGGTCGAGCGTCGCGATCGCATCGTCGTGCGGGTAGTAGCCGTAACCCCATCCGCCGTGGAGGATCACCAGCGGCTCGCCGCCGCCGCCCTCCCGGTAATGGAGGTCGATCGGCCGCGTGCCCGGGAGCAGCGGGGAGGACTCGATCGTCTCCCGGCGGGAGACGAGCGTCGTCACGTCCCCTTGTACGTCGGCTTGCGCTTCTCGCTGAACGCGGTCACGCCCTCGCGCGCGTCGTCGGAGGCGAAGAGCCGGCCGACGGCCTCGTGCTCGTAGAGCATCCCGTCCTGGAACGGCATCCCACCGCCGAGCACGGTCGCGAGCTTGATCTTGCCGAGCGCGAGCGTCGGCCCGGTGGCCATCTTCGCCGCGTACTCGTGGGTCTTCTCCAGCAGGTCGGCAGCGGGGAAGAGCTCGTCGACGATGCCCAGCTCCTTGGCCTGCGCCGGCGGAACGGCGGCGCCGCGCAGCATGAGGTCGAGGGCCTTCTGCCGGCCGATGAGCCGCGGCAGGCGCTGCGTCCCACCGGTGCCCGGAAGCACGCCGAGGGTCACCTCGGGGAGCCCGATGTTGTACGTCCCCTCCGCCGCGAAGCGGAAGTCGCAGCAGAGCGCGATCTCGAGGCCGCCGCCGAGACAGTGGCCGTTGATGGCCGCGACGACGACCTTCGCCGTCCGCTCGAACTTGGACATGATCTCGTTCGCGTGGATCACGAACGCCGCCTGGTAGTCGGCGTCGGTCGCAGCGAACATCTTCACGTCCGCCCCGGCAGAGAAGAACTTCTCCGAGGCGCTGCGCACGACGATTGACTTGACCGCGGCGGTGAAGCGGGCCTCGTCGATCGCGGCCGAGAGGTCGTCGAGGAAGGCCTTGTCGTAGGAGTTGGCCGGCGGCCGGTCCAGCACGATGTGACCGACGGCGTCGCGTATTTCCAGCCGTACGACGGACATGACGACCTCCTCGCGTGGCATCGTGGGATTTGCGGCACAATCTAACCAACTGGTCAGTCGCGTGCGCGGGATCCCGCACGCCGATCGTGGGAGAGGTTACCGATGCCAAAGATGTACATCAACGGCGAGCTCGTCGATGCCCGGAGCGGCAAGACGATGGACGTGAAGAACCCCTCGACGGGCGCGGTCGTCGACTCCGTGCCGCGCGGCAGCGTCGCCGATGTCGATGCGGCGGTCGAAGCCGCGGCGAAAGCGTTCCCGGCGTGGGCGGCGATGCCGCCGACCAAGCGCGCCGCGATCCTCCACGCCGCCGCGGAGAAGATGAAGGCCGCGGTCCCGGAGATCGCGAAGCTCCTCAGCCAGGAGCAGGGCAAACCGCTCGCCCACGCGATCCTCGAGGCCTCGCGCGTCCAGGAGAACCTCGAGTACTACGCCGGCCTGGCGGACAAGATCCGCGGCGACTACGTCCCGCTCGACGACCCGGCGAAGTTCGGGCTCACCATCCGCCGGCCCGTCGGCGTGGTCGCGGCGATCACCCCGTGGAACTTCCCGCTGACGCTCATGGCGAACAAGATCTGCCCCGCGCTCGCGACGGGCTGCACCGTCGTGCTCAAGCCGGCGTCGACGACGCCGCTCGCGACGCAGCGCGCGGTCGAGATCATCAACTCGGCCGGGCTTCCGCCGGGCGTGTTGAACATCGTGCATGGCTCGGGCGCCGAGATCGGCGACGCGCTCGTCTCGCACAAGAAGGTGAACAAGGTCGCCTTCACCGGCCAGACCGAGACCGGCAAGCGGATCATGAAGCTCGCCGCGGAGAACGTGACCCGCGTGACGCTCGAGCTCGGCGGCAGCGACCCGATGATCGTCTGCGACGACGCCGACCTCCGGCGCGCGTCCGCTGCGACGGCCATCGGCCGCTTCTTCAATGCCGGGCAGGCCTGCCTCGCGGTGAAGCGCGTGTACGTCTTCGCGTCGGTCGCCGAGGAGTTCATGACCAAGATCGCCGACCGCGCGAAGAAGGAATGGAAGGTCGGCGACGGCCTCGCCGAGGGCACCAAGATGGGGCCCCTCCACACCGAGCACCAGCGCGCCGAGGTCGAGTCCCAGGTCGCGGACGCCGTGAAGAAGGGCGCGAAGGTGCTCGCCGGCAACACGCGGCCGGAGGGCAAGGAGTTCGAGCGCGGCTGGTTCATGGATGCCACGGTCCTGACCGATGTGCCCGAGGACTCGCGCATGCTCACCGAAGAGGTGTTCGGCCCGGCGCTCCCGATCGTCATCGTGAACGACCTCGACGAGGCCATCGCGAAGGCCAACGCGAGCGTCTACGGGCTCGGCTCCTCCATCTGGACGAAGGACCTGGCGAAGGCCCGCAAGGCCATCGAGCTCCTCCAGTCCGGCTACACCTGGGTCAACGACATCCAGGTCGCGTACGACCAGCTGCCCTTCGGCGGCTCCAAGCAGTCCGGGTTCGGCAAGGAGCACGGCCTCGAGGCGCTCGACGGCTACCTCGAGAAGAAGTCCGTGGTCCTCTCCGCGGGGTAGGCTCCGGGAATGGCGAGCGTCGACGCCCTCATCGCGGAGGCCAAGGGCCTCGACCTGTTCCGGCCGCACGGGGCCTTCGAGGTCCACTGCGCGCACTGCCACGCCCGGCTCGACGGCAACGGCGACTGCGCGACCTGCGGGCTGATCGGGCGCCCGGCCGAGGAGCTCGAGCGCCGCGGCGCGACGGATCCGGACCGTGTCGCGAAGCTGCTGGAGTCGGCGATCAAGAAGCGCCGCGCGTACACGCCCGCCGCGAAGGCCTAGCCCACCTCGCCCAGAGCGGCCCCGGCCGACCGCGCGACCTCTTCGTCGTCGATCTCGAGGATCGCGCCATTCCGCTCCGTCGCCGGCAGGCAGAGGTACGTCACGACGCGGGCCGGATCGCGTGGATCGGGGATGCGCTCCTGCATCGGGATGTCCATGAAGCCCGGATGGAACGCCGCGACCGTGACGCCGCTGCCCTCCATCTCGATGGCGAGGACGCGCGTCAGCTGGTCGACGGCGGCCTTCGCCGCGCAGTACGCGCTCCACCCCGCGCTCGCGCGATCGGCGGCGCCGCTCGAGATGTTCACGATCCGGCCGTAGTCGCGATCGAGCATGCCGGGCAGGACGGCGCGGGTCACGAGGTACGTGCCCCCCACGTTGATCGCGATGTTCCGCAGCCACGAGGCCCCGCTGCTCTCCGCGAGCGGCCCGACCGGGTCGAGCACGCCGGCGTTGTTCACGAGGATCGTCGGCGGCCCGACCCAGCGCTCCGTCGCGAGCACGAGCTCCTGCACCTGACGCTCGTCGCTCACGTCCGCGGTCTGGGCGAGCGCTTTCCCACCCTGCTTCTTGATCTCCGTGACGACCTCGTCGAGCTCCGGCGCGTTCCGCGACGCGACGACGACGCTGGCACCAAGGCCCGCGAGCATCTCCGCGATCGCGCGGCCGAAGCCCCGGCCGCCGCCGGTGACGATCGCGACCTGCTTCGCAAGGAACGGCGCAGTCATGCGTGCACGGCCAGGTGCTTCGAGAGCGCGCCCGCGAGCCGATCGACATCGGAGTCTTGATGCAGCGCCCAGAACGAGATCCGGATCGCGTCCATGCTCTGGTCGCCGACGTGTTTGATCACGACCCGATCCTCATCCCACGCGCGCTGCACGACCTCCGCGGCGCCGCCGGCGCGCGGCTGCACCACCACGATGCCTGTCGGATCGCCGGCGCGGCCGAGCAGGTCGAGCGGCAGCGCGCCGACCGCGCCGAGCACGCGGGTCCGGAGCTCCTTCACCCGCGCGGCGACGCGCGGGCCGAGCGTCCGATGGACCGCGAGCGTCTGGCGGATCCCGACGAACGCCGCGACGTCCACCGTGCCGATCTCGAAGCGGGTCGCGTCGTCGTTCAGCCGCATGTGGCCCTGGAGATCGTGGTCGGCGCGCGAACGCCAGCCGACGCGGCTCGGCGTCCAACGCCCGGGATCCGCGATCCACGCGGCGCCGGTCGCGAGCGGTCCGTGCAGCCACTTGTGTCCGAGGAACACGGCCGCGTCGGCACCGAGCGCGCGCACGTCGATCGGGATCTGCCCGAGGGCCTGCGCACAGTCGACGATGCTGACCGCGCCGGCGGCGCGCGCGAGCCGGCAGGCTTCCTCGACCGGAAGCCGGCGGCCGGTGCGGCAGGACACGAGCGACAGGACGATGGCCTCCGCGCCGTCGCGGAACGCCTGGGCGACGTCCGCGAGGAACCGCTCGTCATCGTGGACCGCGATCACCCGCACGCGATCGCCGCGATCCTGCCGGCGGTAGACCGGCAACAGCGCGGCGGGATGCTCCTCGGCCGTCGTGACGATGAGCGCGCGGTCCCGCAGCGGCAGCGACGCGATGAGCGTGTTGAGGCCGTCGGTGGCGGACTGCGTGAGCGCCATGCGGGACGCGCCATCCGGATCGCCGACGAAGGACGCGAGGTCCGCGCGCGTCGCGCTGAGCTCCTCGTTGTAGGAGTCGTACCCGACGTGCGAGAACATCCCGACCCCGTTCATCCAGGTGCGGTACGCCTCGGCCGCGCGCTGCGCGATCGGGAACGTCGGCCCGGAGCCGGCCACGTTGAAGTAGACGAAGTCGTCGTTCAGCGCCTGCAGCGCGTCAACCGACACGTCCGGCCGCGGATCGACGAACGTCATGCCGTCGTCATCCCGCGGATCGCGAGACCCGCAGCGAAGAGCGCGACGAGCCCGAAGGTGAGCGATGCGGTGCGGCGTTCGCGCGTGCGGACGATCGTGGCCGCCAGCGGGATCGCGAGCGCGAGCGCGAAACCGTAGAGGACATGGAGCGACTGTGTCGGCGGGCGGTAGAAGAGCAGCGTCGCGACGCCGAGCAGGCCCTGGCCGATGGCGGCGATCTCGGCGATGACGAGCGCCCCGATGAAGCTCGGCGTCGGTCCGCTCCCGCGGATCCCGAGCCACAGGCCCCAGAGGCCCACGAGCGTGTAGTACAGGATGATGGCCGTCGCGGTGCGGCCGTGCAACGAGAGCACGATGTCCACACGATGAGGTTACAGTGGCGTCGATGCGCACGTTGGCGGTCGTCGTTTCCTTTACCCCGCTCCTTCAGGGAGCCGGGATGGGAGGCGCACGCCGCTAACGAGACGAGCTCCGCGACCTCTGGCCTCCCGGACACCGGGAGGCTTTTTCGTTCCCACGAGGAGGGCGAGATGGCGGCGACGACGAAGAACACGGCCGGCCAGGCGAAGGCCGGGCCCGGCCCGGCGAACGAGATCCCAGAGACCGGGACCGCGTATCTCGGCGGCGCGTTCGTGCCGTTCGCCGACGCGAAGGTGAGCATCGCCACGCACGCGCTCCAGTACGGGACCGGCGTCTTCGAGGGGATCCGCGCGTACTGGAACAGCGCCGACGAGCAGCTCTACGTCTTCCGCCTCCGCGAGCACTTCGTTCGCATGACCGACTCGTGCAAGGTCCTTCGGATCGAGCTGCCCGGCGATCCGGACGAGCTCTCGGCCATCGTCGTCGAGCTCCTCCGGCGCAACGGCTTCCGCGGCGACGTGTACGTGCGGCCGCTCGCGTACAAGGCCGGACGCATCGTGAAGGTCGCCCTGCACGGGATCCGCGACGGCTTCGGCGTCTACGCCTTCCCGATGGGCGGCTACCTCTCGACCGGCGGCCTTGTCGCGCACACGACGAGCTGGCGGCGCATCTCGGATGAAGCGATCCCGGCGCGTGCGAAGGTGACCGGGGCGTACGTGAACACGGCCCTCGCGGTGGACGACGCCGGCGAGCGCGGCGCGGAGGAGGCGATCTTCCTCACCTCGAACGGGCACGTCTCCGAGGGCGGCGGCTCGAACCTCTACATGGTCCGCGACGGCACGCTCGTCACGCCGCCGGTCACCGACGACATCCTCGAGGGCATCACCCGCCAGACCATCGTCGCGCTCGCGAAGGAGCTCGGCTATCCCGTCTCCGAGCGATCGATCGACCGCACCGAGCTGTTCATCGCTGACGAGATCTTCTTCTGCGGGACCGGTGCGCAGGTCGCGCCGTGCGTGAAGGTCGATGGCCGGCCCGTGGGCGGCGGCACGATCGGCCCGCTGGCGAAGGCCATCGGCGATCGCTATATCGCCATCGCCCGCGGCGACGATCCCTCGCACGCCGACTGGCGCACCGCGGTCTACCGATGAAGGTCGCCTACCAGGGACTCGCCGGGGCGTACTCCGAGGCCGCGACCGTCGCGCTGTTCCCCCAGGACACGCCGGTCCCATCGCGCACGTTCGGCGATGTCTTCGCGGCGCTCGAATCGAGCACCGTCGGAGCCGCGGTCGTGCCCGTGGAGAACACCCACGTCGGCTCGGTCGTCGACGTGTACGACCTCCTTCGCGGCCACGCCGGACTGCAGGTCGTCGCCGAGGCGATCGTGCGCGTTCGGCACTGCCTCCTCGCCCGGTCCGGCGCGACGCTGGAGACCATCACGAGCGCGCGGTCGCACCCGCAGGCGCTTGCGCAGGTCGACGACTACCTCCGCGCGCACCACATCGAGCCGGTCGTCGCGTACGACACTGCCGGCGCCGCGGCCGAGGTCGCCGCCGGCGAGGACGCGACCGTCGCCGCGGTCGCGAGCAAGCGCGCGGCGCGCGAGTACGGCCTCACCGTCCTCGCCGAGGCGATCGAGACGACACCGGACAACTTCACGCGCTTCTTCGCTCTCGCGCGGCGCGGCGACGACTACCCCGCGAACCGCGTGCCCGAAGAGCTGCGCTCGGGCCCGCGGAAGACGAGCCTCGCGTACGCGACCGCGAACTCGCCCGGCGCGCTGACCCGCTCGCTGCAGCCGTTCGCGACGGCCGGGCTCCAGCTCACGAAGATCGAGTCGCGCCCGAGCCGCGCGGCCCCCTGGGACTACGTCTTCTACCTCGACTTCGAGGGTGACCCGGTGCGTACGCCCGCGACCGAGGCGATCGCGCTCATGAAGACGTGCTGCGCCTGGGTCCAGGTGCTCGGCACCTATCGCGCCGCGACAAAGGTGCTCGAGCCCGACTAGAACGCGAAAGGCGCCGCTCTCACGCGGCGCCAGTCGCGAAGGAGGGAGGTGTGGATCGTCTAGCTGGTGGGCTTCGGCGTGGTCGTCGGCTTCACCGGCTTGGTGGTCGTCGTGCCGGTCGCGGCCTTCGGGTCGCGCTTGTGGTCGACGATCTTGACGATCGCCTCTTTGATCTTCGGGGCGAGCTCGTCGGCCTGGGCCTGGGTGAGCTTGCCGGTGGCGACGGCGTCCTTCAGACGGTCGCCGGCCTTCGCGTCGAGGGCGTCGACGAGGCCGTCGCGCGACTTGCCGGTCGTGGCGTTCGCGATCTCGCCGAGGCTCTTCCCCGAGGCGAGGTCCTTCTTCACCTGGTCCGCCGGGAGGCCGAGGTACGCGACGCTCTCCTGCACCACGTCGCCGACGAGCTCGCGCAGCTTCGGGTGGTCCTTCTTGTCGTGCTGCGAAAGGGCGGCGATGATCGCGTCCTCCTGGGCCTGGGTGATCACGTTCTTCGCGACGAGGGCGTCGAGCGCGGCCTTGAGACGGGCGTTGCCCTTCTCGTCGTTCGCGAGCGTGGTGCCCGTGTTCGGGGCGGTCATCGCGACGATGTCGCTGGTGGCCGGGGTCGCCGCGAATGCGACACCGCTCAACAGGCCGGCGCCGAGGAAGCCCGCGGTCGCGATCGCGACGGTCTTCGAGCGAAGGATCGAGGCTGCGTTCATGTCCATCGTTCTCCGTACTGCCCGTCTTCGCGGGCGTTTCTCATACGGGCTATCGCACGGACAGGCCGGGAGTTGCGGTCCGCCGCGACCTCTTACACGCCGTTAACAGGTCGCCGCGCGTCCGGCGCGAAGACTCGGAGCGCGTTCGGTCGGCAGACGAACGTCTGCGGCAGCGTGCCGACGACGATCCCGTCGGCGTGCGCCTTGAGCTCACGGGTCGCGGTGAACGTGATCCGGGCGCCGCGGAACCGGCGGCCTCGAGCGGGGCGGTCGCGATCGAGCGCAGCGGCCACGAGCTCCCGCAGGACCCGCAGCCGGCTGTCGCCGAAGAGCACGAGGTCGAGCTTGCCGTCGTCGAGGATGGCGTTCGGCGCGACCTCGAAGCCCCAGCCGTACCACGGGCCGTTGCTCACCACCGCCTGCAGGACCCGTTGCCAGCGAGCGCGTCCGTCGACCTCGATCTTCACGCGCGCGCTGCGCTGGCGGACGAGCGCGCGCAACGCCGCGAGCGCGAGGCCGCGCTGACCGCGCTGGATCGCGCGGCCCGCGCTGAACGCGTCCGCGTCGAGGCCGATCCCCGCTGCCTCGATGAAGACCTGCCCGCCCACTTCGCCGACGTCGATGGTGCGCATCTCCGACCGCGCGATGAGACGGGCGGCGGCCGCCGGATCGTCTCGCGGGATCTCGAGCGCCCGCGCGATGTTCATGAACGATCCGAACGGAAGGATGCCGAGCGTGACGTCGGTGCCGACGAGTGCGCGAGCCACCGCGCCGACCGTGCCGTCGCCGCCCGCCGCGATGGCGACGTCGTAGCCATCGCGAACGGCGCGCTCGCCGAGCTCGGCGGCGGTCGGGTGGTCGAGCTGGGTCTCGACGACATCGATCGTCTCGAAGCGCTCGCGGAGAAGACCGAGGAGCGAGTTCACGTCGGCACTCGCGGTACCACCCCCGGCGGCTGGATTCACGATCGCGAGCGCGCGCGCCATGCGCGCTTCAGTGTGGGGGCTAGAAGCGCGGAATGAAGCGCGGTCCGATCGGCGCGAGCGTCGGCGCGGAGGTCGGAGCCGGCGTTGGAGCCGGCGTCGCGAGCAGGATCGGATCGATCGCCGGCCTGAACGTGATCGTCGGGGCGAGCGTCGGCGCAGGCGTCGGTGCTGGCGACGGCGTCGCCAGCAGGATCGGGTCGATCGCCGGCCTGAACGTGATCGTCGGGGCGAGGGTCGGCGCAGGCGTGGGAACCGGTATCGGCGTCGCCAGCAGGATCGGATCGATCGCCGGCTTGAACGTGATGACCGGCGCAAGGGTCGGCCCAGGTGTGGGGACCGGCGCCGGCGTCGCCGGCACGATCGGATCGAGCGCCGGCCTCAGGATCGGTGCGACCGTCGGCGCCGGCGGAGCCGTCGGCGCGAAGACATCGGCCGGCGGTGCGAAGCCGGGCACGATGCGAGGCGCCGGCACGGGTGTGGGCTTCACCTCCGCGCCGGGGATCACTTCGGGCGGCGCCGGCGGTGTGCTGGTGACTTGCGGGATGGCGACCGGAATGGGCGTGGCGAACGCGCCGCGGCCCGGTACGACCGCGCCGCTCGCCTCGGGCGGCAGAGCGATGTGCGGCGGGAGGGTGAAGATCGGTCCCCGCGTCGGACCGGCGGTGGCCAGCGGGACGATGCCGCTGGTCACAGCCGGAGGCGTCGGCACCGTGAAGACGTTCTCGATGGGACTCGTGAGCGTGATCACGCCGCTGTTCACCGCCTCGGTCACGACGCCCGTCGACGTCGCGGTCGCTGTCGAGATGGTCTGGAACGGGATGAACGCCGCGATCGTGACGTCAAGCGCCTTCGACACGTCGACCGGCGTGATCGGCAGGTTGACCGGGCCGCCCGTCGGCACGGGCGCCGCGGTGATCGCCGGCGCGGTGGTGGGCGTGCTCTGGAAGATGCCGGTCGGCGCGACCGGCGCCTTTCCGATGTGCGGATCCGGCGCATTCTTCGCGTCGCTGTTCGGCACGAGCAGCAGGCCGGTGTCGGTCACGACGACCGCGCCCTTCGCGGTGCCGTTCTCGACCGGCCGCGCGGTCAGGCTGTTCGCGACCACGCCGACGTCCTTGATCGAGACCTGCGTCTGCACGGTGACCGCATCCGGGGTCGCGGCGCCCGCGGGCGTCGCGTCGGGCTTGATGTTCGTGCTCAGCACGCCGAGCTGCGCGTTCGGGATCGTCACGACGAGCTTGCCGCCGACGACCTCGACCTTCGAGCCCGGGATGTAGCGGACCGGCTGGCCGTTCTGCACGCCGACACCGCGGCCGTTCGCGTCGGTCACGATGGCGTTCTGGGTGAGGTCGACCGTGATCTTCACCGTGGCCGCGGGCTCCGGCGCGGGCTGCGGCTGCGGAGGCGGCGAACCCTGGGTGACCGCGGTGACCTGGCCCGCGAGGACGTGGACCTCGCTGCCCTGCGCGGTCGTCGCGACGTCACCATCGGTCGTGATCGTGCTCGTCGTGCCGTCGGCCAGCATCGCGACCTCGAACGCCGTACCGCGGACCGCGGCGGTCGACGCGCCGGTCTTGATCTCGTACTTCGAATTCGCGCTCGCGAGGTGCGTGACGACGTGCCACGTGCGGCCGAACGCCTGGGTCATCTCGACGACCTTGTCGCCCGACGCGCTCGCCTGGAGCGTCGTGATCGTCACCTCGGTGTCCGGCTCGAGCTCGACGGTCGTGCCGTCGAAGAACGTGAGAACGCCGTGGCTGGCCTGGGCCGTCCGCACAGTGTCGCCGGCCGCCACCGTGTCGCCATCGGCGATCGCGGCGAATCCGCCGGCCCCGTGACGCACGAGCACCTGTCCATCGAGGACGGTGACGGTGCTCGAGTGCGCCTGCGCCGGCGTCGCGAAGAAGACCGCGATGAGACCGGTGCTGATGAGCACGAACGCCAGCGTGGTCGCAACGAGGACGGCGCGGGTCCGCATTCTCTTCATCCGAGCGCTGACCCTATGGATGGACATCGGAAGCGAACAGCACGCGGGGCACGGCAGGAACGTGATGGCGGGCACGGTACGACCGGGCGGCTACGCCCCCAGGTAGGCCCGCGCCACGCCGGCGTCCTGTAACAGCGCCGGGCCGGTGCCGGACAGCGCGATGCGGCCGAGCTCGAGGACGTACGCGCGGTCCGCGAGCCGAAGCGCGCGCAGCGCGTTCTGTTCGACCAGCAGCATCGTCGTCCCGCTCGCCTTGAGCTCTGCCAGCACCGCGAAGACCGTCGCGACCATTTTCGGTGCGAGCCCCAGGGACGGCTCGTCGAGGAGGAGCACGCGGGGCTTCGCGAGCAGCGCCCGGGCGATCGCGAGGAGCTGCTGCTCGCCGCCGGACAGATTGCCGGCCGGGAGCGCGCGACGCTCGGCGAGGATCGGGAATCGCTCGTACACCGGACCGGCGTCGCGCGCGCCCGACAGCAGCAGGTTCTCGTGCACCGACATCGTGGCAAGGATCTCGCGGCCCTCCGGAACCTGGACCAGGCCCGCGCGCACGATCGCGTGCGGCGGCGCGCCGGTGACGTCGCGCCCGGCGAGCACGATGGCGCCACGCGCCGGCCGGACGAGGCCGGAGATCGCGGCGAGGGTGCTCGTCTTCCCCGCCCCGTTCGCCCCGATGAGCGCCACGACCTCGCCGTCGCGCACGTCGAACGAGACACCGTGCACCGCTTCGATGGACCCATAGCGGACGACGAGATCGCGGACCTCGAGCATCGGCTCAGGCATCGTCGCCCGCTCCGAGGTAGGCCTCGCGCACGACCGGGTCGCCCTGGATCTCCGCCGGCGTCCCCTCGGCGATCTTCCGGCCGAAGTTCAGGACCGCGACCCGCTCGGAAGCGCCCATGACGAGTCTCACATCGTGCTCGATGAGGATGATCGTGAGCCCCTCGGCCGCGAGGTTCCGCAGGAGCTCGCGTAGCGTCGCCGACTCCGTCGGGTTCATCCCGGCGGCCGGCTCGTCGAGGATCAGGAGGCGGGGTTCGGCCGCGAGCGCCCGCGCGATCTCGAGCCGCCGCTGGTCTCCGTATGCGAGCTCGCCGGCGAGCGCGTCCGCGCGCGCCGTGAGCTCGAGCCGCTCGAGGAGGCGCTTCGCCTTGACCGGCGAGCTGCCGCGGACGAATCCGCCGACGAGCACGTTCTCGAGGACCGTCAATCCTTTGAAGAGCCGGATCGCCTGGAACGTGCGCGCGATGCCGCGGCGTGCGAGCCGGTGCGGCGGGAGCCGGGTGATGTCTTCGCCGGCGAATCGGATGGTGCCCTCATCGGCGCGGAAGTGCCCGGAGATGAGATTGATGAGCGTGGTCTTGCCCGCGCCGTTCGGGCCGATGAGCCCGAATACCTGCCTCTCGGGGATCGCGAGGTCGATCGTGTTCACCGCGACGACGCCGCCGAACCGCTTGGTCAGCGAGCGGGTCTCAAGCAACATCTTCGGCCCCCACGCGGCGAAGCCGCAGCGTTCGCCGGAGATCCAGGAGCGTCGCGAGGCCGCGGGGCAGGTACACGATGACGAGGACGAGGATCACCCCCTGGAAGATGTCGCGGAACTCCTGCAGCGGCTGGAGCACCGCGGGCAGCGCGGTGAGGAGGACCGCGCCGAGGATCGGTCCGAGCACGTTCGGGATCCCACCGACGACGGCGAACACGAGGATCTGCACGGCGCGCGCGAAGCCGAACTCGTCCGCCTGGATCGCGAAGTCGAAGTGCGCGGCGAGCCCTCCGGCCCAGCCTGCGATGAGGGCACCCATCACGAACGCGGCGAGCTTGTAGCGATGGACCGGGATGCCCTGGCTCGACGCGGCGATCTCGTCCTCGCGGATCGCGGCCCACGCCCGGCCCGCGGTCGAGACCCGCAACCGCGCGCAGACCGCCGCCACGACGACGAGCGAGAGGAAGATCTGCCAGACCTCCGTCTTCGGCGGGATGCCGACCAGCCCCTGCCCCTTCCCCGTGATCGGAATGGCGAGGATCGCGACGCGGACGACCTCGCCGAACGCGAGCGTGGCGATCGCGAGGTAGACGCCGCGCAACCGGAACACGGTCGCGCCGAGCGGGACCGAGACGAGCGCCGCAAGCAGCGCGCCGCAGAGGAGCGCGAGGGGGAACGGGAAGTCGGCTTTCATCGTGAGCAGCGCCGAGCTGTACGCGGCGATGCCGGCGAACGCCGCGTTCCCGAGCGTGAGCTGGCCGGTGTACAGCGTGAGCCAGACCGAGAGCGCGAGCATCGAGTTGAGGCCGATGAAGCCGATCGTCGTCTGGTACGCGTCAAAGAACTGCTGGATCTCGTCCATCAGACCCGGTCCACCGCTCGCTGCCCGAGGATCCCGCGCGGCCGCACGAGCAGCACGACGAAGAGCAGCCCGAAGGCGAAGGCGTCACGCAGCTCGCTCGGCAGGACCGCGAGGCTCGCGATCTCGCCGAAGCTCAGGAGGTACGCGCCGAGGACCGCTCCGGGGATGCTTCCCATGCCGCCGACGACCATGACCGCGAACGCCTTGAGCTCGAAGCTCAGGCCCATCTGCGAGAACGGCGAATTCGTCGCGAAGCCGTAGAGGACGCCCGCGACGCCGCCGAGCCCCGCGGAAAGGAAGAAGGTCGCGGCGATCGCGCGGTCGACATCGATGCCGAGGAGCCGCGCGGCCTTCGGGTTCTCCGCGAGCGCGCGGAGCTCGCGCCCGAGCCGGGTGCGGCGCACGAGATACGTGAGCCCGAGCATGAGCGCGATCGCGAGGGCGATGATCAGACTGCGCAGCGTGTCGAGCTGCAGGCCGCCGGCCGAGAACACCGCCGCCGGAAGCGATCCGGCCGGGTACGCCTGCAGGTCCGGGCCGTATTTCAGCTGGATGAGCCGGATGACGATGAGCGACACGCCAATGCTCGAGATCATCGCCGAGAGCGGCGGTGCGTTGCGCTTGCGCAGCGGCGCGAACGCGACGCGATCGAGGAGCACGCCCGCTGCGCCGCAGACCACGAACGCGAGCACGGCGGCCGGGACCGCGGGGATGCCCTGCTGCATCGCGAAGAGCGCGGTGAACGCGCCGAGGGTGAACAGGGCCGGGTGGGCGAGGTTGAGGATGTCGAGCACGGAGAACACGAGGGTGAAGCCGAGGGCGAAGAGGGCGTAGATGCTGCCGATGAAGACGGCGTTGTAGATCTGGTCGGCCACGGCGAGAGGTTAGCGGGCGGGGCTCAACGCCCCGCCCGCCCCATCCCTAATTGATCTGGGTGAAGACGCCGTTCTTGACCTGGACGACGTAGACCTTCTGGTTCACGTCGTGCGACGAGTTGAACGAGAACTCCCCGAGCGGCGTCTTCACGCCGGTCGTGAGCTCGATCTGGGCGCGGAGCTTGTCGTGCAGGACGCTCGTCACGCCCGGCGTGCGCCTCAGCGCGTCGAGCAGGATGTAGAGCCCCGAGTACGCCTGCGCCGCGAACTGGTCCGGGTCCACGTTGAACTTCGCCTTGTAGGCCGCGACGAAGTCCTTGTTCACCGGATCGGGATTCCCGAGGTACCAGGCGGTGCCCGAAACGGCACCTTCGGCGGCCGCGCCGGCCGAGGCGATGATCGCCGGCGTGTTGAAGCCGTTGCCGCCGATCACGAGCATGCCCGGCTTGCGCTTGTTGACCTCTTTCAGCACGAGGACCGCCGGGCCCGCAAGCGAGCTGTCGACGATCGCGTCGGGCGACTCGGCGAGCGCCGCGGTGACCTGCGCCGAGAGATCGACGTCGTTCTTCGAGAACGCGATCTCCTTCTTGATCGTGATACCCGACGACTCGAGATTCTTCTTGAAGATCGCGAAGCCGTCGGAGCTGAACTTGTCGTCCTGCGCGTACATGAGCACGACGCTCTTCACGTTCAGCTTCGACTTCGCGATGCTGACCGTCTGCGGGATCGCCGTCGACTCGCCGAGCGACGCGCGGAAGATGTAGTCGCACGGGCCGTAGCTGCACTTGCCGACGATGCCGTCACCGGTGTTCGAGATCGCTATCACCGGGGTCTGCGCGCTCTGCGCGACCGGGTGCGCCGCGACCGCGGTGCCCGACAGCGTCGGGCCGAGGATCGCGACGACGCGGTCCTGGCTCACCTGCTTGCGGAAGGCGGTGACGCCGCCGTCGGTCGTCGACTGGTCGTCGTCGATCACGAGCACGATCTTCGCGCCGTTCACGCCGCCCGCGGCGTTGATCCGCTCCGCCGCGAGCTGGACGCCGTTGCGCTGGGTCGGGCCATACACGTTGCCGACGCCCGTCAGCGAGATGACCACGCCGACCTTCACGTCGGCCTTTGGCGCCGCCGTCCCCGCCGACGCGCTCGGGCCGGGTGTCGCTGTCCCGCCGCACGCGGCGAGCGTGATCGCGGCCGCGCCCAACGCGCCAAGGATCCGCCTATCCATCAGGACTCCCCCTCACAAAACGCCTTGATCCCCGCCCGGGAAACACGGTCAGTCTATGGGACGGTCAGGGCCTCGCATACCGCCGTCTGGCTGCCGCCAGGGGTCGGACCGCCGGTGAGCACGAACACAGTCTGGCCGACCGCCGCGACGCCGATGCCGTGCCGCGGCGTCGGCAGGTCCGGCCCGCGCGACCACGATCCCGACGCGGCGTCGTAGATCTCGACCTCCTTGAACGTGCCGCTGGGCTGCTCGCCGCCGATGAAGAAGAGCTTCCTGCCGACGACGGCCGCCCCGACCCCGCCGCGCGCCGTCGGCGCGTCGGCGAGCTTTTCCCATCGGTCGTCCTGCGTCACGTAGCACTCCAAGGTGGGAAGGTTCTGATCGAGCGACAGGCGACGGCCGCCGACCGCACAGACCTTCGCGTCGAGCTCCGCCGCCGCGAGATGGTCGCGTGGCGTCGGGATCGCCGCGCCCATCGTCCAGCCGCCGCCCTCCGAGTGGAAGATGTACGTCGGCGCGACGAGCCGCGCGCCATCCCAGCCACCCACGACGTAGATGTCGGAGCCGCGCGCCACCGCGGCCGCCTGCGAGCGCGGTCCGGGCATCCTTGGGAGCTCGGTCCAGCGATCGAGGATGAGGTCGTAGCGGAAGGCACGGTCCGTCGGCCGGCCGTTGACGTTCCCGCCGATCACGAAGAGCGATCGGCTCACGGTCTCGGCGACCATCGCGTGATCGACGGCGATGGGCAGCGTCGTGACGCGCTCCCACTTCGCCGCGACCGGGTCGTAGCGCTCCACCACGTCCGGACCGCCGAGGCCGCCGACGACGTAGATGCCCAGCCGGCTCGCGACCGCGCCGACCTCGCTGCGCGGCGTGGGAATGTCCGCGATCCTTCGCCATCCGGGACCCGGCGACGCGCTCGCCGCCCGCGTCACGGCGTCCGCCGTCGGCGCCGCCGTGGTGCGCGGTGGCGCCGGGGTCGTCGCGGTGCACGCGACCGCGACGCAGGCCGCGAGCGCCAACCCGCGTATCACGCGTTCCTCGATCGCAGGTCGAGGAGCAGGCTGGTCAACGAGAAGAAGGCGGCGAGGAGCAGGAGGCTCGCGGTGATCGCGACCGGATCCCGCACCGCGATGGCCTGCAGCGCGAGGTAGCCGACGCCGTTCCAGCCGAGCATGAACTCGATGATCGGCAGGCTCGCCACGGCGATCCGCAGGCCGCTGCCGACGGCCTCGAGGACGACCGGCACGACGTGCGGCAACACGTGCACGCGGATGATCCAGCTGGAGAACAGTCCCTTCGCGCGTGCGGTGGTCACGAAGTCCGCATCGAGGACATCCGAGGTGCGCGCGGCCGTGATCTGCGCCGCGATCGCGATCGCCGGCAGGCCCAGGGTGAGGAGCGGCAGGACGAGATGCCCATCCAGCCCGAAGCCGAACACCGGGAGGACGGTGTGCCCGGCGATGCCGGCGAGGATGATGATCAGGATCTGCAGGAAGTAGGCGAGGAAGAACGACGGGATCGCTGCGATGACGCTCGTCGATCCGAGGATCGCGCCGCTCGCGATCGGGCGGTACCGCAGGATCGCCGCGCTGAGGCCGAGCAGCAGGCCGAAGGCGAACGCGAAGACCGCGACGCCGACGAGGAGGATGGCGCTCCGCAGCGTCGCGTCGATCACGACCTGCGCGATCGGCAGGGCGTACACGTCCGAGATCGACTTCGCGCACGGATCGACCCCGGGCACGGACCCTCCCGGGCGCGGGATGCAGCCGAGGCCGGCTCCCCGCGACAGCGCGAAGGCAGGGTATTGCTGGACCGCGGCGGGGATGACCGCGGTGAAGACGGCCGCCAGCGCGAGCAGCGTCAGCGGGACCCGCACGACGCGCAGCACGACCGCACTCACTGGTGGAGCTCCGGGCTGCCCATGTCGTAGCGCGCCATGACGTACCCGAGCAGCGCGGCCCCGTCAGGACGGAGATCCGTGTCCGGCGAAGCGCGGCCGGTGCCCGCGACGAAGACGTACCGGTACCGGCCCATCGCGGCAAGACCCGTCGCCCAGCTCGGCTCGTCTTCCGCCAGCGTGCGCGCGTGCGCGATCCCGGCGTGGTCGGCGTAGCGATCGAACGGGAAGAAGAGGTCGCCATAGATCGAGCTGAATTTCAGGAGCTGCCCGTTGAGCGAATCGACGAGCACGATGACGTCGACCGTGCCGCCGATCCTCCCGATGAGCTCCTTGGCGTTCGCGGCGGTGTCCCCGCGCGGATCGAAGAAGACCAGGGCCAGGCCAGGCACCGGCCTGCCGCGCAGCGAACGGACGGCGGCGGCCAGCGCGTCGGCCGCGCCACGCGCGCCGTCGATCGCCGAGGGCGCGATCGCCCAGAGCACCATGCGATGACCATCCGGGCGCGCCGGCGTCAGCGCGAGCAGGTTGTGCGACGTCTCGGTGACCGCTGCCACGGGCACGCTGACCGTCGCGGCACCAGGGAGCGCGACCGCCATCGACACGCCGTTCGAATAGTCGCGCGAGAAGTCGCGGTTGGTCGCCCGGAGGACGTCCGTCGCGCGCAGCCCCGCGGGCTCGAGGATCCGGTCCGCCGCCTCGGGCGTGATCACGACCGTCGGGATCCCCGATGCGGACGTGATCGGATCCTCGATCGCCATCCGCTTGTACGTACCGACGCCGCCGGTGCCGAATGTCGGCGTCCGGCTTTCGACCAGGATGACCGCGACCGCGCCGTGTTCGATCGCCTTCGCGATGATCTGATCCGGCGTGGGCGCGAAGATGAACCGCGTGCCGAGGCGGAGGGTCGCCAGGCGGAGGATGACCGCCACCTTTCCCCTGACATCGACCTTCCGGTAGTCGTCCTCCCAGGTGCTGACCTGCGATCCGAAATCGGGCGCCTGGATGGCCGAGAGGCGCGACGGCGGAAAGTCTTCCGGCGAGATGCCCCAGCCGGCGAAGACGAGCGGCGCGTCGACCGTGCCACCGCTGCTCTTCCCGGCGAGGACGGGAAACAGCGTCGGCCCCTCGCTCACTCGGAGCTGCCCTGCGGCACCGACGATGTCGAGGGTCGCGGGTCCGACCGTCTTGAGCAGGGAGGCCGTCCGATCCAGCGCCGTCGGTGTGAGCCCGCCATCGGCGAACGCCTGCGCGACGTCAGCGCCGACGACCGTTCGGGCGCGTGCGTCGGTGGCGGCGTCGCGTGCGGCGACGAACCGGTCCGGCAGCACGAACGATGGCGCGGCGACGAGCGCGAGGACGCCGCAGATCGCGACGACGCGCAGCGGCCGCAGGTCGGTGATCAGGTTGCGCCGCCGGTACTGCCTGGCGATACCGATGCCGAGCAGTGAGACCGCGAGGACGGCCAACGCGATCGCCACTCCGGGCACAAGCACGACCCACCGGGTGACGTAGAGATTCTCCAAGGAGCGGCCGGTCGAGAGCATCGCGCTCCATTCGGAGCTCTCCGACGCGAAGCCGCCGGCCCGCTCGCCCAGCCTGACGAGGCTCAGCGAGTTCACGAGGCTGATGGACCGTACCGGGCCGACGAAGACCCCGATGACCCCGAGCTCAGCGAGCGCCACGAGAGCCGCGGCGATCTGCTGGCTCGCCGACAGCGCCAGGACGGGAACGAGGTGTGGCAGGTGATGCCGGAGCAGCAGCTCGCGCCGGCGGACGCCAAGGGAGCGCGCTCCTTCGGTGAAGAGGGCCGCCCGCAGCCGGGTGAGCTCCGCCCGGACGATCCGGTACGGCCCGGCCCATCCGGTGAGGAGCAGGGCGACGATGAACACGGCCGCCGGCGCTTCGAGCTTCGCGAAGACGAGAACGACGATCACGGCGACGATCGTCGAAGGGACCGCCGAGACGACGTCGGCCAGCGCATCGAGGGCCGCGCGCACCGGCGCGGCCCACGAGACGGAAGCGAGGCCGGCCCCGACCGCAAGCCGGGCGATCCCGGCCAGCGCGACGATCGTGAGGGTCGTCTTTGCGCCATACAGGATGACGCTGAGCAGGTCTCGCCCCGCCGGATCGGAGCCGAAGACGAACGGGTCGCCGGGCGGGAGGGGATACGGCGCGCGATCAGGGACGTTGAGGACGCTGAACGAGGGCTCGAAGGGCGCGATCCGGTCGCCGTACAGGGCGATGAGCAAGAGGAGTCCGCAGAGGATCAGCCCGGCAAGCAGCCACGGATCGAGGCGCCGCATCGTCCGAACGTACAGCGGTGCGGCTCCGCCGGTTCATGGCTAGACTTACGGCCAACGGAGGGGAGTCCCATCCAAGCGCATCCTCGGGAGGATTTGACCGTATGAAGTCCGGTGGTTTCCCGTGCCGCTTCGCCGGCTGCGACGTTCGCTTCCAGGTCCTGGACCAGAGCTCGATGCAATCGCTCCTCGCGGCCAGTGAGCAGCGCACCACACACGAAGTCACGACGCACAGCTACCACCACGTGAAGATCGAGGACACACCCCCGAACTACGCGAAGGGACCGCTCAAGGTCCGGCGCGCCGACTACATCTAGCGAACGAGCTGCGCCGCGACGGCGCCGTCACCCGGATCGATCCCGCGGCAGGCGGTCGCATCGCTTCACTCTTCATCGGCGGCGTCGAGCGGATCCTGCCGAGGCCATCCGCCGATGCACGCCCGACAGCGTGGGGCTGCTTCCCGATGGTCCCCTGGCCGGGGCGGCTCGCCGACGGCCGGATACCGACCCCCGGCGGCGAGGTCCGGATCGGCGCGAATCACGGACCGTCCGCGATCCACGGCCTGGGGTTCGACACGGCCTGGACGGTCCTCGATGAGAGCGACACCGAGGTGACCCTGTCCTGCGAGCTGCGGGGACGCGGGTGGCCGTTCGGCGGCGTGGCTCGGCAGACGGTGCGGTTGGGATCGGCAAGCCTCGACCTCGAGCTCGAGGTCGGTGACTACACGCGGATCGGCCCGGCTGGACTTGGCTGGCATCCCTGGTTCACGCGCCCAAGGACCGGTGACCTGGAGATCACCCTCGATGCGCATCGCGTCCTCGTCCTGGATGCGGACAAGATCCCGACCGGTGAGGTCCGCGAGGTGACCGCGATCGAGGATCTGCGGGCCGGACCGCCGCTCGGGGATCGCCGCCTCGATCACGTGTACGTCGACACGACCGGTCCGGCGATCGTGCGCTGGCCGGATCTGGAGCTTCGCATCGACTACGACCGGACGCTCAGCACGGTCGTCGTGCACACCCCCGTCACGGGGGTCTGCGTGGAGCCGCAGACGATGTGGCCGAACGCGCCGCTGCTCGCGGCGCGCGGGGTGCCGGACACGGGGCTTCGGACGCTCGCGCCCGGCGAGCGACTGCGCGCCCGTCACCGATGGAGCTGGCGTAGCCTCGCGGCGGGAGGATCGGAATGAGCGACAGCTTCTTCGCCGACGTACCCGGGCGGATCCCATACGGCGGCCCCGACTCGACCGACCCGCTCGCCTACGCGGTCTATCAGCCCGATCGCCTGGTCCAGGGCAAGCGGATGGCGGACCACTTGCGGATCGCCGTCTGCCTTTGGCACTCCTTCAATTGGCCCGGCTCGGACGTCTTCGGTGTGGGGACCTTCGATCGGCCGTGGCTCGCCGCAGGTGCCGATCCGGAGAAGGCCGCGCAGGCGAAGCTCGATGCGGCATTCGAGTTCATCGAGAAGCTCGGTGTCCCGTTCTTCGCCTTCCACGATCGGGACGTCGCGGCCGAAGGCAGCACCTACGCCGAAACCCGCGCCAACCTTGATGCCAGCGTCGGCCGCATCGAGCAGCACATGGCCCGGACCGGCGCGCGGCTGCTCTGGGGCACCGCGAACCTGTTCGGTCACCCCCGCTACGCGGCGGGCGCGGCGACGAACCCCGACCCCGAGGTGTTCGCGTACGCGGCGGCGCAGGTCAAGACCATGCTCGACGTCACCCATCGGCTCGGCGGAGCTAACTACGTGCTCTGGGGTGGGCGCGAGGGCTACGAGACCCTGCTCAATACCGACCTCAAGAAAGAGGAAGACCAGCTCGCCCGCTTCCTGGCACTCGTCGCGGAGTACAAGGAACGGATCGGATTCAAGGGGACGCTCCTGATCGAGCCGAAGCCGCAGGAGCCCACGAAGCACCAGTACGACTACGACGCCGCGACGGTCGTCGGATTCCTGCAACGGCACGGCCTCGCGGGCCAATACCGCTTGAACCTCGAGGCCAACCACGCGACGCTGGCGGGGCACAGCTTCCAACACGAGGTCGCGACCGCGATCGCGCTCGGTGCGTTCGGCAGCATCGACGCCAACCGCGGCGACTACCAGAACGGCTGGGACACCGACCAATTCCCGAATTCCGTCGACGAGCTCGCGCTCGCTCTGCACGAGATCCTGGAGAACGGCGGATTCACGACCGGTGGCTTCAATTTCGACGCGAAGCTGCGGCGTCAGAGCGTGAGCCGCGCCGACCTCTTCCACGCGCACATCGCCGGCATCGACACGCTCGCCAGGGCGCTCCTCGCGGCGGCCGACATGGTCGAGCACGGGACGCTCACGGCACCGCGGGCGGAGCGCTACCAGGGCTGGTCCGGCGAGCTCGGGTCCACGATCCTCGCCGGCTCACTCTCGCTCGCCGATCTCGAGAGCAGGGTCGCCGGCGGCAAGATCGACCCACGACCGCGATCCGGCCGGCAGGAGCTGCTCGAGGGTCTGGTCAACCGTCGCGTCTGGGCCGTCGATAACGCCGGCGAGCCCAAGAAGAAGGGGGCCGGCTAGCCCGACCGGCGCAGCTCGGCCAGCTCTTGGCTCGTGAGCTTCGTGGGCGGCTTGCCCAGGATGATCATGCCGAGCACCTCGTCGGTCGTGACCTCTTCCTTCTTCACCGTGCCGACGAGCTTGCCGTGGTACATCACGCTGATCCGCTCGGAGAGATCAAACACGTCGTGGATGTCGTGGCTGACGAGGAAGATCCCGATCCCGTCGCGCTTGAGCTGCTCGATCAGCGCATGCACCTGCGCGGTCTCGGCCGGTCCGAGTGCCGCAGTCGGCTCGTCCATGATCAGCACGCGCGCGTTGAACTGGATCGCGCGCGCGATCGCCACCGCCTGCCGCTGTCCGCCTGAGAGCCGCAACACCGGCATCTTGAAGTTCTTGAAATTCGGGTTGAGCCGTTTGATGACCGTTCGGGTGGCGGATTCCATGGCGGCGTCGTTGAGCACGGCGGACGACGTGAGCTCCCGGCCCAGGAACACGTTCGCCGGTGCGTCGAGGTTGTCCGCCAGCGCGAGACTCTGGTAGATGGTCTCGATGCCGAGCCCCTTGGCGTCACGCGGGTTCGCGATGACGACCGGTTGGCCACTCACGCGGATCTGACCTGCGTCGGGCGGGCGCGCCCCGGACAACGAGCGCATCAGCGTCGACTTCCCGGCCCCGTTCCCGCCGACCAGGCCGACGACCTCGCCGGGATAGAGATCGACCGACACGCCGTCGACGGCGCGCACGCCGCCGAACGAGACCTGGATGTTCCGCATCTCGACGATGGGGACGCGCTGCAGGGCGACGGCCGGTGTCTCGATCGGCTGGCTCAACATGTCGACCCGTTCATGTTGACCGCCGACGGACGAATGAGTCGAGGCCGACCGCGGCGACGAGGACGATCCCGACGACGATGTCCTGAGTGGGCGAGTCGACGAGGAGGAGCACCATCCCCGATCGCAGTGACTGCATGACCACGGCTCCGAGGATAGCCCCGGGGATGGTGCCGATGCCGCCGCTGAACGACGTGCCGCCGATGACCGCCGCGGAGATGACGTCGAGCTCGTTCTGAGTACCGAGGCTCGTGATCCCGGCGTTGAGGCGAGCGGTCTGGATCGCGGCGCTGATCGCGACGAGGGCGCCCATCAGCGAGAACGTCAGCATCACGGTACGGCGGACGTTGATGCCGGCCAGCGCCGCAGCCTCCGGATTGCCACCGATGGCGTAGACGTACCGCCCGAAGCGCCGGCGGCTCGCGATGAACGTCATCACCAGCGTGACCCCGAGCATGATGACCACCGGGAACGCCAGCCCCGTCGGGATGATCGGCGGTCCATCTGACGGGATCGGGATCCCGTGCTCCTGGGCGTACTGGATGGCGACGTTGATCGGGAGCGGGTAGCTGTTCGCGACCCAGACCACGCCCAGCACGGCGGCGCAGCCGAGCAGACCGATGAGCGCCTCAGCCCACAGCGGGCGGAGCGGGAAGCCGTAGCGCTGCCGGCGGCGACGGGTCGTGATCAGCGTGAAGACGATCCCCACGCAGATGACCCCACCGAGGATCCAGCTCGGCCACTCGCCGAGCGCGCCGACGCGCGTCCCGACCGTGCCGCCCCCCAGCATCTGGAAGTTCGTGTCGAGCGGAGCGATCGTGACGCCCTGGGCATAGCGGAAGATCAATCCACGCCACACCAAGAGTCCGCCGAGCGTCACGATGAACGATGGCACGCCCGCGTACGCGACGATGAAGCCTTGGAACCCGCCGAGCACGGCACCAAGCAGGATGCCGAACAGGATGGTGACGATCCACGTATACGGCTGCTCCAGGCCGAGACCAAGTGACTGAGGGATCCAGACCGTTTGCAACATCGCCATCGAGTACCCGACGAAGCCGAGCATCGCTCCGACCGAGAGGTCGATCCCTCGGGACACGATGATGAGCACCATCCCGGTGGCCATGATCGCGATCGACGCGCTCTGGACGGACAAGTTCCAGAGATTCCGCGGGCTCAGGAATGTCCCATTCGAGACGATGCCGAAGCCGATCCAGATGATCGCGAGCACCAGGACCATACCGACGAGCCTGGTGTCGATCTCGAGATAGCTCAGCCCCGCCCGGACCGGCGCCAGGGCCGAGCCGATCGCATCGACGAGCGAGCGGATCGGGCCGGCAGGTCGGCCCTGGGTCGTGGCTCCGGTCGGTACCAGTGGTCCGGTCAATGTCGTGCCTCGATCTCCGGCTCAGGACAAATTAGGGAAGCGCCCTGCCCTGAGCGACAGGGCAGGGCGCATTTCCTACGCGAGGTGAGAACCGCCTAATTGCAGTCGGCGACCTTGCCGGCCGGGACGCCTTGGCAGAGATCCGCCTTGGTGATCCAGCCCGCGGTCAGAACGTCCTTCAGATTGTCCTTCGTGATCGGGTTCGGCTGCAGCAGGATCGAGTTCACGGTGTTCCCGCCCGGTGTCTTGAACGGGGCCGAGCCCGTGACCTTGGTGAGGTCCGCGTTCTTGCAGAGCTGCATCGCCGCGTCCCCGGCAGCCTTGCCGAGCGCGCGGGCGTCCTTCCAGACGTCCACGGTCTGGGTACCGAGCGCGACGCGGTTGAGGGCGGCCTTGTCGCCGTCCTGGCCGGACACCGGGATCTTCCCGGCGAGGCCCTGCGCCGTGAGCGCGGCCACCACGCCGCCAGCCATACCGTCGTTCTCGGACAGCACGGCGTCGACATTGTTCTTGTTGGCCGTCAGGAACTGCTCCATCTCGGTCTGGGCCTTGGCCGGGTCCCAGTTGTCGGTGTACGTCTCGCCGACGATCTTGATCGCGCCTGACTTCACGGCGTCGCCGATGACCTGGTCCATGCCGCCACGCAGGAAGTCGGCGTTCGCGTCAGCCTTGTTGCCCTTGATGATGACGTAGTTGCCCGTCGCCTTGACCTTGAACACGGCCTGGGCCTCGAGCTTGCCCACGAGGACGTTGTCGAAGGTGACGTAGAACGCCTTCGCGTCCTCGATGAGCCGGTCATACGCGATGACCGCGACGCCGTTCTGGATCGCCTTCGCGACCGCCGGCTTGATCGCGGTGCCGTCCTGGGCAAGGATGATGAGCACCTTCGCCCCTTGCGAGATCAGGTTGTCGACGTTGGTCGCCTGCGTCTCCGCCGATGACTTCGCGTCGTTCGAAACGTACTTCCCGCCAGCGGCTGCGATGGCCGCCTTGATCGCG
>DASWFN010000087.1:0-10169 GCA_036394215.1 Candidatus Limnocylindria bacterium
CGTCGCGGCATATAGCGCGATGGCGGTCGAGCTCGCGACGCCGCCCGCGAGCGTCATCGGTGGCCGCGTCGTGCTCGCGGCGAGCGACGCGCCCGCGGTGGGCGCGCCCCCGAAGCGCTACGGCGCTCCGCTCGTGGACGAGGGTCACGCGTTCTACCTCATACAGCCGCGGAAGGGCGAGTACCTCGCCGTCCTCGCGTCGGCGTTCCCGTCCGTCAAGCCAGGCAGCGACCTCGGGTTCTCGGTGCGCGACACACCCGGTGGCCCGCCGCCTCCATACGACCGGTATCTTGTGTCGGTGGAAGGGGCCAAGGTCGTCGTGAACACGAGCCGTGTGATCAACGGCACGCAGGTCGTGCCGGCGCCCTCCGACCCGACGTTCCGATGACCGTCGCGGTGCGCTACGAGACGATCATCGGTATCGAGTGCCACGTCGAGCTCGACACCCGCTCCAAGATGTTCTGCGGCTGTTCGGCGAAGTGGTTCGGCGCGCCGCCGAACACGCTCACCTGCGAGGTCTGCCTCGGGCTGCCGGGCGCGCTCCCGAACGCGAACCGCCGCGCGATCGAGCTCTCGATCGCCGCGGGCATCGCGCTCCACTGCAGGACGCCCGAGCACACGAAATTCGACCGTAAGAACTACATGTACCCGGACCTGCCGAAGGGCTACCAGATCTCGCAGTTCGACCTCCCGCTCTCGGTGGAGGGCTGGCTCGAGATCCCCGGCGACGACGGGTCGCCCAAGCGCATCGGCATCCGCCGCGCGCACCTCGAGGAGGACACCGGCAGCCTGCTCCATGCCGGCCGCGCGACGCTCATCGACTTCAACCGCTCGGGCGTCCCGCTCCTCGAGATCGTGAGCGATCCGGACCTGCGCTCGGCGACGGAGTCGCTGGCATACCTCGAGGCGCTCCGCGAGCGGCTCGTGTACTCCGGCGTCGCCGGCTTCAAGCTCGAGGAGGGCGGCGCCCGCTTCGACGTGAACGTGTCGATCCGGTTCGAGGAGAACGGCGAGACCCACTGGCCGCCGCAGAGCGAGATCAAGAACCTCAACAGCTTCCGCGCGCTCGAGGAGGCCGTCGCGTACGAATCCGCGCGGCTCTGGGACGAGTGGGAGCGCGGCGGCGAGCTGCGCACGCGCGTCGGGAAGATCACCGTCGGCTGGAGCCCCGACTCGCATCGCACCTACCTCCAGCGGACGAAGGAAGATGTCGACGATTACCGCTACTTCCCCGAGCCCGACCTCGTCTCGCTCACGCCCGACCGCGCGATGGTCGAGCGGATCCGCGCCGCGCTGCCGGAGATGCCGAGCGACCGCCGCGCGCGCTTCGTCACGCAGTACGGACTCTCGGAGTACGACGCCCGGATCCTCGTATCCGATCGGGCGCTCGCGGACTGGTTCGAGGCGGCCGTGGTGGCCGCGCCGAACGAGGCGAAGCGTGTCGCGAACTGGGTCACCACCGAGCTGCTCGCGCACCTGAAGACCGTCGACCTGCCGCTCGCCCAGCTGAAGGCCACGCCGGCGCAGCTGGGCGCGCTCGTCGGCCTCATCGCCGCGGGCTCGGTCGGCACGACGGCGGCGAAGGCCGTGTTCGGCGAGATGCTCGCGACCGGCCGCGACCCCGACGCGATCGTGGCGGAGAAGGGGCTGTCCCAGGTGTCGGACGAGGCGGCGATCGCGGCCGCGGTCGACGCGGCCATCGCCGCGAACCCGAAGGCCGTCGCCGACTTCCGGGCCGGCAACCAGCGCGCGCTTGCGGCGCTCTTCGGGGCGGTCATGAAGCAGATGGGCGGCAAGGCGAACCCCGCGGTCCTGAACCGGATCATCGCGGAGCGCCTGCAGTGACCGTCCCACTTGACGATGTCGCCGCCTTCCTCGACGGCAAGCTCGAGACGCACAAGTTCGACGAGGAGGGGGCGAACGGTCTGGTCCTGCGGTCGGGCGAGACCGTCACGCGCGTCGCCTGCGCCGTGAACACGTCGTTCCACACGATCGCGCGAGCGAAGTTCACGGACGCCGATCTCCTCCTTGTTCACCACCGCCCGTGGCCGGAGATCGATCTCGAGCTCGTGGCCCAGAAGCTCGACCGGCTGCGCGACAACGGCATCTCGCTCTACGGCGCGCACTCGTCCCTCGACGGCGCGCCCGGCTTCGGCAACCCGGACCTCCTCGCCGCGGCGCTCGGCGTGATCGTCGAGGAGCGCATCCACCCGTACCACGGCGGCTTCGCCGGCATCATCGGCCGCTACGACCGGACGTTCCTGCAGCTGTGCGAGCGCATGCGCGACGTCCTCGGCGTGCCGACCGAGGAGTGGGAGAACGCGAAGACGTCGAAGCGCGTGGCGATCGTCACCGGCGGCGCCGGGCAGACGACGGCGCTGGAGGAAGCCCGCCGGGCCGGCGCGGATACCTACATCACCGGCGAGGGCAGCATGTACACCAAGCTCTACGCGCGCGAGCGCGGGCTCAACCTCATCTTCGGCTCACACTGGGCCACCGAGACGCTCGGGGTGAAGGCGCTCGCGTCGCAGCTCGAGGAGCGCTTCAAGCTTCCATGGACCTTCATCGCCGAGCAGGAGGACATCCGCTAGAGAGCCCTGGGGGCGGCTCGGGAACCTCAGACAGCCGAGCGCCGTTATAGGTTTGTCTGCCAGAGCGTCCGGTAGACCAATTGGTTACGTGAGGTAGTTCGGTGCGCAACCTTGTCCTTCTCAGCGCGGTGCTCATCGGCGCGTGCCAGTCAACGAGCGTCACACCGGTCGACCCGATGAACGCGACCTACACCGTCAACCAGCGGCAGGTGACGATGAGCAACGGCATCTTCGAAGAGCCCGCCGCTCCCGGCTCAGCCGCGAAGACGACAACCCGCGTTTCGGACAAGGGTGCTGTCGGCGAGCTCAACGCGGATGGCAGGCCTGACGCCGCGGCGATCCTGGTCTCCAGCGGTGGAGGCTCGGGGACCTTCTACTACCTCGCGGCAGTTCTCGGTGCGGCGATCGGAAAGGGTGATTCCACCAATGCGATCCAGCTCGGTGACCGGATCGTCGTCGACTCCGTGAGGATCGAAGGTGGCAAGATCGCGGTTGACATCGTCGACCGCCGCCCGGGTGACCCGTTCACCACCGCGCCCTCGGTCAAGGTCACTCGAACCTTTCAGGTGAAGGACCGGACGCTCGTCGAGATCAAGTAGAGACAACCTCGGTCGCGAGCTTCTCCTCGCCGCGCATGAAGAACGTACCGACGAGCGCCGCGACCGGGATCGACGCGATGACGACCCAGGCCGCGGTGAACCCGAAATGCTCGATCGCGGCGCCCATGATCGGCGCGCCGACCACCGCCCCGAATGTGCCGCCGGCCGCGGTCAGCGACTGCGCCGCGCCGGGGGCGCGCGGGACCGAGGCGGCCGCGGTGTTGAACACCGCCGCGTAGGGAAGCGCGGTCCCGGCACCGACGATGACGCCACCCACGATCGCGAGGGGGAGTGGCCGGCCGGGCAATGCCAGGACCGCGAGCCCGACGAGGTTGAGGATCTGCGACCCACGCATGATCGGGATCGTCGCGACGATGTGCCGGGCGACGAGCCAGCCGCCGAGCGGGCGGACGAACAGCCCCGCGATGAGCACGAATGCCCCGAGCGCGCCCGCGACCACCAGGGACGTGTCGAACTCGCGGAGGATGTAGACGCTGATCCACGAGCCTGTGGCGAGCGCGAGCCCGAAGCCCGCGGCATGCTCGACGAAGCACCACCAGGCATTGCCGTCGCGGAGCGCGTCGCGGATGTCTCCGGGAACGACGACGCGCGGCACCGTCGGCGCGAGCCAGGCGTAGGCGACGAGCACCACGACCAGCAGGGCAGCGGCCGCGAGGAACGCGCCGCGCCACCCACCGAACGCGATCGCGAGCGGCGGCATCAGCTGGAGGCCGAGCGCGCCGCCGAGCGGGAAGCCCGCGCCGTAGATCCCCTGGCCGAAGTGCGACCGCGCACCGCTGTACAACCCGGAGATGTACCGGACGCCGCCGATGAACGCGAGGCCAGTCCCGATGCCGCCGGCGGCTTTCGCCGCGACGAGCATGGCGTACGTCGGCGCGAGCGCGAAGAGGACCGTCGATGTGAGCGCGAGGGCCATCCCGTACACGTTCATCCGCTTCGCGCCGATGCGGTCCGCGAGCGACGCGCTCACCAGCATCGTGATGACCGCCGCGGTGAACAGCGCGGTCGGGAGCAGGCCGGCCTGCACGTCGGTCATGCCGAGATCCGCCCGCAGCAGCGGGACGAGCGAGGCCTGGTCGGTGTAGGTGAGGCCCATCGCGACGGCCGTCGCCGCCGCGAGAGGGACGCCGCGCGTGCGGTCGGTCAGGGCAGCCGGTCGTACCCGGGGAGGGTGAGGAACTCCACGAACTCGTCCGCGAGCGCGACATCCTCGAACAGCGCGAGCGCGTCACCGAACTTGCGGCCGGGGCCATCCAGACGCGCGACCTCGTCGCGGCCGATCTTTCTGACGAGGTCCTTCGTGATCGGCGTGCCCTCGACCGTCTTCGCGCCGTGGTGGACCCACTGCCAGATCTGCGAGCGCGAGATCTCGGCCGTCGCGGCGTCCTCCATGAGGTTGTAGATCGCCGCGGCGCCGACGCCGCGCAGCCAGGACTCGATGTACTGGATGCCGACGCTCACGTTCGCCTTCACGCCCGCGTCCGTGATCGTGCCGCCGGGCACCCCGACCGCGCTGATCTGCGTGTCAGTGACCTTCACCTCGGCGCGCGTTCGATCGAGCTGGTTCTTCTTCGAGCCGAGGACCTTGTCGAACTCGGCCATGGCCACCGGCACGAGATCGGGGTGGGCGACCCACGTCCCGTCGAAGCCATCGGTGGCCTCGCGGGTCTTGTCGTCGCGGACCTTGCCGAGGGCGACCTCGTTCACCTGCGGGTCCTTGCGCGTCGGGATGAACGCCGCCATGCCGCCGAGCGCGAACGCGCCGCGGGTGTGGCACGTGCGGATGAGCAGCTCGGTGTACGCGCGCATGAACGGCACGGTCATCGTGACCTGGATACGATCAGGCAGCAGGAAGTCCGGCCGGTGGTTGAACTTCTTGATCGCGCTGAAGATGAAGTCCCACCGGCCCGCGTTCAATCCGGCGGAATGGTCGCGGAGCTCGTACAGGATCTCCTCCATCTCGAACGCGGCCGGGAACGTCTCGACGAGCACCGTCGCCTTGATCGTGCCCTTCGGGAGGTCGAGCCGCTCCTGCGCCCGCACGAAGATGTCGTTCCAGAGGCGCGCCTCTTTGTGACCCTCGAGCTTGGGCAGGTAGAAGTACGGTCCGCTGCCGCGCTTGAGGAGCTCCTTCGCGTTGTGGAAGAAGTACAGGCCGAAGTCCATGAACGCGCCGGCGATCGGCTCGCCGTCGATCAGGAGGTGCTTCTCGAGGAGGTGCCAGCCGCGCGGCCGCACGATCATCGTCGCGAGCGTTTCGTTCAGCGTGTAGCGCTTGCCCTCGGGGCTCGTGAAGTCGATCTTCCGGCGGACCGCGTCGATGAGGTTGGCCTGGCCGGACACCATGTTCTCCCAGGTCGGGGTGTTCGCATCCTCGAAGTCGGCCATGTACGTCGACGCGCCGGAGTTGAGCGCATTGATGACCATCTTGCGATCGGTCGGGCCGGTGATCTCGACCTTGCGCACTTCGAGGTCGGCGGGGACCGGCGCGACGCGCCACGCGCTCATGCGGACCGACGCGGTCTCGGGGAGGAAGCGCAGGTCGTCGCCCGCCTTGAGCTTGGCCTGGCGCGTCACGCGCTCAGCGAGCAGCTCACGGCGCGTCGGCTCGAAGGTGCGCGCGAGATCGGCGACGAAGTCGAGCGCCTCGGCCGTCAGGACCTCGGCGGACCGCTCGACCGCGGGCCCCCGTACCTCGATGCCTTTTCCGATGCCCGCCGTCGTTGCCACTGCCGACCTCCTTGCACGATACGAAAGCCCGGCACCACCATGCGCGATACCGGCCCCTTTGAAAGGCCATCGTACCTGTCTCACCCGACCCGGACGTTCGTACTCCCCCGGGCCACAGACCCCCATGCGGTGGAACCGACATGCAGCGCGGTCCCGTACAAACAGACTCGTGCAGCCGCTCCAGATCGTCGCTGCCACCCCACCGGTGGAGGCGACGCTACGCATCCTGCTGAACAGCGTGCCGTACCTCATCGGCTGCGCCGTCGTGCGCCAGCCCGCCGGTCCGGACGCCGTCGCGGCCGAGGTCGGCCGCAATCCGTGGCTGTTCGACCGGCGGCTCACGACGCTCGAGCTCCCCGATGACGCATTGCCCGCGAACCGCGCGGTCGCGCTCGACTGGCCGGTGCCGTACCAGGCCGAGTGGGTCGGCGTGCCGCCGCGGCTCCTCATCTCGCGGCTCGTCTTCGCGGAGCGCACCGTCGGCGTGCTCCTCGGCACGCTCATCACGCGCGAGCCCCTGAGCGCGCAGACGCGCGAGGCGATGGATCTCTCGTGCGAGCTCATCGCGTCCGCGATGGCGATGCACTCCGCCGCCGTGCTCGCGTCGCCCGTCGCCGCGACCCAGCCGGCCGCGCCCGTTCCCGAGCCGATCACGGCCGCCGAACCCGAGCTCGCGCCGGCACCCCCGATGGTCGAGCTTGCCGCACCTTTGCCCGAGCTCGGGCCCGATGCCGCCGCTCGGATCGGCGCGATCGCGGCGCAGATCGCCACGGCCGTGTCCGCGGTCGACGATGCGCGGGCCATCGGCCGGATCCTCCGCGACGCGATGAATGAAGTGAGCGAGGCGTCGGCCTTCGCGGTCGCGCTGTTCCACGCCGACCGTCCCGAGATCGCGTATCGCTACAAGGTCGTCGGGGTCGACGCGGCTTCGGCCGAGCTCGGCAAACAGCCCGTCGACGATTCGACGACCTGCTTCGCGGTCCGCAACGCCGAGCGCTGGCACGCGTTCGATCGCTCGATCACCGTCGGTGTGGAGCGGCGCCGCGTCGGCGTCGTCCAGATCCCGCTGCTGTCCGGCCACGATGCGTTCGGCGTCGTCACGCTCCAGACGTTCCGCGACGGCGGCTTCGCCCATGCCGAGCTCGAGCTCGTCGCCGCGATCGTCGCCGCGACGTCGGCCGGCTTCGAACGTGCGCGTGCCGCGGGCCGGTTCCAGCCCTCGGCGGCCTCGCCCGCGCCGGCCGCCACGCGCACGCCCGACGCTCCGGCCCCGTCCGCGCCCGAGACGACGGACGACATCCTGTCCGACCTCCTCGTGCGCTGTGCCGGGATGGGGATCGCGACGTCGTTCATCCTCGGTCTCGACCCGCAGGCCGGCCTGCTCCGCGGCGATCGCGTGAGCGCATCGCCCGAGGCGGGCGGCATCGACAAGCTCCTGGGGATCTCCGATGCCCGCTTCGCCGTGAGCGTCGACGACCGCTACAACGCGATCGCACGTGCGTGCCGCGAGGCGCGCGTCGTCAGCGCACCGACCGTCCACGAGCTCGTGCAGCCGGTGCACGACTGGAACGACGCGATGCTCGTGGAGCGGCTCGCCGGCGGCGGCCGGTCCGCGGTCGCGCCGATCATCGTCAACGGCGACGTCGTGGGCGCGCTCGTCGCGGGCCCGCGCGCCGAGGACTTCGGCGCGGCCGAGCTCGACGCGATCCAGACGCTCGTCGCGTCGGCGGGCCGCCGCCTCTCCGCCGCATGGCGCGCCGCGACGCTCGGCGGTACGAGCGCCATCGACGTGCCGGCCGACATGCAGGCCGCACGCGCGGAGCACGTCGCATAGCGGCATAGACTCCGGCCCGTGATCGGCGGCGTGCTCTTCGCGGTCATCGGATTCCTCTTCCTCCTGAGCGCGATCCACGTTTTCACCGCGACCGTGTACCAGTCCCTCTTCGGCCTGCTGCCGAACACCACCCTGGGCGTCATCGCGCTCATCGTGTTCGCTCTGTCGCTCCTCGCCGCCGTCACCGGGTCGCGCCTGGGACCGCGGCGGTCGATCGCCGCGACCGGGTTCGTCCTGGCCGTGGCGACCCTCGGGTTCACCGCGATCCGCTGGGCGCCCTCGGACCTGGTGCTGTCGACGATCGCGATCGTCGCCGGGACGCAGTGGCTGACCCTCGTACATGCGGCGCGATCACCCGGCCGCGCCGGGCCGCTCGCCCTCGCGCTGCCGCTCGCGTTCGCAGTCGACGTCGCGCTCCGCAGCACGTTCGCGACGATCCCCGTCGTCGCCGCGCCGGTGGTGCTGGCGCTGCCACTCGTGGTGATCGCGTGCCTGCTCTTCCTCGCCGGCGGGATCGCCGTCCTCGGCGAGCCGCTGGCCTGGACGTCCACGGGGCCGCGCGGTGCGCTCGGTCTCCTCGCGGTCGGCCCGCTGCTGCTCGCGGCGGAGACCGGCGGCACGAATGGCGCGCAAGTCGCGGCCGCGGGCGGTCTCGGGATCGACGGCGGACCGAGCACGCAGATCGGGCTGCTGGTGATCGGTATCGGGATGGCCGTCGCCGCTCTCGCGGTCGCGCGCGGCGTTCCGGCGCGACCGGCGGCCGCGGCCGCGATCACCGTCGGCGCGGCGCTCCTGTGGGCGCACCTGCCGTGGCTCTCGGTGGCCGCCGGCGCGGCCTTCGCCGCGGGGATCCTCATCGCCGCCTCGGCCCTGACGTCGGCGCCGCCGGCCGAGGCGAGATCGCCGTGGCTCGCGAGCCTCGGGTTCGGGGTCGGCTGGATCCTGTTCGTCGCGGGGACGTTCGCGCACTACGCCTACTTCGCGGTGCTCGAGCCGCTCTGGGTCATGACCGCCGTCGCCGTGGTCGCCGTGCTGCTCGTCCCGCCGTCCGGCCCGGCGCGGTGGCGCACGCCCTTCGCCGCCGGTCTCGCGGCCGTCGCGGTCCTGCTGCCCGCTGTGGGGCTCGCGCTCACGCCCATGCCGTCGGTCGGCGGCGCGCCGCGCTCGTTCCGGGTCATGACCTGGAACGTCCATCAGGGGTTCGACGCGTACGACATCGCCGCGCTCGAGCGGCAGGTCGACACGATCTCGCACGAGGGACCCGACGTGCTCGTCCTCGAGGAGGTCGTGCGCGGCTGGCTCATCGACGAGCAGCACGACGTCCTCGGGTACCTGAGCGCGCGGCTCGGGATGCCGTACGTGTTCGGCCCGACCATCGGCGACCTCTACGGCAACGCGATCTTGTCGAAATACCCGATCACCGACGTGCGGCGCGTCCACTACGCGAAGGAGCCCGGCGCCAAGTACCAGCCGCGCGGCGCGATCATCGCGCGCATCGGGGATCCCGGGACGTCGGGCCGGGCGCTCATCGCGGTCACGCACCTCGATGAGAACCACGACGCGAGCGCGGTCCGGATGGAGCAGGTGCGGACGCTGCTCGGCGAGGTGGGGAAGGACACGCCCGCGATCATCGCCTGCGACTGCAATGCCCATCCCGACGCGCCGGAGCTGAAGCTCATCACCGAGTCCGGATACGGCGACCTCGCGCTCCAATCCGGGGGCGACGGCCTCACGTTCCCGGCCGACCAGCCGGTCGAGCGGCTCGATTACATCTTCGGTGTGGGCGTGATCGCGAGCCAGGGTCGCGTCGTGAGCTCGACGGCCTCGGATCACCGCGCCGTCGTGGTGAACGTGACCCTGAGCGTTCGCTAGGGCTCGTACACTTGCCGTAGCCGCGGGCTTCCTCCGACGGCCTGAGGAGCGGTCCATCTCCGAGTCATTCGTCCACCTGCACACCCACAGTGAGTACAGCCTGCTCGACGGGCTGTCCCGGCTGCGCGACCTCGTGGCGCGCGCGAAGGCGCTCGGGATGCCGGCCCTCGCGCTGACCGATCACGGTGCGCTCTACGGCGCGGTGGATTTCTACACGACGGCCAAGGCCGCGGGCATCAAGCCGATCGTCGGCGTCGAAACGTACATCGCGCGCGGGTCGCGCGTCGACCGCGACGCGAAGGTCGAGGGCCACGGCAAGCCGTTCCACCTCGTTCTCCTGGCCAAGAACTTCACCGGTTACCAGAACCTCGTCTCGCTCGTCACGACCGCGAACCTCGAGGGCTATTACTACCGGCCCCGTATGGACAAGGAGATCCTCCGCGAGCGCAGCGAGGGCCTCATCGCGCTGTCGGCCTGCCTCCAGGGGGAGATCGCGCGGGCGGTCCAGGACCAGGGCATCGA
>DASWFN010000088.1:0-4255 GCA_036394215.1 Candidatus Limnocylindria bacterium
CGTCGGAGTGACGTTCATCTCGTTCGGCATCCTCTGGAGCGTCATCCTCATCGGGATCGGCGTTCTCCTCCTGCTCGTTGGGCTCGCGACCTGGCTCATCGACGACGCGCGGGCCTACACGCAGGCGAGCGACGAGGGCGGACACGGTGGTGCGCACCACTGATGGCCGACCGCACGATCGTCCGCGGCCGCCGCGGCACGCCGACCGTCGACCGCCTGGGTCTGAACGACTCCGGCTACGAGCAGCAGCCCACCCGGTTCAACAGCGGCATGTGGGCGATCATCATGTTCGTCGGCAGCGAGGTCATGTTCTTCGCCGCCCTGTTCACGACGTACTTCTACCTGCGGGGCAAGATCCCGGCATGGGAGCCCGTGTTCGGCGAGAAGCCGAGCTGGCAGGGCCTGCCGCTCATCAACACCATCGAGCTCGTCACGTCGAGCGTGACGATGCAGCTCGCGGTCAACGCGATCAAGAAGGGTGACCGCCGCAAGCTGATCCTCTGGCTCGTCCCGACCGTGATCCTCGGGGTGCTCTTCCTCAGCGGCCAGGCCTACGAGTACACGCGTCTGGGCTTCCTGCCCAGGGACGGCGTCTTCGCCGGCGTGTTCTTCACACTCACCGGGTTCCACGGCGCGCACGTGACCGGGGGCGTCGTCTTCATCGCGATCTGCCTGTACCGCGCGCTGCGCGGCCAGTTCACGGCGAACCGCCATCTCGCGGTCGAGGCCGCGAGCATCTACTGGCACTTCGTCGACGTGGTCTGGATCGGCCTCTTCACGACGATCTACATCATTGGCTAGCCAGTAGCTTCACGTCCCCCGCCAGCGCCTCAGGCGTGATGTCCGAATGCGTGAGCACGCGCGCACGGCCCTGCCGGTCGATGAGATAGATCGCGTCAGTGTGTCCGACCGCGGAATTGCCGGCCTCGGTCTCGGTGCGGATCCCGTAGGCCTGCCACACCGGCTGCAATTGCGACGCCGAGCCGATGAGGAACGCGAAGCCGCTCGCGAGCCGGTGGTCACTAGCGAACGCCTGCACGGCCTCGGGCGTGTCCTGCCGCGGGTCGACCGACACGGCGAGGAACAGCGCGCGCTCGCGCTCGTCGGCGGTCAGCTTCTGCTGGGCCTGGCGGAACTGCTCTGCGGTGAGCGGGCAGACGTCCGGGCAGTGCGTGTAGAGGAACGAGAGCACGACCACCTTGCCCTGCTGCGCTGACAGCGTGATCGGTCTGCCGCTGATGCCGTCGGTCAGCGTGAAGTCCGGCGCCGCCTGCGGTGGCGTGAACTCGGTGCCGATGAGCGTCGGCGAGGCGCATCCCGCGAGGACCATCGCGAGGATCGCTGTCACGAGCCGGAAACGCCGCATCGCCCGACAATAGAGGTGTGCGCGCCCGCGTCGCGATCGCCTACGTGCTCATGGTCCTGCTCTGGGGATCGACGTGGGCGGCGATCAAGATCGGCGTGGCCGAGGTCCCGGCACACGTCTTCGCGCTGGAACGCGCGGTCGCCGTCGCGACGATCCTCGCCGTCGCCGCGCTCGTGCTGCGGCAGCCGTTCCCGCGCTCGCGGACCCCGCTCATCGCGACCGCGCTCTCTGGCCTGTTCAACATCGGCACGGCGTGGGTGCTCATCTTCTGGGCCGAGCAATTCGTGCCGTCCGGGCTCGTCGCGGTGTTCGGCGCGATGGCGCCGGTGTGGACGGCGATCCTCGCGCACTTCTTCGTCGCGGGCGACCGACTCAGCGCGCTGAAGATCGTGGCCCTGGGTCTGGGCCTCGCCGGGACCGCGCTCCTCGTCGGCGCACCGAGCCCGAGCGAAGGTCCGAACGCGCTGCTCGCGACCGCGCTCCTCGCGCTCATGCCGATCAGCTGGGCGGTCGCGGCGATCCTCATCGCGAAGTACCTCTCGAAGGAGTCGCCGATCGCGGTCGTCGGCGTGCAGACCTGGGTCGGCGCGCTCTTCATCCTGCCGTTCGGCGTCGCCCAGCTGGGGCAGCCGCAGCACTGGACCCTCCCTGCCGCCGTCGCGTTCGCGTACCTCGTCATCGGCGGGTCGTGCGTCGGGCTGGTCCTGAACATGTGGCTGTTCCGCCATCTGCGCCCGACAACGGTCACGCTCTCGCAGGTGCTCATCCCGACCCAGGCGCTGCTCATCGGCGTCGTCCTGCTCGGCGAGTCGTTCGACCTGCGGATGCTCGCCGGCGCGGCCCTCGTGGTGAGCGCCGTGGCGGTCAACGCGAAGGGCGGCGGCGGCTCGCGGGTCGAGCCCGTCGCCGAGCCGGGGGCCGCCGGCGCGGACTGAGAAAACCGCCGATTACTACGCAGAGGTAGTATTACGGCCGGGTAGTAACGGCGTGATCGACTGGGAGCTCAACCTCTTCCACAGCGACCCGACGCTCCTCGAGCGCTCGGACGACGACGCCTATGAGCGCGCCGCGGCCCTCGCCGCCGCGCTCGGCGACCCGCGGTGGCTCAAGCTGCTCCACGCCCTCACCGTCGGCGAGGACACCGCCCAGCGCGCGGCGCTCTGGGCCGGCCTCGAGCAGGCCTACGCGGAGCGGTCGCTCGCCGAGATGGCCCTCTCCGGCCTGGTCCAGCGGCGCGACGATCCGCGCGGTCCGACCTACGCGCCGCGCGACGGACACGTCCTCGTGGCGCTCCACCTCGCGCTCGCCCACGGCCGCGAGCTCGTCGGCGAGCGCCATCCGCGGCTGCTGAAAGGGCGTCGCGACGAGCAGCGGAAGGTGGGATGATGCCGTCGTGAGCGACGATGTGCGGCGCTTGAAGCGAGCCCGGCGTGGCGGCTCGAACACATTCCTCGGTCCGCTCGAGACCGCGGTCATGGAGCGGCTCTGGAAGCGCCGCCACGCGACCGTCCGCGACGTGGTCGACGATCTCGGCAAGAGCCGCGAGCTCGCGTACACGACGGTGATGACGATCATGACCCGGCTCCACGCGAAGGGTCTCCTCGTGCGCGAACGCGACGGCAAGACTTACGTGTACCGGCCGGCGTTCTCGCGCGACGAGCACCGCGCCCGACTCTCGCGCGATCTCGTGCGTGGCCTCGTCGACGAGTTCGGTGACGTCGCGCTCGCGCAGTTCACGGCCGAGCTCGATTCCGTCGATGCGAGCCACCGCGCGGCGCTCCGGCGGATCGCCGGCGCGGACGAGCCGAAGCGATGAGGTCGGCCGACCGCGCGTTCGGGGTCCTCGTGCTCCTCGCGCTGGGATCGGGCGCGCTCCTCGTTGCGCTCCTGGCGACGCTCCTGCCCCGCGGCATCGCGCTCGTCACCGGAGCCGACGCCGATACCGCGAACGTCGTCGCGGTCCTCGTGCTCGTGCTCGCGACGTTCGGTGTGGCCCTGGGCCTCATCTCGCTCTTCCGGCAGCTGCTGGCCACGCTCTCGCTCATCCGCACGCTGCTGTCGCGCCGGGTGACCGTGTCGCGCCGGGTCGGGGACATCGCGGCGACCCTCGGCCTCGCCGGCCGCATCGACGTCGTCCGCGACGTGCGGCCGTTCTCGTTCTGCTACTGGTTCCGCCGCCCGCGCATCTGCCTCTCGACCGGACTCATCAAGCGGCTCGGCGATGCGGAGCTCCGCGCGGTGCTCCTGCACGAGCGCTATCACCTGACGCAGCGCGATCCGCTGCGCCTCGTCATCGCGCGGTACTTCGCCGCCGGCCTGTACGTGGTGCCGGTGGTCGAGGAGCTCGTCGAGTTCTACACGGTGCAGAAAGAGGTCGCCGCCGACCAGGCCGCGGTCCGCGCGATGGGCGGCGTCCGCGACCTCGCGTCCGCGCTGTTCAAGGTCCTCCCCGACGCCGACGACGTGGATCTCGGCCTGCTCGTCCCGGTGGGCGCACTGTCGGTCACTGAGGCACGCATCGATCAGCTCGTCGAGGGCCGGGCCGTGCCGCTCGTGCTGTCCCCCGCGGCGGTCGCGCTCTCCGGCGGCGCACTGGTCGCCGCCGCGATCCTCTCGTTCACCGACGGGCTCCATGGCGCCGGGCTCGCGATCCCCGGCCTGCTCGGCCCTGCGACGCTCCTGCTCGCCGCCGCCGCGAGCGGCGCCGCCCACCAGGTCCGCCTGGTCGTTCTCCGCCCCTCGCGGTAGAGGGAAAACCCGGCTTTACCTTTGCCGCCGCGAGTCCGATAGTGGCTGCGGGGGCTCAGCAATTCGCCGGTGGGGTCAGGGAGGACCCACCACTATGTCCATCCGTTTCGTCGCTCGCATCGTCTTCGTCGTCGCCATGGC
>DASWFN010000089.1:0-3034 GCA_036394215.1 Candidatus Limnocylindria bacterium
TCTGGTCATCGATGCGGTCTGCCGCCGTCGTCGTCATCGCTGTGGTCATCGTCCTGCCTCACCTTTCAACGCCGCGTTCTCGTCCGTGAAGATCGTCATGAAGTCCGCCAGGCGCGTGATCTCGAAGATCTCCTTGTAGTGATCGGAGAGGCCGGCCGCGGTGATCTTCCGGCCCTCCTTCCGCGCCCGGGCGAGGATCCCGACGATGAGCGCGATCCCCGTGCTCGAGAGGAACTCGACCCCGCCGAAGTTCAGCAGGACCGTCTTCGATCCGTGGTCCACCGCGGCCGCGTACGCGCCGTTGAGCGCGTGCTCGGCGCTCGCGTCGATCTGGGGCGGTAGGTCCACGACGGCGGTCCCGTCCCGGAAGCGGACCGCCGCGGTCGCCTCAGGCGTCGTTGCCATCACGTGCTCCCTTCGACCCGTCGAGCTTCATGACGAGCTCGATCGAGTGATGCATGTTGGTCGTGTGCACGCGCATGTCGTCGACCATGTTCTTGATCAGGAAGAGCCCCCAGCCGCGCGGCTTCTGGAGGCCTTCGAGCTTCGCTTCGAGATCGGGCGTCTCAGGCTCCGGGATGTCGCGGCCGCCGCCGTTGTCGACGATGCGCACGACGAGCTCGCCGTCGCCCCGGGTGACGCGGACGTGGACCGGAAGCTCGACATTCATGCGATTGCCATGTTCGATTGCGTTCATCGCGGCCTCGGAGACCGCGGTCTTCAGGCGCTCGAAGCGCTTCGGCTCGAGGCCGATGTCGCGCACCGACGCGGCGACGCGGTCCATGATCCGGCGCTCGTTCCCCTGCGCGCTCGGCTCCTCGAACTCGACCAGGACGTGCTCGGCCTCGCCGCGGCCGGTCGACCGCGCGAGCGTGACGAGCGTGATGTCGTCCTCCTGCTCCCACGACGGCCCGGTGAACGCGTGCAACGACTCGAGCAGGCCGTCGATGAGCTCGTGGCCTGAGCCGAGCTCGCCGATGAGCTTGCGCATCCGCGGGAAGCCGAACATCTGGCGGCCGGCGTCGTGGGCCTCCGCGAGACCGTCGCTGTGCAGGACGATGACGTCGCCCGGCCCGAGGGTGTCTTGCTTCTCGATGTACGTCATGCCGGGCATCGCGCCGAGCGGCATGCCGGTCGCGCGCAGTTCCACCACCTGATCGCCGCGCCGCACGAACGGCAGGTCGTGGCCCGCGTTCGCGTAGGTGAGCGCGCCGGTCGTCGGGTCGAGGACCGCGTACAGGCAGGTCACGAACATGTTCTGCGGGATGTCGGCGTGGAGGAAGTCATTGACGCGCTCGAGGACCTTTCCCGGAGCGACCAGCCGCGGCGCCTCGCTCCGCAGGACCGACCGCGTCGTCGCCATCACGAGCGCCGCGGGCACCCCGTGCCCGGTGACGTCGCCGACGACGAGCCCGACCTTGCCCTCGGGCAGCTCGATGAAGTCGTAGAAGTCGCCGCCGACCTCGGCCGCGGCGCGGTAGAACGCGGCGATCTGCCACCCGGGCAGGTTCGGCAAGGTCTTCGGGAGGAATTGCTGCTGGATGAGCTGCGCGACGCGCAGCTCCTGCGACATGCGCTCACGCGCCCGGACCTCGACCTCCTGCTCGCGCACGAGCTGCGCGACGCGTACCGCGGGCGAGGCCTGCGCCGCGAGCTTCTCGAGCAGGCGGCGGTCGTCGGTCGAGTAGTCCTGGTCGGAGAGCCGCCGACCGAGGTTGAGGAGTCCGATGAGCTCGCCCTGGCTGATAAGTGGCACGACGAGCTTCACGCCGGCGGCGCGCAGCGCGCGGACGGCCGGAGAGTCGAGCTGGAGCTCGTCGATCGGGACCGCGCCCGACCCGGCATGGAAGTACGCGAGGATCGGGTCGTTCGGGGCGATGTCGATCGGTGGCGTCTCGAGGACCCGTGTCCGCGTGTCGGCGCGCGCCTGCGGCGCCGCCTCGTCGGACCGCTGCCCGAGCGCCCGCCGGAAGGTCCTGGTGAGCGTCAGCATCTGAGCTCCTTTCTAGGTCGTGGGCGTCCGGGAATCGTTACGGGATCCGGGACGGACCCACACGCTGAGATGCGCCGGCTGCATCGTCCGGTGGACGGTCGCGACAAGGTCGGCGCGGACCGCATCGAGATCGACTTGGTCGCGCAGCCGCACGCTGAAGTCGTCGACCGTCCGGGCCGCGTCGAAGCGCGACCGGTAGAACCGCCGGTCAACGCCGGCCTGCGCTCGACGCCGGAGCGGGCCGACCAGACCGAGGGCGCCGAGCGTCGAGGCGGCGACGGAGATCTCCGAGCCGCCCGTCACCGGCCGGAGGAGCGACTGCAGGACGACGATCCCCGCGAAGAACGCGATCGCAAGCCCGATGGACGTGAGGCCGTACACGAGCGTGCGGTTGATGAGCAGATCGATGTCGTAGAGGTGGTAGCGGAAGATCGCGATCGCCGCGAAGGCGGCCATCACGACGGTCACTTGACTCACGAGCTGTGCCGCGTCGGGAATGGCGATGCCGGCGAGGACGATGGCAACGGCTGCGGCGATCGCGACCGCGCCGCCATAAAGGAACCACTTCAGCTGCTGCCGCTCGCTGCCGCCGGCGCGGCGGTACCGCCGGAAGAGCGACGCGACGGAGGCGATCGAACACGCCAAGCCGACCAGAACGCCGATGCTCGCGCCGGCGACCGGTAGCGCGCTGTCGATCCCGTACGGATTGTCGAAGCCGTAGAGCGTGATCGGCCCGGGTATCGTCGCGATCGCGACGGCGGACACGAGCGTCGATCCGAGGGCGAGCCAGAGGATCGGCCGCCAGCGGCGGGATGGCAACCGGCCGTCCGGGAAGAGCAGGAACACCAGCGTCAGCTCCGGGCCGTAGTGGAGCATCGAGGTCCACACGAAGAGCCACGCAACGAACTGTCCGAACGCGACGTCTGCCGGATCGCCGTACAGCAGGTGGGTCGAGATGTTCGCCAGGAGATAGTCCGACGCGTGGATGAAGGCGATCGCGCTCAGCACCCAGCCGAGTCGGTTGCCGGGCCGGCGCACCGC
>DASWFN010000090.1:0-3269 GCA_036394215.1 Candidatus Limnocylindria bacterium
CCGCTCCCCGAGGAGGTCGCGGCCTGCCACGTCTGGTTCGAGCGGCACCTCGCGGCGCTCAAGCCGAAGGTCGTGGTGACCCTCGGGCGCCACGCGATGTACAAGTTCTTTCCCGGCGAATCCATCTCGCGCGTCCACGGACGCGCCCGAAAGAAGGACGGCATCACCATCTTCCCGGTCTTCCACCCCGCGGCCGCGCTCCACCAACCGTCGCTGCGTGCCGATCTCGAGCAGGACTTCCAGGCCCTCGCGAAGTTCCTCGAGACCGCGCCGCGTCCCGCATCGCCTGAAGCACCGAAGCCCGAGCCGAAGCCGGCGGAGCAGATGACGCTCCTTGGCTAGTCCGGTCCGCGTCATCCCGCTGGGTGGCGTCGGAGAGATCGGCAAGAACATGATGGTCATCGAGCAGGGCAACGACATCGTCATCGTCGACTCCGGCCTCATGTTCCCGGACGAGCAGATGCCGGGCATCGACATCGTCATCCCTGACATCCGCTACCTGCGCGAGCGCAAGGACAAGGTCCGCGGCATTCTCATCACGCACGCGCACGAGGACCACATCGGCGCGCTGCCGTACGTCCTGCGCGACTTCCCGAGCGTCCCGATCCACGGGACGAAGCTCACGCTCGGGCTCATCAAGACGAAGCTGCGCGAGCACAAGCTCGCCGACCGGGCCGTCTTCCGCGAGGTCGAGCCCGGCACGCCCTTCCAGGTCGGCCCGTTCCGCTGTGACTCGTACTTCGTCTGTCACAGCATCCCCGATGCGGTCGGCATGACCATCGAGACCGCGCAGGGCACCATCGTCCACTCGGGCGACTGGAAGTTCGACCACACGCCGGTCGACGGCAAGCAGACCGACTTCGCGCGTCTCTCCGCGATCGCCGCGAAGGGCGTCCTGCTCCTCATGTCGGACTCGACGCGCGCCGAGGTCCCCGGCTACACGCCGTCCGAGCGCCACGTCGGCGAGATCCTCGACGGGATCATGTCGCGTGCGCCCGGCCGGGTCATCACGACGACGTTCGCGTCGAACATCTCGCGGATCAAACAGATCGTCGACATCGCGTACGCGTGGGGCCGGCGCACGGCCATCATCGGCCGCTCGATGGAGAACTACACGAAGACCGCGCGCGAGCTCGGCTACCTCGAGTACCCCGAGGGCGCGATCGTGCACCCCGGCGACATCGGGAAATATCCCGACAACGAGCTCTGCATCATCACCACCGGCAGCCAGGGCGAGCCGACGAGCGCGCTCTCGCGCATGGCCCTTGGCGACCACCGCCACGTCGCGGTGAAGGAGGGCGACACGGTCGTCATGTCCTCGAACCCGATCCCGGGCAACGAGGAGCTCGTCAGCCGCACCGTCGACAACCTGTTCAAGCTCGGCGCGGACGTCATCTACGACGCGACGGCGCGGCCGCACGTCTCGGGACACGCGAGCCAGGAAGAGCTCAAGCTCCTGCTGAACATCCTGCGGCCGAAGCATTTCGTGCCGATCCATGGCGAATACCGGATGCTCGTCCGCCATGCGCGCATGGCGATCGACCTGGGCGTCGACGCCGACAAGTCGTTCATCATCACGAACGGCGACGTGCTCGAGATCGGCGACCGCGGCGCGAAGGTGGAGGAGCATGTCTCCACCGGCCAGGTGTATGTCGACGGCCTGGGCGTCGGCGACGTGAGCCAGGCCGTCATGCGCGACCGCGTGAACATCGGCAACGAGGGCGTCGTCATCGTCGTCGTCACGATCGAGCAGCAGACCGGCGCCGTCGTCGCCGGCCCGGACATCACGACACGCGGCTTCGTCCCCGAACAGGATGCCGGCCACCTCATCGACGAGGCGAGGGCCAAGGTCCTCGAGGGCCTCAGCCGAGCGCAGACCGGGCCGCATCTCGCGGAGGTCTCGGCGTTGAAGGAAGCGATCCACGAGAGCCTCGGCTCGTTCCTCTATGACCGCACGAAGCGCCGGCCGATGGTGCTGCCCGTCATCATGCAGGTCTGATGGCGAAGAAGACCAGCGCACGCAAGACGACCAGCCGCCGCGAGGCCACGCCGGGCGCGCGCATGCGCGCCGAGGTCCGCGACCACATCATCGGCGTCGCGCTCGGGCTCTTCGGGCTGCTCTCGCTCATCGCGCTGCTCTCGAGCGGCGGGTCGGTCCTGGACTGGTGGCGATCGGTCATGGCCGGTGCCCTCGGGTGGGGCGCCGTGCTCGTGCCGCTCCTCTTCTTCGTCGCCGCCGCGGTCGTGTGGCGGCGGGCGCTCGCCCGCAAGCTGCTGCTGCCGGGTATCGGCGCGCTCCTCGTCGCCGTCGCGCTGCTCGGCATCGTCCACATCGCGACCAGCAACGGCGGCGCGCTCGGTCGCGCCGTCGGTAACGGCACCACCAGCACGCTCGGGACCGCCGGCGGCGTCGTCGTGCTGCTCGCGGTCATGGCCATCGGCATCGTGATCGCCGCCAACCGCACGCTGCAGGAGCTCGCGAGGCCGGCCCTCGACCGCCGTCCCCAGTTCGCCCTGCGGCCAGGGGCGGCCCTGCCGGGGGGCACCGCGCCCGGCTTCGACGCACCGGCGAAGCAGCGCGCGATCTTCCAGGCGCCGCCCAAGCCGGTCCCGGTAGCGGACGAGGTCCCGCTCAAGATCAACATGGATCAGGAGCGGCCGGTCCGGAAGCCCGTGAAGCCGGTGGTGCAGCAGGACGTGCTGCCGCTGCCGCAGTCCGAGATGATCCTGCCGCCAAGCGGGGCGCTCGCCGGCCTGCCGTCGGCGATCGTCGCGGCCGAAGGCGTCATGCACGCCGATCCGCCGGACGTCCCGTGGACGCTCCCGTCGCTCGATCTGCTCGAGGAGGGCTCCGCCGCGCGGTCGGGCAAGGACGAGGTGCTGCGCAACACGCGCGTCATCGAGGAGACCCTCGCGCACTTCAACATCGTCGCGAAGGTCGTCGAGGTGAGCGTCGGCCCCGTGGTGACCCGCTACGAGCTGAAGCCGGCCGCCGGCGTGAAGCTGTCCCGCATCGAAGCGCTCGACAGCGACCTGTCGCTCGCGCTCGCCGCGCGGACGTTGCGGATCGAGGCCCCCGTGCCCGGCAAGAGCGTCGTCGGCATCGAGGTCCCGAACCTGGCGATCGGCATGGTCACGCTCAAGGACGTCGCCGAGACCGCGATGTTCAAGGAGGCGACCTCCAAGCTCACCGTCGCGCTCGGCCGTGACGTGTCCGGGTCGCCGATCGTCGCGGACCTCGCGAAGCTGCCGCACCTCCTCATCGCCGG
>DASWFN010000091.1:0-1534 GCA_036394215.1 Candidatus Limnocylindria bacterium
GTCACGTGCTTCAGGAATTCGATGTTGTCCGCCATGGGGCGCGAGCATAGCCGAGGCCTCGTTGGCCCGATACTGGGAGTGCCGTGACGTTCAGGGTCGAGACCGCGACCGACATCGCCGCCTGCGCGCTCACCGTCCCGATCCAGGAAGAGATCTGGAGCGGTGACGTCACCGTGCCGCCGCAGCTCATGCTCGCGACCATCCACAACGGCGGCTTCGTCGCGCTGGGCTACGTGGACGGCGACGAGCGGCCCGCCGGCTTCGTCTTCGGCTTCCTCGGCATCTACGACTACCACTTCCGTCACCACTCGCACATGCTCGCGATACGCCCTGAGCACCGCGGGACCGGCGTCGCCGTCGCGCTGAAGGAGGCGCAGCGGGACCACTGCCTCGACCAGGGGATCGAGATCATGGCCTGGACCATGGACCCGCTCGAGGCGCTGAACGCGTACTTCAACTTCGCGAAGCTCGGCACCTACGCGCGCGAGTACCACCGCGACTTCTACGGCCCGATGCCGGACAAGCTCAACGCCGGCCTCCCGTCGGACCGCTTCTATGTCGAGTGGCCGATCGGGATGGATCGCACGTACAAACGCCTCAAGGGCGAGGACCGCTCACCGTCGCTCGAGGACGCCGAGGGCGAGGGCATCCGCGCGCTGCTCCGCGCCGACGGCACGCGCCCGGTGCTGCAGGAGCCGCCGGCAGGCGAATCGCACCTCCTCGTCGAGATCCCATCGGACTTCCAGGCGATCAAGCGCGCCGACGCCTCGCTCGCGCTCGAGTGGCGGATCGCCGCTCGCGGCGCGTTCGAGGGCGCGTTCGCGGAGGGCTACGCCGCGGTCGAGTTCCTCCGCGGCGCGGACGGCCGCGGCGCGTACTTGCTGGTGCCGCAGCCGCGACGCGGTGAGGAGCCTCCAGCGCAGTGAAGCTGCAACGGGTCGAGCTCTTCGTCGTGCGGCTGCCGCTCAAGCGCGCGTACGAAACGAGCGGCTCGCGCGAGACCCATCAGACCCACGTGCTCGCGCGCGTCGAAAGCGAGGGCGCAGTCGGCTGGGGCGAGAGCGTCGCGCCCGAGCAGCCGTGGTACTCGGGCGAGACGCCGAAGACCGTCTGGTACGCGCTCGACGAGGTGATCCTCCCGCAGTTGCTCGGTACGGAGCTCGCCGGCCCCGCTGACACGGACGCCAAGCTCGCGTGGATCCGCGAGCACCGCATGGCGAAGGCGACGATCGAGATGGCGATCTGGGATCTCTTCGCCAAGCGCGACGGGCTGTCGCTCTCGAAGCTCCTCGGCGGAACGCGCGACCGGATCCTCTGTGGCGTCGCGATCGGGATCCACCCGACGGTCGAGGCGCTCATCGAGACGATCGACCGGGAGCTCGCGGGTGGCTACCAGCGCGTGAAGCTGAAGATCAAGCCCGGCGCCGACGGCCACGTCGCCGAAGGGGTACGCAACCACTACCCGGACCTGACGTTCATGCTCGACGCGAACTCGGCGTACACGCTCGCCGACCTACCGCTGTTCAAGCGGATC
>DASWFN010000092.1:0-10704 GCA_036394215.1 Candidatus Limnocylindria bacterium
CGCTGCGCGCTCGAGGTCCGCGATCCATCGTGGTACGCGGACGATGTGTACGACCTGCTACGCGCGCGCAACGTCTCGCTCGTGCACGGGGAGGGGGAGCGCGCGCCGAGCCCGGTCGAGACGATCGGTGTGACCGCGGACTTCGCGTACGTGCGGCTCCGTGCGCGCGAGGGGTACGACGACGCGGCCGTCGCGACCTGGGCCGCGCGCCTCCAGGCGGTGCGCGCATCCGGGAAGGACGTGTACGCGTACTTCCGGCATGACGAGGATGGGAGCAACGGCCTCGCCGCCGAGGCCCTGCGGGATGCGCTGGCGTAGCGGGGCGGCCCTGCTCGCGCTCGCGCTCGTCGCCTGCACGAGCACCGCGATCCCGAAACAGCCGCGCACGACGGACCCGGTCATCGGTCTCGCGCCGCGCGAGAAGCTCGGCGAGGTCATGACCGCCGACGGCATGACCGTCTACGTCTACACAAAGGACAGGCCGCGCGAGACCGTCTGTTACGAGATCTGCGCGATGAACTGGCCGCCGCTGCTCGTGACCCGCACCCCTACGTTCGTCGGGTCTGTTCCCGGCCGATTCGGCACCGTGACGCGCCGCGATGGGGCGAAGCAGCTGACCTACAACGACGTCCCGCTCTACCTGTATATCGAGGACCCGCCGGGAACCGACCAAGCGAACGGGCAGGACGTCGATCACGAGTGGTTCGTCGTCCATCCGTAACGTGACGTACCCCCGAACGGGGGAGCCACCCGGCGCGGCCTAGGCCAAAATGTGACCTGATGTTCCGTGCATTGGGGATCGCCGCGCTCATCGTGCTGACCGCGGCCTGCGGTACGTCCGCCGGCCAGCCGTCGCCCGCGACCGCCACGGCCGATCCGCTCGCCGGGACGTACAGCGGCTTCGGCTCGGCCACGGCGGTCGATCAGATGAAGGCCGTCACCGCCGCGTTCACCAAGGTCCACCCGACCGTCCAGTTCAAGCTCACGGTCGTCGACACCGAGACGAGCATCGTGAAGGTCCGCAACGCGGACCAGGATGCGGACTTCGGCTTCATCGGCCGCGAGCTGCTGCCCACCGATGGCGTCGTCGCGCTGACGCCGATCGGCGCGACGGGCAGTGCGTTCGCGGTCAACGCCTCGAATACCGTGCACACCCTCTCGAAGACGCAGCTGAAGGCGATCCTCACCGGCGCCACGAGCGACTGGTCGATGGTCGGCGGCAGCATCATGCCGATCCGCGTGATCGTCCGCGAACCGACGAGCCAGACCCGGACCGGCCTCGAGGCGTACGTCTTCGGCAAGGACAAGCCGGTCTACGTGGCCGGCGCGATCACGACGACATCGGCGAACACCGCGTCGAACGAGATGCTCGACGCGCTCAAGTCGTTCTCCGGCTCGATCGGCATGGTCACGCTCAACTCCGCTGCGCTCGCGAACAAGTCGATCACGCTCGTCACGATGGACGGCATCGCACCGACGCTCGCGAACCTCGCGTCGGGGACGTGGCCGGTGCGTCGCGCGATCCATCTCACGACCAACACCGACGCGACGAAGGTCCCGCCGGCGATCGAGGCGCTCATCGCCTGGACGAAGACGGCCGAGGGCCAAGCGGTGATCGCCGGGCAGTAGGCTCGTCCCGGCGTGAGCGGACAGCTTGTCACGGCGACCGCGGTCCTGAGCTTCGCGATCTACATCGTCCTCGCCGGCCGCATCCGCGCGCGCGCCCGCGCGACGGGCCGCCCGACGCTCCGCCGCGGCGGAGCGCTCGCGCAGCTCCTCCCGTACTTCATCTGGGTCCCGTACGTCGTCATCGCCGTGCGGCCGGCGCCGGAGCTCGCGTTCCCCGACGCGGTGCGCTGGCTCGGCCTCGGGCTCGTCAGCGGCGGCATGGCCTTCTCGCTGTGGGCCGCGCAGACCCTCGGCCGCCACTTCGATCTCGAGGTCGAGGTGCACGAGGGCCACGTCGTCGTCGACCGCGGGCCGTTCCGCGTCGTGCGGCACCCAGTGTACTTCGGGCTCGGGCTCCACTTCATCGGCGCGTTCCTCGCGACCGGCAACCTCGTGCTGCTGGCCGGCACGCTGCTCGTGACGTTCCCCGCGCTGTATGTCCGCGCGGCCGCGGAGGAGCGGCTGCTGCGCGAGTCCCTCGGTCCGGCGTACGACGCCTACGCGAAGCGCGTCCCGATGCTCATCCCGCGGCGCCTGAAGACGGCGCGCTAGTCCGAGCGGAGCTCCTCGGCGGCGCGGAGCCGCTGGGCGACGGTGTAGAGCAGCTTCACGGCGATGTCCTCTTCGTAGAGCGCCGCCTTGAAGTCGCTCCGGCCGAGCATGAAGCAGCGCGTCGGGCCGATCGCGGTCACCGTCGCGGTGCGCTCGGCGTTGTCGAGGAGCGCGACCTCGCCGAAGTAGTCGCCCGCCTTCAGCGTGCGGATCTTCCTGCCGCGGCGGCTCGCGAGCGCGAAGCCCTCGAGGATCACGAAGAAGCTGTCGCCCGGGCGGCCCTCGGTGCAGAGGACCTTGCCCTCCGGGAACTCCGCGACCCAGCCGTGGTCGGACACCCTGCGCAGCTGCTTCTGCGACAGGTTGGCGAAGAGCGGGACCCTCTTGAGGCGTGCGACGAGTGCGGATCCGGCGGCCATGACGCGGCCAGATTACGCCGGGCTCAGAGCCAGCGCGACAGCAGCAGGCCGATCGCGAGCAGCGCGATGCCGGGCCACAACAGGCGCAGGCCGGCCTCGGGTGCGGCGATGAGCGAGCGCGCGTCGATCGTTTCGCGCGATCCGTCGCGATAGCGGACCTCGCCCGCGACTCCGGCCGCCCTGCGGCGGATGCTCCGGACGCGCGTCGAGAGGCGGCGCTGGGCGAGGCTGAGGAATGCCGCGCTCGCGGCGACGGCCGCAGCGGGGAGCGCCGGCGCGCCCGTCGCGTACGCCAGCGTCACCGCGGGGAACGCGCCCCAGGCGAGGGCGAAGCCGAGATCCGAGTGGATGACCGGCGCTTCGAACGCGTAGCCGATGACGAGCACGGCGCCGGCGGCGACGAACGCGAGGAGCCCGGCACCGACGAGCGGGACCGCCGCGATGCCGAGACCGACCGCGATCGCGAGGGCGACCGCGCCGAGCGCGGCGAGCACGGGCGACGGGATGCGCGTCGAGAGCGGCCGGCCGCGAAGCTCGTCGAACGAGTGCGCCGCGACGCCGACGGCGAGCCCGAACGCGAGCAGCCCGCCGCCGACGATCCGCGGATCCGGCGCGGGCGCGACGGCCGCGCCGAGGAGCGCGTTCGACAGGAGCCAGAGCGTGTAGGGCGGATGGAGCAGCGTCCAGTAGTCGCGCCAACCGCCCGGCCGGAGCGCATAGAACGCGGCGCCGAGCCTGGGCGGATCCATCGCTGTCGGTACGAGCGAGGACCGCGTCGCGCTCATCACCGTGCCGCCGCCGAGGCTCATCCGCCGCACCCGCACGCCGGCGAGTCCCGCGTCGCGCCAGTACCGCTCGATCCGCTCCTGCGGGTGCCGCGTGTAGAAACCCTCGATGCTCGGACCGAGGAACGCGCCGACGTCCCGCCAGCGTCGCGAGACCGCCCATCCCGCGAGCGGCAGACCGACGCGCGTGTACAGCCACCACAGCGGATACACGGGACCGCGCGGCACGCCGAACTCGAGCGTCGCGAGCCGGCCGCCCGGCCGCAGCACGCGCGCGAGCTCGCGCAGCGTCGCGGCCGGGTCGTCGACGTAGCGGAGGAGGTAGGTGAACGTGACGTGATCGAACGTGCCATCCGCGAATGGCAGCTGCTCCGCACGACCGCGCACGAGATCATCGCGAGCGCTCGCCGCGCCGAGCATGTCGACGCTCCGATCCACGCCGACGACGCGGCACGCGTACCGCGACCGCAGCGCACGGGCGACCATGCCGGTCCCGGTCGCCACGTCGAGCACGACGTCTCCCGGTTTCGCGCCGACCGCATCGACGAGCGCGCGGCGCCACCGGGGATCCTGACCGAGCGAGAGGACAGTGGCGACGTGTTCGTACGTGCGTCCGATACCGGTGAAGATCCGCGGCGCGTCCGCCGATGGCGCTACGGCGCGAAGTCCTTCAACCCGAGGTCCGCCGCGATGGCCCGCGAACGCCGCTCGTCGGCGCCGGCGTCCGCGGAACGACCGAGCGCGCCGAGCACTCGCGCGCGCTCGCGGAGCGTGCGCGCGAGCGATGGCCGCGCGCCCATCTCGTCGAACAGCGCCGTCGCGCTGTCGAGGTCCGCGAGGGCGGTGGTGTGGTCCGGCGGTGTCGCCCGGGCCAGTGCGATCGCCCGCTGCCAACGCGTGACCGCCTCGCCGTAGCGGTCATGCATCGAGCCAGCGCGCTCGAGCGCGACGGCCCACGTCGCGTTCCCGCGCGGCAGATCGCCCAGGCGTGCCTGGACCGAGCCGAGCAATCCCTCGACGACCGTCTGGAATCCGAGCATGCCGATGAGGTGCGCGACCTCATCGCCGCGCTCGAGCGGAGCCCGCGCGCCCTCCACATCGTCTCGCGCGAGATGCGCGATGCCGGTGATCATGTTGGCGGGCGCGGCGCACGCGATGACGCCGAGCTCTTCGGATCGCGCGGCGCAGGTCGTCGCGAGGAGCTCGCCGGCGGCGATGTCGCCGCGCTCGACGAGGAGCCCGCTTCGCGCGATGTCGGCGTCGAGCGTCGCGATCGGATCGCCATTGCGCGCGAGCCTGGCTGCAAGCTCGAGCGAGCGCTCTGCCGCGGCGAACTCGCCACGTCGGGCGTTCCCCAGTGTGAGCAGCCCGGCGAGGATCGACGCTGAGACCGGGTCGGCCTTCGTCGCGATCGTCTCGAGCGCCGGCCCGAGCAGCGCGGTGCCCTCCTTCAGCTGGCCGGAGAAGATCATGCCGACAGCCATGTACGCGGTGGGGATCGCTTGGGCGGTCGGGTCGCCGAGCTCCGCTCCGATCGCGGCCGCGCGATCGACCGCGCGCTTCAGCTCGGCGCTCGTCGTGACGACCTCGCCCCGCGACCGGCGGAGGAACGCGATCCAGAAGTAGATGTCGGCGAGCAGCCGGCGATCACCGTGCGCCTCGCCGACGTCGCTCGCGCGCTCGAGCCGGCCGATGGCCTCGGCGGGGCCGCGGAAGGTCCACGACACCTTCGCGCCCCCGAGCGCGGCGCGCAGCCGCAGGTCGATCCGTTGGTCGTCGGGCCCGAGGCTCGCCTCGGCGTGGTCGAAGAACACGACGCCCTCGCGGTTCGCGAAGCGCTCGAGCGCCTGCTCGCCCGCGATGACGAAATGCTCGGCCGCCGCCGCGGGATCGCCTGCTTGCTCGAAGTGCATCGCGATGACCGCCGCGAGCTCGTGCCGCCGCTCGGGATAGAGGGCGACGAGCGTCTGGGCGGCGAGGCGGTGCAGCATCCGGCGGTCCTGCTTCAGCAGGGAGCTGTACGCGGCATCCTGCACGAGCGCATGCCGGAACAGGTACTCGAGCTCGGGCTCGAGCGTGGCCACCTGCACCAGGCCACTCGCCTCCAGCGTGTTGAGCTCCGTGCGGGCCGTCATTCGATCCGCGCCTCGAGGAGCCGCTCGAGCATCCGGACCCCGAACTGCCGACCGATGACCGCGGCCACGCGCAACGTCCGCTTCGTCTCGGGTGGGAGCCGGTCGATGCGCGCGAGCAGAAGACCCTGCAGCGTGTCCGGGATCTCGATGTCGGCGACCCGCGCCGTCGCGACCCACCGATCGTCGCGCCGTTCGATGGCGCCGCGATCGATGAGCATCCGGATCACCTCCTCGACGAAGAAGGGGTTGCCCTCCGCTTTCGTGAGGATGTGATCGCGCGTCGCCTGCGGCAGCGACTCGACGTGCAGAAGATTCGCCACGAGCGTGCGGGTCTCCTCGCTGGAGAGTGGATCGAGCCGGATCTCGACGAGCGCGTCGCCGAAGACGTCCCGCACGCCGGACACGAGCCGCCAGCCCTCGCTCTCGCGGTCGAGCCGCGAGGTCGCGACGATGAACAGCGGAAGCTCGTTGGCGAGGGGCATGACCCCGCCAAGCAGCAGGTCGATGGACGGCGCATCGGCCCAGTGGAGATCCTCCAACGCGACGACGATCGGACCGTTCGTGCCGAGCGCGCGCAGGAGCCCGATCACCGACGATGCGTAGCGCTTCAACGTCTCGAGCTCGAGCGGCGACATGCGGGCCCGTTCGTCGGCCGTCAGCTGGATCGACATCAGGTGCCCGAGGTAGACGTACGCGTCGAGCCAGTCCGCGCCGAGGAGTGCCTTCGTTCGAGCCGCGAGCGCGGCGCGGACCTCGGGCTCGTCCGCGCTGGGCGGAACGCCGATCGCCGACCGCACGAGCTCGACGATCAGCTGGTGGGGAAGCCCGCGGCCGTACGACAGGCAGCGTCCTTCGATCCACGTCGTTCGCGCGTCCGCCGCCGTCACGTGCTCCCGCAGCTCCGCGAGGAGGCGGCTCTTGCCGATCCCCGGCTCGCCGAGGATCGAAGCGACGCGGCCCTGGCGCGCGCGGGCGATCGCGAACGCATCGCGCAGCCGCGCGAGCTGAGCGTCGCGGCCGATCATCGCCGAGCGCACATCGTGTCCGAGCCCGCGGGTGCTCACCGCGCCGCGCGTCAGGCCGGTCACCTGGTATCCGTGTACGGCCTCGGCCTTGCCCTTCAGCTCGAGCCGGCCGGCGTCCGTCGCCTCGATGAGCGGCGCGACGAACTTGTACGTCGCCGCCGTGATCAGCACTCCGCCCGCCGGAGCGGCGGCCTGCATGCGCGCCGCGACGTTCACCGCGTCGCCCATCGCGGTGTACTCGCGCGCGACGTCGCTGCCGACCATGCCGACCACAACAGGGCCGGTGTTGATCCCGACACGTACCTGGAGCGGCACGGCATGCCCGTGCGCGTCCGCGCCGCCGAGCGCGGCGAGCTCGCGCACCATATCGAGGCCGCAACGCACCGCGCGCTCGGGATCGTCCTCGTGCGCGACCGGCGCGCCGAAGAAGACCAGCACGCCGTCGCCCATGAGCCGCGCGACGGTGCCGTCGTACCGCGCGGCGATGGCGTTGAGCCGGGACAGCGCCGTCCCGACGAGGACCGTCCAGTCTTCCGGGTCGAGCTTCTCGGCGATCGCCGTCGAACCCGCGATGTCGGCAAAGAGGATGGTGAGCGGCCGCCGCTCGCTCGCGGCCACGCGCTGCGGAGTCGCTGCCGGACCGGTGTCGCGCATGCGCCGATGCTAGTCCGGGCAAAGAGAAGGCCGCGCCTTGCGGCGCGGCCTCTCCGAACGGTGCGCGACGGGAGCTAGTTGCTCGGCACGGTCCAGGTCGACGGGATCATGTGGACCCACGTCTGGCCGGGCGAGAGCAGGATCGGCTCGCCGTTCAGGCTCACGAACTGCCATGCGTCGTAGATCGAGTTGCGGGCCCACGTGCCGTCCTGGCGGCGGCCGTCGCGGAAGATCGTGACCTTGCCGCTGCCGGTGGTGCGCACGTTCACGCCGAGCGAGCCGAGCGAGTCCTCGACGATCGCCGTCGGCACGACGTCGGTGTAGACGACGACGATGTTGCGGGCCGCGATCGCCGTGTTGTAGAAGGCGTCGACCTCGCGCACGTCGGCGCCGACGTTCGGGTCCTGCTGGTAACGCGCGTACGTGCGGGTGTTGCCGTCGTACACGTACTTCGACGTGTTCTGGTGCTGGTAGGGGATCGTGATGGTGCGCTGGATGACCGCGCCGTAGAAGCCGCCGGCCCAGTCGACGTGGTTGACGGAGTCGAGGAAGCCCCACGTCGGGATGTCGACCGCCGCGCCGCCGCCGCCGCGGTTCGTCGCGTCGCGGAGCAGGTTGGAGGTCGAGTACTCGTTGTACGGAGCCGAGCGCGGGTTGCCCGCGTCGTCCTGGCCGACGCGGAAGTACGCGCCGCCGGAGTAGCTCCAGTTCGCGTTCAGGTCGATGTACCGGCCGGCCGCGTGGTCCTCTTGGATGAACTTCGTCTCTTCGGTCGTCGCGCCCGAGAAAGCGAGCGCGCCGCGGACCATCGGGGTGATCTCACGGTCGGAGAGCCGCGCGGAGCGGATCGATCCGATCTTCGCCGGGTCCTGCGAGTGGAAGACGGCCTCGTAGCGGGTGATGCCCGCCTCGACGAGCGTCTCGAAGACGATGTCGGCCTTGCTCAGGCCGGAGTGCGGCCGCGCGGCGGGCGCGTTGTCGATGCGCACGACGAGCGAGCGGCGCTGCGGGTTCGGCTGGCCCGCGCCCTTCTGCATGCCGTTGAGCGGCCAGCAGGTCTCGCAGCGCGCGCGAGCCGACGGCCCGGGCTTGGTGCCGTCGGGGTAGAGGACCGTGACGACCCAGTAGACCCCGATGTCCTCCATCCACTGCGCGCCCTCGATCATCGGCCGGAGGCCGACGGCGTAGACGCCCGGCGCCGCCGGCGCCTTCACCGTGAACTGGAACCACGCGACCTGCCCCGGGCCGACGTAGTCGGCCGGCTGTGCGGCGATCCGGTTGAACGCCGGCCAGCCCGTCGCGGGCGAGCCGTTCGTCCCGTTGCCGCCGAGAAGGCTCGCCTGGTCCTGGCCCGGCTCGGGACCGTTCGTCCCGAGGAACGCGGCCTGGCCCATGCGGCTGAGGACCCAGCCGTTCGAGCCGGTGTTGTAGTAGGCGACGGTCGCGGTCGACGTGTCGCCGGGGCAGAGCGTCATGTAGCCCGACTGTCCGTACCAGGTGGCGTGGAAGCCGGGGATCCCGGCGGGCAGGCCGCTCGGGGCGGGGATGCCCGGGCCCACCGACGAGGTGCAGGTGGTCACGGCGGCGGTCGTCGCCGCGGCCGGCTGCCCAGATGTAACAACGGAGAGGAGCATCGCGAAGACCAGCGCGACGGCATTCGCCAGGGACAGCGCTCGCATCAAGTGGCCCAACCCTTCCCGAAGTCTCTAGTCGAGAACGAGGTTAGGGCGCGCTCGTCACGCTCCACGCCGGATAGATGAAATGGATCCAGCTTTGACCCGGCTCGAGCAGCAGCTGCTTCCCGGACGCGTCCCAGAACGTGAACATGTCGAGCGGGCCGTCGCGCTTCCAGGTGCCGTCCATCCGCAGGCCGTCACGGAAGACCGCGACCGCGCCGCCGCCGGTCATCCGGTAGTCGAGGCCCTTGGAGCCGAGCGAGTCCTCGAGGACGCTGGTCTGCCAGATGTCGGTGTTCATCACGATCACGTTCTTGGCGAGGATCGGGCCGCTGCCGTCGCCGTCCACGGTCGGCGTCCCGTTCTGCGAGCGGCGGTAGCCGTTCGCCGCGGCGTCCCAGGTGAAGGTGGAGGCCCACACGCCCTGGAACGGCACGTTCACGGTCTTCGCCGGCTGCGCGCCGGTGAAGCCGCCGGCCGCTTGGTCGGTGGTCCCGGGCGGGAGGAACGCGAGCGACGGGACGTCCACGGGATCGCCGCCGCCGGCGCGGTTCACCGCTTCGCGAAGCGCGAGCCCGCCGGCGAACTCGTTGTTCGGCGCGGGCCGGAACGCGACGCGGTAATACGGCCGGCCGTCGCGCTCGGCGTCGACGGACAGCATGTTGCCGGCCTTGATCGACGTCGTGACCGCGTCGCGCTCCTCGATCGTCGAACCCGACGAGACGAGCGCGCCGCGCAGCATCTGGGTGAGGTGGAGGTCGCTGAACCGGTAGCTCCGCAGCGGGCCGACCGCCTCGGGGTCCTTCGAGTGGAAGATCGCCGAGAACCGGGTGACGCCGCCCTCCACGATCATCTCGAACACGATGTCGGCCTTGTTGAGCGCGAACTGCGGCCGCGCGTTCGGGTCATTCGGGATGCGCACGTTCAGCGGCCGCCGGCCGAGCGACGCGTCCGCCGGCGCGGGCATGCCCGTGAGCGGCCAGAACTTCGGCTTCGGCGTGGGCGTCGGGGTCGGCGGGGGCGTCGCGGTCGCGGCCTTCGTCGGCACCGGCGTCGCGGTGGGGGACTCGACGGCCACGGGCGCCCCGCCACCACCGCACGCGGCGGCGATGACCGCCATCGTGAGGAGGAGGGTCGTGACGCGCAGCGGCTTCGTCGGTATCACGCTCAAAAAGCCTATCCGCAAGCGGCACGCCAAGCGGGCGGGTGCTAGGCCGGGCGAGCGCGGTCGATCGCGAAAACCTCGACGCCGAGCCGCCTCGCAGCCCGGGCGAGCGCCAGATCGCAGGTCAGCAGCGGACACCCCCGGCTGATGGCGAGGAGCACGTAGAACACGTCAGGTGCTCCGATCACGTCCACAAGCCCGACGACGTTCGGCAGCAGAGACACGACCTCGACGCGCTCGGCGTCGAAAGCCTCGAGCTGGTCGATCGCGACCCGTAGTCGGTCTCGATCCAATGCCCGCCTCAGATAGACACGGCGAAGGGCGTGGTAGACCTCGGTGTCGAAATGGACCGGGACGATCGCGGGCTGCGATGCGACAAGCGTGGCTTCACCCGAGCTGCCAGCCAGCGTACCAAGGAGCATCTCCACGGCTGCAGACGCATCGACGACGATCAAGGCTTGGCGGGCGTGTCGAATCCGAAGTAGGCGTCCCAGCGCGCGTCGTCCTCGTCGTCGACTTCGCGCAGCAGCTCGGCGGCGGACATGCCGATGTCGATCCGCGGATTCTTCCGCACCATCGCGATCCACTCGTCGAGCGGCATCTTCGGGACATCGCGCTGGATCAG
>DASWFN010000093.1:0-16885 GCA_036394215.1 Candidatus Limnocylindria bacterium
GCAGCCGACGGCGAGGACGGCGAGGGCGAGGCCGATGCGAAGAGCGACAGCTCCTTCTTCAAGAAGTCGGTCGCGCAGTTCGAGAAGGACCTGATCATGAAGGCGCTGCGCGACGCGAACGGCAACCGCTCGAAGGCCGCCGAGATGCTCGGCATCTACCGCCGCCTCCTCTACGCGAAGATCAAGGAGTACGCCCTTGAGGGCTACCCGCCCAAGGGCCGCTAGGCCCGCCGCGAAGGCGGCGGTCGTCGTGCGGCTCCACGAGACGACGGGCGTCGCGAAGGCCGGCTGGGACGCGGCGCTCAAGGACGCGGTGAAGACCGCCCGCGCCGAGGTCGGCGAGCCGATCGCCGTCGAGATCAGCCGGCAGTGGGCGGACCTCTCGCTGCGGGGGATCGCGAGCTATCACGTCGCCGTGAAGGTCGCCTACCGCGAGCCGCTCGCACCGCCGAAGGCCGAGCGGAAGAAGGCTGCCGGCTAGCGCTCCGGCCCTCGTCGTGGTCCGGTATCAGCCACCTGTCCTAGTTATTGACACCCTCGGCACCCGCCAGCACACTCGTCGCCTCCCGCGACCGCGAGGCCGCGCGTGAGCGAAAAGGGGAGTGGCGAACGTGGCGGACGCCGACGCGCAGGACATCCTGGCCCAGGTCCTCATCGCGAACGACGGCGAAGTGATCCAGCGCCTGCGGCTCTCGGCCGCCGAGGCCGCGCGCGTCTGCAACGTCACGCCGCGGCAGCTCATCTACTGGACGAAGAAGGGCCTCGTGAAGCCCTCGACGAACGACGATCACGACTACGACGTCTTCGCGATGGAGAAGGTCATCCGCATCCGGCAGGCCCTCGAGAAGGGCTACTCGCTCGAGAAGGCCGCCCAGGTCGTGGCCCGCGACCTCGCCGCGCTGCAGGCCGAGGTGAAGCGGCTCGAGGCGCTCGCGAACGAGGACCTCGAGGACGAGCTCCGCCGCCGGTTCGAGAAGCTCGAGGAGCGGGTCTCGCAGCTCCGCCGCACGCTGCCGGCGTCGCTCACGATCGCGCGACTCCGCCGCGCCGTCGCGTTGCTGGCCCACCTCGAAGCCGAGGGGACCCTGCAGAACGCGAGCGCGAACGGCGATGTGGCCAAGGCGCTCGCGCTCCGGCTCGGCCGCGCGGTCGACGAGCTCGAGCTCCTGCTCCGCGAGGTCCAGCCCGCCGGCGCCTAACGTTCTCGGCGTGACGACGCGCTCCCCACGCACGATCGCCGCGGTCGCCGCCGGCAAGGCCGCGCGCGCGGCGCTCCAGACGATGGGTCGCGGCGCGACGGCGCTCCCCGGCATCGTCGCGCTCGGGCTCGCGCCGGATGCGATCGCGTCGCTGAGCGCGACGCTCAGCCACGGCACGGTGTGCGTGTCAGGCACGAACGGCAAGACGACGACGGCGCGGATGCTCTCCGACGTCGTCCGGGCCGCGGGCTGGGCGCCGGTGCACAACCGCTCCGGCTCGAACCTCGACCGCGGCATCGCCGCCGCTCTGCTCGCGGACGCGACGTGGGGTGGCGAGCTGCGCGGTGACGTCGGCGTGTTCGAGGTCGATGAGGCGTCGATCCCGCGCGTGCTCGCACGGCTCACACCGCGGGTCCTCGTGATCACGAACCTCTTCCGCGATCAGATGGACCGCTACTTCGAGCTCGACGCGCTCGCACGCCGGATCGGCGCCGCGATCGCGACGCTCCCGGTCGCAACGACGCTCGTGCTGAACGCGGACGACCCGATCGTCGCGTACCTGGGCGAGGGCTACCGCGGCGCGGTCCTCACCTTCGGCGTCGACGACCCGTCGGTGGGCGGCACCGTGGCCCAGGCGATCAGCGACGCGACGCGCTGCCCGCGGTGCACGCATCCGCTCCGCTACGCGCGCGTGATCCTCGCGCACGTCGGCGACTGGCGCTGCGACCACTGCGGGTTGAAGCGGCCGCGCCCCGACATCGGCGCGGCGACGGTCCAGCTCGGTCCGAACGAGAGCCGGCTGCATCTTGCGGGTACCGTCGGATCCGCGATCGACGACGTGGTGGTGCCGCTCCCCGGCCTCTACAACGCGTACAACGCGCTCGCGGCCATCGCCGCCGCGCGCGCGCTCGATATCGCGCTCCCGACGGCGACGCGGGCGCTCGCGTCGTTCAAGCCGGCATTCGGGCGGCTCGAGATCGTCGAGGCCGAGGGCCGCCAGCTCCGGCTCATCCTCGTGAAGAACCCGGCCGGCTTCAACGCCGCGATCGGCGCACTGCTCGAGACGGGCCGCGAGCCGCGGATCCTCGGCGCGCTCAATGATCGCGACGCCGACTCGCGCGACGTGTCGTGGATCTGGGACGCCGACTTCGAGGCGCTCGCTCCGCGCGTCGCCCACGCCACGATCACCGGTCTTCGGGCGCGCGACCTCGCGCTGCGCCTCAAGTACGCCGGCGTGCCGAAGGACCGCATCGACGTCGTCGACGGCTGGACACCCGCGATCCGTGCGGCGATCGACCGGACGCCGGTGGGGGACGAGCTCGTGGTCATCGCGACGTATACCGCGATGCTCGCGCTGCGCGATGCGCTCGCGAAGCTCGGCTACGTCGGGCAGTTCTGGGAAGATTGACAGCGATGGACCTGCGCATCGGCCACCTCTACCCGGACCTGATGTCGATCTACGGCGACCGCGGCAACGTGCTCACGCTCGCGCGGCGCGCGACGTGGCGCGGCATCGACGTCGAGACGCGTGCCTTCACCGCGGGTGAGCCGTGGGACCCGGACTGGGCCGACGTGTACTTCTTCGGCGGCGGCCAGGACATCGGCCAGGACATCGTCGGCGCGGACCTCCAGGGGCCGAACGGTGACGCGCTGAAGCGTTCGATCGCCGGGGGCGCGGCGGCCTTCGCCGTCTGCGGCGGGTACCAGCTGCTCGGCGCGGAGTACGTGCCCGAGGTCGGCGAGGCGATCCCCGGCCTCGGCGTGCTCGATGTCACGACCCGGGCGGGAAAGGACCGCTACGTCGGCAACCTGCTCGTCGAGACCGACGACGGCCGGACGCTCGTGGGCTTCGAGAACCATTCCGGGTACACGTACCTCGGTCCCAAGGCGAGGCCGCTCGGCCGCGTGATCGCCGGACACGGCAACAACGACCGGGACAAGACCGAGGGCGCGGTGCAGGGGAAGCTCATCGGCTGCTATCTGCACGGCTCGGCGCTCCCGAAGAACCCCTGGCTCGCCGACCGGCTCATCGGGTGGGGCCTCGCGCGGCGCCACGGCGAGGTCACGCTCGCGCCGCTCGACGACACCGAGGAGTACGCGGCGCAGGCGCAGGCGTCGGAGGTCGCGAAGACCCGCACCTAGCCGGTACCCATGTACCGGCGGCGCGTCCCATCCCCGCCCGTGCTCCGCCGTCGTGTCATCACCCCGTGCTGCGTTCGCTCCGCGTCTCGTGCGCGGTCACGGCCATTGCCCTCTCGGTCGTCGGACCAGGAGCGCTCACAGCCGCCGGGGACGACGGTCCGAGGCCTCCCTTCCCCTCGGATCGTCCGACCCGGAGCATCCTTCGCCCGACCGAGATCGCTTCGCCGGCACCCAAGCCCAGCGACAAGGAGATCATCCTGTTGGTCTCGGGGATCGGGTCGGACGCGCCGGATGGCACATTCGACAAGCTCATCGAAGCGCTCAGCAAGGATCCGCGCTACGAGATCCACCGCTTCGGCGGTGATCCGGCCTATCCCTACGACACGCATGGGTCGGTCGGCGCCAACGCTGAGCGGCTCACCGAGGAGATCCGCGCGCTCGGGGCGACCCACCCGAGCATCCACATCGTCGCTCACTCGATGGGTGGTGCGGTCGCGGACGCCGCGTTCGCCAACGGACTGTCGGCGCGCGACAAGGTCGTCTCGTACATCTCGCTCGCCTCGCCACACAATGGCTCGTCCGGAGCCGCGACGAGCCAGGCCTGGCTTCCGTTCGCGGGCCTATTCGGCGCGGGGACCGAGATGCGCGCGATCAGCGCGGGCTTCGCGCAAGACATCGGCTCGCGCGCGGTCGCCGATCTGGCGGTCGTCCGCGCCGGACCGCCACCACCAGGAGTCGTGCGTCTCGATCTTCGCATGGTGACCGACCTCATCGTCACGGCGCCTGACGCATGGGCACCGGGTGTCACCCGCAGGACCCTGCTGCCGACAACGATCGAGTCGCTGGAGGGCCATGGAGGTGTGACCACCGACCCACGAGCGATCGCGCTCGTGACGTCGACGCTCGCGGCGGGGCGTCCGCCGGAGCTGGATCCGCGCGCCAGGGTCCTCGATTTCGTGGCCTTCATCGCTTCATCGGCGCTGGTCGAGTCAAACCTCCACCTGTACGCCGGCATTTGTGCCGCGGCATTCTGCGGCGCCATCGCCCTCTCCCTGTATCGGCGCAGGAAGTCGTTGCTGCTGCTCGGGTGGCTGCCGTGAGCGGGGACCGCGCTCAGGCGCTCGTGGAGTTCGCGCTCGTCCTTCCGGTGCTCCTCGTTCTCGCGCTCGCGATCGCGGAGCTGTCGGAGATCGGCGTGGCGCGGCTCGCCCTCGAGCATGCCGCGGCGGAGGGTGCCCGCGCCGGCGCGCTCACGAACGATGACCGTCTGGTTCGCTCGAGCGTCGCCGCGGCCGCCGCGCCGCTCGATGCCCGACGGATCGACGTGGCCATCGAGCCAGCGGAGCCTCAGCGCGGCACCGATCCGCGCGGGACGCTCATTTCCGTGCAGCTGCGCTACGCCATCGCCGCGCCGCTCTCGTTCATCGGACTGCCGGCGCTCGTCGTCGGCGGGCGGGCCGCGCGGTTGATCGAGTGGACACCGTGACGGACGATCGGGGTCAGGCCCTCGTGCTCGCGGTGCTCGCGCTCGCGATCGCCGCGGTGACGATCGTCGGGCTTCGCGCCGCGCAGGATCGCATCCTTGCCGACGCCGTCGAACGCCGGGCCGGTGAGGCCGCGATCGAAGCCGCGGGCATGGTCATGGCGGACGCGCAGCTCGCGCTCGTCGCGTCCTTGCGTGACGAGTTCGGCCGCCCGCGCAGCGCACCGACGCGTGCGGACCTCGAGGGGCTCGCCGCCGATCCGGTCGTGAGGGACCGCGCGCTCGCGGCGGCCGAGAGGCTCGCGTCGGCGAACGGCGGCCCGCCGCCGTCGGATCTTTCGATCACCGTCGCGCCGCGGTCCTTCGAGCTCACGCTCACCGCGGGCGCGCATCACCAGCGAGCCTCGATCGAGACGCGATGCTGCCGTCGCTGACCGCCGTCGCGCGCCGCAGGCCTCCGCGCCGAGCGCTCCTCGGCGCGGGCGGCGCGGTCCTGCTCGCCGTGTCCCTGGTCGCGTCGCTGCGTCCCGCCGAGCCGACCGCCGGTGCGGTTCCGCTCACGATGGCCGACGCGCTGCGGCCGAACACCTGGGCGATGGCCGTGCCGACGAGCTGGTTCATCGCTCCGATCGGCGGCCTGCGACCGGGTGACCACCTCGACGTGCTCGCGTTGCGTCCGGGCGACCGGGCGACGGCCACCGCGGTCGCATTCGACCTGATGGTCGTTGCGGTCGATGAGCGGACCGTGATCGTCGGCACGGGCGCGGACGATGCGACGGCGCTGAGCGTCGCGCGCGCGAGCGGTCTGCTGCTCGTGCCGCTCCTCCGCTCGACGAAGTGACGCGCGCCGCCATCTGCGGTGGCGAGGAGCTGCGGAGCGCGTGCGACGTGCTCCAGCTCGAGTCGTCGAATGCGCCACGGATCGTGCTCGTCGATCTGCGCGAGCCGGGCGCGGCGGCAGAGGCCGCTCGCTTCGGAACGGAGATCCCGCGGATCGTGATCGCGGATGCCGAGCAGTCGGCCGTGATCGGCGCCTTCGGCGGCGCCGCGCTCGTCGCGACCTCGGCGGACCCGGCCGTGCTCGGACCGCTCGTCGCGCGGGCGATCCCGCGCGCGACGCGCGAGCGGACCCGCGTGGTGTCGCTCACCGCGGCGCGCGGCGGGACGGGCCGGACGATGGCCGCGGCCAACCTCGCCCAGCGGCTCGCCGAGATGTGCACCGTCCTCGCCGTCGACGCCACGGGAACGGGCGCGCTGGGCTGGTGGCTGCGCGCCGAGCCGCGGCCCTGGGCGGAGCTCGAGGTCCTCGCCGGCGAGCTGCGCCCCGAGCACCTCGAGCTCGTTCGCAGCGCCGTCGGCGCACGGCTGTCGATCGTGGGTGGAGCGCCCACGGCACCGTCGCCTGCCGTGCTGCTCGCGGTCATCGCCGCCGCGCAACAGATCGCCGATGTCGTGCTCGTCGATCTGCCGCTGCTCGCCGACGAGCGGTCGCGGCAGGCGCTGTCGCGGAGCGATCGCAGGCTGGTCCTGGCCTATCCCGACGCCGCATCGACCGCGGCGCTGTCGACGGCGGAGCTGCCCGCGGATCCCTGGATCGTGGCCGCGCAAGGGCCGATCGACGGCGCGTTCCGGGTCCTGCCACGCGACGAGGACTCCGTCGCGGATGCGATCGCACGCAGCGGCGTGGTCGGCGGCGCGCTCGGCCGCGCGTATGACGAGCTCGCGGAGCTCCTCGCGATCGACGCGTCGTGACGGCGGTGCGCGACCGCCTGGAGGAGGCACTCCTCACCAGGCTGCGGGACGCTCCCGACGGCCGGCCGCGCGCCGATCAGCTCGGCGGGCTGCTTCGAGAGACGGCCGCGACCGAGCGCCTCGCGCTGTCGACCGCGGAGCTGCGCGAGCTCGAACGGTACTTCGACGACCGGTTCTTCGGCCTCGGCGCGATCGCACCGTTGCTCCGTGACGAGCGCGTGAGCGAGGTCATGGTGAACGGGACCCGCGGCGTGTGGATCGAGCGCGACGGGCGCGTCGAGTCGACGCCGATCCGCTTCCGCGATGCCGAGGAGATCCTCGTCCTCATCGAGCGGCTCGTCGCTCCGCTCGGCCGCCGGATCGACCTCGCGCAACCGCTCGTCGATGCGCGGCTGCCCGACGGATCGCGGGTGCACGCGGTGATCCCACCGATCGCGATCCAGGGACCGGTCCTCACGATCCGCCGGTTCGCCGCGCGGCCGTTCGATCCCGACGATCTCGTGCGCAGCGGGACGGCTTCGGCGGAGGCGATGGCGTACCTCGTCGGGGCCGTTCGCGATCGCCGGAGCGTCCTCGTATCCGGCGGGACGTCCAGTGGCAAGACCACCACGCTGAACGCTCTCGCATTCGCGATCGGGGCGGACGAGCGCATCGTCACCATCGAGGACGCGGCCGAGCTCAGGCTCCCGCAACCGAACGTCGTCGGGCTGGAGACGAGGGCCGCGAGCGTCGAGGGCGTCGGCGCGATCGATACGCGAACGCTGTTGCGTAACGCTCTGCGGATGCGGCCGGACCGCATCGTCGTCGGCGAGGTCCGCGGGGGCGAAGCGCTCGACATGCTGCAGGCGATGAACACCGGGCATCGTGGCTCGCTCACGACCGCGCACGCGAGCAGCGCGTACCGAGCGCTCCTGCGCCTCGAGACGATGGCGATGATGGCGGGGCTGGACCTGCCGCTGCCGGCCATCCAGGAGCAGATCCGGCGCGGGATCGAGATCGTCGTGCATCAGGAGCGCGACGAGCGGGGCCGGCGGCGCATCGTCGAGATCGCGGAGCTCGATCCCGAGGCGGGGGAGCGCTACGCCCTCCGGCAGGTGGCGCTCTGATCCTTGTCGCCCTGCTCGGTGCGGTGCTGCTCGCCGCCGCGGTCCCTCGGGGGGCGGTCGTCGCGGCGATCCGCTCGAGACGTGCGGCCCGCGATCGTCGCGCCGCGCTCCCGGGGCTGGTCGACGCGATCGCCGCCGCGCTGGCCGCGGGGCTGTCGCTCGAGGTCGCGTTCGCGGAGGTCGCACCGACGCTCCCGCGGGACCTCGTGCTTCCGACGCGCGCGGTCGCGACGGCGCTCCGGCTGGGTGATCCGATCGAGCGCGCGCTCCGCGCGTACGACCCGCTCCTGCCGGCGGCCGAGCTCGCGCCATTCGTGATCGTCCTGGGCGCCTTTGCCCGGAGCGGCGGCCGGATCGGCCGCAGCCTGTCGCGAGTGGCGCGGCTGCTCCGCGGCCGCCTCGCCCTCGACGCGGAGCGCGCCGCGCTCACCGCGCAGGGGCGCCTCTCGGCCATCGTCCTCGTGCTCCTCGCACCGCTCGGCGCGGGGTTCTTCGCGATCCTCACGCCGTCCTATATCGCGATCTTCTTCGGTACGGGGAAGGGGATCGGGCTCGTCGCGATCGCGCTCGAGGTCATCGGCGCGGTCTGGCTCTGGCGCCTCGTGCGCGCGCGCTCGGACGCTCCAGAGCTCGCCGCGCTCCTCGATGCCGTGGTCGTGGGCCTCGACGCCGGGCTGTCCTTCGAGCACGCGCTCGCGGCGCTCGTCGCGCGGTCACCGCGGGTCGCGCGACTGCCCGAGGCTCGTCGCCTGCTCGCGGATCTGCGCCTCGCGCGGCCGCCGCGAGTGGCGTTCGCCGCGTTCGCGGGCAGCGGTCCGGACGAGGCCCGAGTTGCGGCGCTCGTCGAGTCCGCGTCGCGATTCGGCGCGCCCCTGGCGGAGCTTCTCGTCGCGCAGGCCGACGCGCTCCGCGAGGCCCAGCGCCGTCAGGCGGAGACGAAGGCTCGGCGGCTTCCGGTCCTGTTGCTCTTTCCGTTGACCTTCTGCGTCCTGCCCGCCCTGCTGCTCGTGTTCCTCGGTCCGCCACTGCTGTCGCTCATGACCTAGCCCCGCGGGCGGGCACCTGAAGCACCCGCCCGCGCGGCGCTAGGCCTTGACGACGTAGGTCTTGGCGATCTTGTCGTGCCAGCCCTGCTTGTTCGCGTCGAACGCGACCCAGATCACGCCGATGAACACGCAAATGACGCTGAGGATCAGGCCGACGTAGCGGATGAGCGCGTCGACGAGCGTGAGCTCGCTGCCGTCCGTCTTCACGACGCGGATCGAGAGCGCGCGCTTGCCGAGCGTCTGGCCATGCCCGTAGGACGACCAGAAGTAGAGGTAGTACGCGAGACCGAGGAGGAGGTTGAGCCCGCTCCCCCGAGTCTGATCGCCGCCGAAGAGGATCGCCCCGAGGATCGCGTTGACGATGCTGATGACGATGACGTCGATGATCGTCGCGAGCGCGCGGGTCCAGAAGCCGATCTTTTCCGTCGTCGGGTAGGTGTTCGCGGTGACTGCAGTGGCCATGTCACCACCCCTTCTCGCGGCGGAGTGTACTTAGGGCCACCCCAAATGGGTTAGTACCGCTTTCCTAGTTGTCCCTGCTCTGCGACAGGCGGACATTCCGCGCACAGAAAGGGGGGCTTCCGTGGATATCCAGCGTTTCCTTCGCGAGGACGACGGTCAGGGCCTGGTCGAGTACGCACTCATCATCGCGGTCATTGCCATCGCCGTGATCGTCGCCATGATCTTCCTGCGCGGGCAGATCCAGAACATCTTCAGCAACATCGGGAACAACCTGACCTAGTCTCGACGCGCGAACACGAGGGAGGGCGGCGCTCGCCTCGAGGCGGCGCCGCCCTTTCATCTCCGGGGAGGAGAGCGGGATCGAGGCGTCACTGGTCCGGACCATCGAGAACGCGATCCTCGTCGCCTTCGTCCTGACGATCGTCGTCACCGACTGGCGCTGGCGGCGCATACCCAACGCCGTCACGTACCCGACGATGCTCGCGGGTATCGTCCTGGGCGCGATCGAGAGCGCCGGCGCCGCCGGGTTCCCGGGCGGGGTGTTCTCCGGCGGCCTGCTCGACCACGGCGCCGGCCTGGTCATCGGATTCCTGGTCTCGTACCCCTTCTACGCGGGCGGTGGGCTCAAGGCCGGCGATGGGAAATTCCTCATGGCGGTCGGGGCGCTCAAGGGCACGCAGTTCCTGTTCGTCGCGGCGGTGTACGGCGCGCTCATCGGCGGGGTCATCGCGCTCGCGTTCATCGTCGCCCGGCGGATCGCGGCCCGCCGCACGGGCACCGGCGAGACGATGGGGTCGCTGTTGCACACCTGGATCCCCTACGGCGTGGCGCTCGGACTGGGCGCGCTCGCGGCGCTGGCCGTGGAGATGAGCCGCCTATCATGAGTCCCGCCCATGGCTGACAAGATCCGCATCCTCGTCGTCGACGACATCGCGGAGACACGCGAAAACCTGGCGAAATTGATCGGCTTCGAGGCCGACATGGTCATCGTCGCGTCCGCCGGTGGCGGCCAGGAGGCCGTCGAGCTCGCCAAGAAAGAGCGGCCCGACGTCATCCTCATGGACATCAACATGCCGGACATGGACGGCATCACCGCGACCGAGATCATCGCGAACACCGTCCCCGAGTCGCCGATCATCATGATGAGCGTCCAGGGCGAGCAGGACTACCTCCGCCGTTCGATGCTCGCGGGCGCGCGCGAATTCCTGGTGAAGCCGTTCTCCGCCGACGAGCTGGTGAACGCCATCCGGCACGTCCACGAGATCGAGAAGGTGAAGCGGGCGCGCTACGCGCAGGCCGCGCCGGCGCCCTCGGCCCAGACGCCGAGCCTCACGGCGATGCTCCAGCCCGAGCGCGGCAAGATCATCTCGTTCTTCTCGCCCAAGGGCGGCGTCGGCCGGACGACCATCGCCACCAACCTCGCGGTCGCGTTGCATCAGTCGACGGGCAAGCCCGTCGTCCTCGTGGACGGCAGCCTCCCGTTCGGCGACATCGCCGTCATCCTGAACATGAGCCCGAAGGCGAAGACGATCGCCGACCTCGTCGGCTCGTTCGAGCAGGTCGACAGCGAGGTCCTCGAGTCGGTCCTCGTCCAGCATTCGACCGGCATCAAGGTCCTCCTTGCGCCGCCGACGCCGGAGGCCGCCGAGCTCATCACCGGGCCGAACATCAAGAAGGTCCTCGAGACCCTCCGTGAGAACTACGCGTTCGTCGTCGTCGACACCTGGCCGTCGTTCCAGGAACAGGTGCTCACGATGCTCGACGTGGCGGACGTGATCCTCACCCTCATGACCCTCGAGATCACGAGCCTGAAGAACGTCCGCGTGTTCATGGAGATCGCCGAGAAGCTCGGCTACGACGAGCAGAAGGTCCAGCTCGTCGCGAACCGCAACGACAGCTCCGGCGGCATCAAGGCGTCCGACGTCGAAGCGAGCCTCGCGCGGAAGATCCCGCACACGATCGTCTCCGACGGCCGCGCCCTTGTCCTCGCGGTGAACCGGGGCGTCCCGTTCGTGATCAGTCACCGCGACAGCCAGGTCGCCAAGGACATCTTCACCCTCGCCGAGAAGCTCTCCGGCGCGGGCGAGGCAGCGGCCGCGGCGGGATCGGCGACACCGCAAAAGGCGGCGGCCAAGCAGGGCCGGCGGCTCTTCGGCGTCGGCTAGCGGCCACCCGCCGCGTCAACTCGGTCTAAGCCCGTCCTATAGCCCGAAAGTGCCCCTTTCGGACCATCTCCCGCCGCCGTTAGGGTCGTAGACTCGCGGCCGGAGGGAGCACCCGCACGACGGGTCTCTTTGTGAGGGGTTGGACCACTTATGTCGCTACTGAGGCGGATCGAAGGCCAGCGTCCCGCCGGCACCCCCGAGAACCCGAGCGCCCCCGGCGGCGCCAAGGGTCCTGACGACGGCCCGATCGGCTCGCGGCCACCGGAGGCGGGCCCGCTCAGCCAGACGCCGACGCCCAGCCGGGACGTCAACCGGGACCTCCGCGGCACCCTCCAGACCCGGATCATCAACAACCTCGACCCGCGCCTGAACCTCGCCGACGTCAAGGCGGTCCGGGCCGAGATCGAGAGCATGTTCAACAAGTTCATCGACGAGGACGGCACCGTCATCACGCGTGTCGAGCGCCAGCGGATGCTCGAGCAGATCGTCGACGAGATCCTCGGCTTCGGTCCGATCCAGCCGCTGTTGAACGACGACTCCGTCACCGAGGTCATGGTGAACGGGCCGTTCCGCGTGTACGTCGAGCGGAAGGGCAAGCTGCAATTGTCGGACGTGACTTTCCAGAGCGACGACCACGTGATGCGCGTGATCGAGCGGATCATCGCCCCGATCGGCCGCCGCGTCGACGAGTCCAAGCCGTTCGAGGACGCGCGTCTGCCGGACGGCTCACGCGTGAACATCATCATCCCGCCGCTCGCCCTGAACGGCCCGGTCATCACCATCCGGAAGTTCCCGAAGTACCGCATCCAGGTCGCCGACTACGTGAAGTTCGGCACCGCGACGAACGAGATGATGGAATTCCTCCGGGCGTGCGTCGAAGCCCGCCTGAACATGTTCATCTCCGGCGGCACCGGATCCGGAAAGACGACGCTCCTCAACATCATGTCGAGCTTCATCCCGGAGGACGAGCGCATCGTCACGATCGAGGACGCCGCTGAGCTGCGGCTGGTGCAGGACCACGTCGTCCGGCTCGAGTCGCGCGCCCCGAACATCGAAGGCAAGGGCGCCGTGACGATCATGGATCTCGTGAAGAACTCGCTCCGGATGCGCCCCGAGCGCATCGTCGTCGGTGAGATCCGAGGCGGCGAGGCGCTCTCGATGCTCCAGGCCATGAACACCGGCCACGATGGCTCGCTGTCCACCGGACACGCGAACTCGCCGCGAGACATGCTCAGCCGGATCGAGACGATGTGCCTCATGGCCGGCGTGGACCTTCCGTCCCGGGCCATCAAGGAGCAGATCGCGAGCGCGCTGGACGTCATCGTCCAGATCTCTCGCCTCAAGGACGGCTCCCGCAAGATCACTCACGTCACCGAGGTCCAGGGCATGGAAGGCGACGCGATCGTCCTCCAGGACGTGTTCGTGTTCGAGCAGACCGCGTATGTCGACGGGAAGGTCGTCGGACGCCTCCGCCCGACCGGCATCCGTCCGAAGTTCTCAGAGAAGTTCGAGGCGTCCGGCATCTCGCTGCCGCAGGGCGTCTTCGGCGACATGTCGGCCGGCCTTCGCTAGGTGGAGTACGCCCTGCCTGCGGCCATCGGCGTCGGCATCCTCCTCGTCTTCGGCGCGATCTCGAACATGCTCGGTGGTGGCAGCGAGAGCGTCGAAGCGCGGATGGCCCGCTACGCCGGTCCCGGGTCCGGTCAGATCGCGGCCGGCGCCGCCGAGAAGAGCAGGAAGAAGGCGAAGCGGAAGAAAGAGCGCAAGGACATCGACCCGTTCGCCACGTTGTCGGCGGACGTCGAGGACAAGCGCTTCGCGACCAAGGTCCAGCGCGATCTCGCGCGCGCGAACCTGAAGCTCCGGGTCGCCGAGTACTACTACATCCGCATCGGCGCGTCGCTCGGCCTCGGCGTGATCCTGTTCGTCCTCCGCGACCCGGTCTCCGGGATCATCGGCTTCGTCCTCGGGTACTTCCTGCCGCGGATCTGGGTCGGGCGGAAGATCGGCGGCCGGCTCAAGGGCTTCAACAAGCAGCTGCCGGATACGATCACGCTCCTCTCGAACTCGCTTCGCGCCGGCTCGAGCTTCCTGCAGTCGATCGAGCTCGTCTCCCGCGAGGGCGGCCCGCCGATGAGCGAGGAGATGGGCCGCGTCGTTCGCGAAGTGAACCTCGGTCTCGGCATGGAGGAGGCCCTCCATAACCTCGTCCGCCGGATCAAGAGCGACGACCTCGACCTCATGGTCACCGCGATCGGCATCCAGCAGCAGGTCGGTGGGAATCTCGCCGAGATCCTCGACACGATCGCGTTCACGATCCGCGAGCGCGTGCGCATCAAGGGCGAGATCAACACGCTCACGGCGCAGGGTCGCGTGTCGGGCTATCTCGTCGCGTTCCTTCCGGTGGGCCTCGGGGTCGCGCTCAACGCGATCAACCCCGCCTTCATGGAGCCGCTCTTCACTCAGACGCTCGGCCGGATCCTCATCGGCGTCGGCGCGGTCATGATGACCATCGGCTTCCTCGCGATCCGCAAGATCACGGACATCAAGGTCTAGCCCGGTGGAGATCCTTCTCCCGATCATGGTCAGCGTCGGGATCATCATCGCGATCCTCGGCACGCAGATGGGCTCGGGCCTCGACCCGGTGCAGGCCCGCCTGCAGCAGATCGCGGTCCGCCCGCGCAGCCTCGAGGAGCTTGAGCTCCAGCGGCCGCTCGCCGACCGCACCCTGAAGCCGATCATCCGCGGGCTGTCGAGCCTGCTCGCGCGCTTCTACCCGGCGAACACGATGAAGTCGCTGGCGCTGAAGCTCAAGCGCGCCGGCATGGAGACGACGAGCCCCGAGTTCTTCATCGGCGTGAAGGCCTTCGCCGCGATCGTCGGCGTGGTCGCCGGCGCCGCGATCATGAACCTCATGAGCAACGACGGGACCCAGACGATCGTCGGCGCGATCGCCGGGCTGATCGTCGGCTTCATGGCCCCCGACTTCTACCTCGGGAACAAGGCCGGCGGGCGCGGCAAACAGATCCTCGAGACGCTGCCGGACGCGCTCGACCTGCTCACGATCTCGGTGGAGGCGGGCCTCGGGTTCGACGCCGCGCTCGTGAAGGTGACCGAGAAGCTGAAGGGCGCGCTGTCCGATGAGTTCAAGCGGGCCGCCTCCGAGCAGCGCGTCGGGAAGTCGCGGCAGGAGGCCCTGCGCGGGATCACCGATCGCGTCGAGCAGAAGGAGCTCGCGAACTTCATCTCCGCGATCATCCAGGCCGACCAGCTCGGCGTGTCGATGTCCAAGGTGCTCCGCATCCAGTCGGAGCAGATGCGCTCCGAGCGGCGTCAGCGTGCGGAGGAGAAGGCCGCGAAGGCCCCGATCCTCATCATGCTCCCGACGATCGGCTGCATCTTCCCATCGCTGTTCATCGTCATCCTGGCGCCCGCGGCGCTCTCGGCGCTGAGCTCCTGCAGTAGCATCTAGGTCCGCGCGGCTCCGCAACCGCACGCGGGGCACGATCCTCGCGACCGACTGCCGCACCGCCGATTCGTTCCTCTCGCGCGGCATCGGGCTTCTCCTCCACAGCCGGCTCGCCGACGGTGAGGCGCTGCGGATCACGAAGACGAACAACATCACGATGCTGCTCATGCGCTTCGCGATCGACGCGCTGTTCCTGGACCGCGAGGGCCGCGTGGTGCGTGCGGCCGAGCGCCTGCGGCCATGGACCCCGATGATCGCGGCACGCGGTGCCGTCGAGGTCGTCGAGCTGCGTGCGGGCGCCGTCGCCGAGACCGGCACGCAAGCCGGCGACGACCTCGTCTTCGAAGATGCGCGCTAGCGATGCCCTCGACGTCCTCCTGGCCCCGCGCTGCGCCGGCTGCGGCGCTGCGGGAAGCTGGTTCTGCGTGCGCTGCCGCGACGCCTCCGACCCGATCTCCCGGCGGCTCGGCGCGCTCGCGCTCGTCGCGGCCGGCGCGCACGAGGGGCCGCTCCGGGACGCGATCCACCGCCTGAAATACGGCGACGAGCCCGGTCTCGCCGGCGAGCTCGGCGCGCTGATCGCCGGACGGGTCGCGGGCGATCTCGCTCGCGGCGTCCGCCTCGATTGCCTCGTCCCGGTCCTGCTCCACCCGCGCCGCGCCCGGGCGCGCGGCTACGACCAGGCCCGCGCGCTCGCGGCCGCCGCCGCGGCGCTGACCGGCCTCCCCCTGCATCCGGCCATCCACCGGCTGCGGTCGGGTCCGGCGCAGGCGACCCTCGGCCAGCGGGAGCGCCAGGAGAACGTCCGCGGTGCGTTCGCCGGTGTCGCCGGGTCGCTGCGGGGCCTGCACGTCGGGCTCGTCGACGATGTTGCCACCACCGGGGCGACGCTGCTCGACGCCGCGGCCGCCGCCCGGGCCTGCGGCGCGCGGGACGTGCGGGCGTACGTGGTGGCGTTCGAGGAATGAGATGGGTCGTGCGCGGCGCACTGCTCGTGCTCCTGTCCTTCGCGAACCTCAACCTCATCTGGTCACCCGACGTCCTGCCGAACACGCTCTTCGCGTGGACCCTCGTGCGCAGCGGCAACGTCGACTACGACGAGTTCGCGACGGTGTCCCCGCTCGATGAGCGTCCGGACCGCATCGATCGGAACGCGTACTTCTTCCGGGCCTGCGGACCCCCGCCGTCGCGCGCGATCCTCTACCTGCTCGCCGGGGAACGCGACAACGGCACGGCACCACGCAGCGCGGGCGGCCCGCCGGCGCCGGCACCGGACCAGCACGTGTGCTCGATCTTCCCGCCCGGAGTCGCGATCCTCGCGTTGCCGGTGCTCGTGCCCGCGGTCCTGCTCGGCGTCTCCCCCTCCGACGCGACGTCGCTCTTGCTCCTCGGACACCTCGTCGCGGCGATCGTGGAGGCGATCGCGGCGCTGCTGCTCTGGTCCGTCTTCCGGCGCTTCGGGTCCGTCCGCTGGTCGGTCGGGCTCGTGCTGCTCTACCTCCTCGCGACCAGCGTGCGGACCGTGGGCTCGCAGGCCCTCTGGCAGCACGGTGGCGTGCATCTGGCGCTCGCGGCCGTGCTGTGGCTCGTGCTCCACGAGCGCCCGCTCGAGAAGTGGCGCGCGTTCCTCGCGGGATCGGCGCTCGGCCTCGGCACGTTCGCGCGGCAGACCACGGCGCTCCTCCTCCCGGGTGTCCTGTCGCGGCGGAGCTTCCTCCATGCGGTCGCGGGCTTCGGCATCGGCGTGATCCCGCTGCTCGCGTACAACGCGATCGCCTTCGGCGAGCCGTTCGAGCAGGGCTACGGCAGCAAGCCGTACGACACGCCCATCCTGACCGGGCTGTACGGACTGCTCCTGTCCCCGAGCCGGGGGCTGTTCGTCTACGCGCCGTACCTCGCCTTCGCCGTCGCCGCGCTGATCCTCGCGTGGCGCCGCCGGGGCCACGTCGCAATGCGCCTGCGGGGGTTCAGCGTCGCGGCCGTGGGGACCCTCGCGCTCTACGCGACGTACACCGAGTGGTGGGGCGGCCGCGTGTTCGGCGCGCGGTTCATCGACGATCT
>DASWFN010000094.1:0-19960 GCA_036394215.1 Candidatus Limnocylindria bacterium
AAAATCAAATGGCCCGCCGTCCACAAGAGGACGGAAGGGCCACTTCCGCGGTACCACCTCAATTGAGACCGTGCCGCCGTGCGCGGTGGAGCTGCGGGGATTCGAACCCCGGACCCCCACACTGCCAGTGTGATGCGCTACAACTGCGCCACAGCCCCACGCCTCCGCTCGAGCACGCTGATAACGGGCGTGACCCCGGCGACCGCTGCTTGCGCTGACGATCGCGGCTCCCGGGCGAGTTCGCCGCGCCATCGCACCGGCTCGCACCAGCCGCCGGCTCGCTGAGCGATGGTCACGCGGTTACTGCTCCCGTTCGCAGCCGTTGAAGGGTCAAGTATAGGGACTAGCTGCGGAGGCGGCTCGTATCTCGGCGCATCGAGATCGATTGCAAGAGGCCGAGCCCCATGCACACCGAGAGCAGCGACGAGCCGCCGTGCGAGATGAACGGCAGCGGGATACCGGTCACCGGCATGAGGCTCATCGACATGCCGACGTTCACCACGAGCTGGAACGCGAGCATCGAGAACACGCCGGCCGCGACGAAGGTGCCGAATGGGTCGCGCGCCCGGAAGCCGATGCGCAGCGTCGCGATGAGGAGCACGGCGTACAGCGCGAAGAGGATCACCGCGCCGACGAACCCGAGGTCCTCGGCCAGGCCGGCGAACACGAAATCAGATTCGGCGATCGGCAGGTACCCGAGCGGCGATTGGGTGCCCGCGGTCAGGCCCTTCCCGGTCGCCTGGCCCGAGCCGATCGCGATGAGCGACTGGATGATGTTCCAGCCGGCACCCTGCGGATCGGCGTACGGGTCGAGGAACGCGGTGAGCCGGCCCCGCTGGTACGCGGCGAGGAGTCCCCACACGACCGGGAACGAGGCGATGCCGGCCGCGACGAGTGTCGCGAGCTGCCACGGCCGCGCGCCCGCGAGGTAGGCCATGCCGAAGAAGATCCCGACGAACACGAGGCTCGTACCGAGGTCGGGCTGCCGGTAGACGAGCGCGAACGCCGGGCCGAGCAGGAGCAGCGCGCCCCCGAGCACGAGCGGTGAGCCCATTCGGTCGTGGCGGTCGGCAAAGTACTTCGCGAGCACGACGATCATGAAGACCTTCGCGAACTCGCTCACCTGGAACTTCTGGCCCGCGATCGGGATCCACCGCTGACCACCGAGGACGGTGTGGCCGATGACGAGCACGAGCGCGAGGAGCCCGATCGTCCCGAGGTAGAAGACCGGCGCGAGCGTGCCGAACCACGCGTAGTCGAAATACGCCACCGCGACGATCACCAGGATCCCGAGGACCGTGAAGATCGCGCCGCGCACGATGAACTGGACCGGGTCCCCGGCGGCGACGTCCTCGTACGACGTCGAGTACGTGATGACCAGGCCGTACGCCATGAGCAGGAGCGTCGCGATGAGGAGGTACGGGTCGATGAGGTCGAGCCGGCGGAACGTCGGCTTGTCGTGGAGCGGCGACGCCGCGCGCTGGAGCGGGATCCCTTGGGCGCTCACGGGTTGCCGAGGGCCTTGTTCGCCGGATCCTTGCCGAAATACGACTCGTAGACCTTCTGGGTCATCGTGACCGCGGGATTGATGCACGAGTCGCACACGCTCTTGCTCGAGTTGAAGGTGAAGATGACCATCGCGATCTCGGCGGTCGGGTCGGTGTTGTCCTGCTTCGGCATGAACGACACGAACCAGTTGTGGAACCCAAGGAGGTTGCGGCCGGCGCTGTCCTTCCCGGTCGCCGAGCCGAACTCCGCGGTCCCGGTCTTGCCGGCGATGGGGAGCTTGAGCCCGGGCATGTAGGCGTGGCCGATGGTGACGACGCGGCGGGCCGACTCGCGGATCAGCCGCAGGTCCTCCTGCTTCATCTCGAGCTTCCGCGCGATCTCCGGCGGCTTCACGTACGTCGCATTCCCCTGCGCGTCGTCGACCTCCTTGAGCAGGTGCGGCACGAAGACGGTGCCGCCATTCGCGACGGACGCGTACGCGTTCACGAGCTGCAGCGGCGTGACCGCGACGTAGCCCTGGCCGATGGCCTCGTGGTACGTGTTCCCGATCGTCCACGGCTCGTCGAACGTCCGCTGCTTCCACTCCGGGTCGGGCATGATCCCGCTCGCCTCGCCGGGCAGGTCGATGCCGGTCGGCTGGCCGAACCCGAGCATGTGGGCGTACTTCGAGATCGCCTCCGGGCCGACGCCCTGGACGCTGCTCATCGGTGAGCCGCCGGCGAGCGAGTAGAAGTAGATATCGCTGGAGTGGGCGAAGCCATGCACGAAATCGAGCGACCCGTGCGCGCGCCAGTCGTAGAAGTTGAACCCCGACACGGTCATGACCTGCGAGGTCACGTTCACGATCGTGTCCTTCGTCGCCGTCCCAGCGGTGAGCGCCGAGAGGCCGGTGACCATCTTGAACGTCGAGCCCGGCGGATAGATCTCCCCCACCGCCTTGTTGACCAGCGGGCGGCGGCAGCCGGTCACCGATCCGGGCCCGCCGGTGCAGCCGTCGCGGTTGAGGGCATCGAGCTCCTTCTGGGTGATGCCCTTCACGAAGACGTTGTTGTCGTACGCGGGCGTCGAGACCATCGCGAGGATCTCGCCGTTCTGCGGGTTCATCGCGACCGCGACGCCCTGGGTGAACTTGTCCGCCGCGACGCCGGCGTCGAGCTCCGTCGCGAGGATGTGCTGGAGCTTGTCGTCGATGGTGAGCACGACGTTGCCGCCGGGCGAGGGCGGGATCTGGGCGAGGGTCTTGATCTCGCGCTGCGACGCGTCGCGCTCGATCTCGCGCCAGCCGTATTGGCCGCGCAGGTAGTTCTCGTATTCCCACTCGAGGCCGGTGCGCCCGATCTGGTCGGTCGGAAGGTACCCCTGGTCGCGCAGCGTCGTGAGCTCCTCGCCGGTGACCGGCCCGGTGTACCCGATGATCGGCGAGTAGAGCGGCCCCTCGACGTACTGGCGGATGGACTCCGCGTCGATGCGCACGCCGGGATAGGCCTCGGCGCGCTCGGCGAGCAGGAGCGCGATCTCGCGGGCGACCGGCTTCGTCGAGATCTTCGCGGCCTCGTAGGGGTTGTTCTTGCGCTGGTCGGCGACGGCCCGGAGAGCCTCGTCCGCGTCGCGGCCGACGAGCTTCGCGATCCGGAGCACGACGTCCTGCTCGCGGGCCCGCGGGAGGTCGACCGGCACGATGCTGATGGCGAAGCCGGGGATGTTGCGCACAAGGACCTTGCCGAAGCGGTCGACGATGATCCCGCGGTCCGCCGTCACCGGCAGGCGCAGGAGCCGGTTGTCCTCGGCGAGGCTCCGGTAGTGCGTCCCGTTCACGACCTGCAGATCCCAGAGCCGCACGGTGAGGACGCTGAGCAGGAACGCGACGACGACGCCCACCGCGATGAAGCGGTACGGGCGCACGAACGCGCGCGGCCGCTCCTCCCTCTTCACGTCAGAAGGATGCCTGTTTCTCGGTGCTCCGGGCGAGCCATCGCGCGATCGGATAGGTAGCGATCGCGAGAGCGCCGGTGAAGATCGCCCCGCCGCCGATCTGGATCGCCAGGCCACCGACGTCGGGGACCGGCGTCCCGGCGAGCGCGAGCGCGCCGACGTAAAGGATCCCGGCGACGAACGCGGCCGCGGTGAGGAATGAGGCGCCGACGAGGACCGCGAGCGGGCGGGGGGACGGTCGCTCGCCGAGCCCGATCGCCGCGACAGGCGGTAGCGAGGCCACCGCGAACGCGCCGAGCGGACCCCCCGAGAGCAGATCCGCCGCGAGCCCGCCGATGAAGGCCCACCACACGCCCTCGCCCGCGCCGGCGGCGATCGACCACGAGCCCGCCACGAGGAACGGCAGGTTCGGGCGCGCGCCGCCGACGGAGATGAACGGGACGACCGTCGTCTGGAGCAGGGCCGCGGCGAGCGGGATGACTAGCGCGAGCGCGACGCGCAACGTCCCTCCCTCTTCATGCCGCGCTCCGAGCGCGACCGCGATCATGTCGCGGCCGCCCGGCTACGAGCGCGGGCGCGGATCGAGCGTGCGGACCGGGGCCAGCTCGGATGGGCGCTCCCCCTCCTCGGCGAGCTCCTCGGTGAGGCGCGGGAACGGGTCTTCGTCGCGGAGCTTCGCGCTCACGTAGATGAGGACGAGGCGCAACGTCGCAGCGACGGGGACCGCGAGGACGATGCCGATGAGACCGAACACGGCGCCGCCCGAGAGGAGCGAGAAGATGACCAGCGCCGGGTGGAGGCGGACGATCCGACCGATCACGAGCGGGATCACGAAGTAGTCCTCGGCATGGCGCAGGACCGTGTACATGATCGCGATCGCCGCGACGTACACGAGCTGCGACATCCCGAACGGGTTCGGGTTGCCGAGCGCGACGAGACACGCGATCGCGCCGGCGGTGATCGGACCGATGATCGGGATGACCTCGAGGACGCCGGTCATGAGCCCGAGCAGCAGGCTGAACGGGACGCCGAAGACCGTGAGACCAATTATGGTCGCGGTCGACATGATCGCGACGAGCACGAGCTGTCCACGGACGTACCGGCCAAGGAGGAGGCTCACCTGGTCCCCGAGCGGCAACAGCTCGTGGCGCTGCGCCGGCGGGATCATCTTGCGGATCCATCCGATGAGCCGCGGCCAATCGCGCAGGAAGAAGAACAGCGCGATCAGGAAGACCAGGAGCTCGAGCAGGAAATGCGAGAGGCCGACGAGGAACGGCACCGCGAAGCCCGCGACGTTGCGGGTCACCTCGATCGGCGCGGTCGCGATCGGGCCGAAGACGATCGGGACGAGGTCCTCCGCGCCGATCTGATCGAGCGTCTCGGCCAGGGTGTTCTGCCCGTTTGCAATCAAAGTTGGTAGCAGCCGCTGGAACGATTGCAGCTGCGCGATCGCGAGGGGCGCGAGGAACCGCACCCCGCCGCCGATGATGAGCAGCACCGCGATGAAGACGACCGCCGCGGCGACGCTGCGCCGTCCGGACAGCCGCTCCTCGAACACGCGCACGAGCGGCAGCAGGATGTAGCCGAGGATCGAGGCCCACAGGAACGGGCGCACGATGTCGCCGGCGCGATAGATCAGGAACACGGCGCCAGCGAGCAGCAGCCCCACGACGACGCGTTTCATCGTCGGGCTCCAGCGAGTCGCGCTCAGCGCACTCATCCGCGTCGATTATCCCGCAGGGATTCGCGAATGGTGGGCATCTTGCCGCTGCGCCAGGCCGCAAGGTCGTTGCGATGCGCGATCAGGGTCAGCCCGGCCGCGCCGACGCCGAAGATCGCGTCCTGCCGCACGACGAGCGTGACGATCGCGAGCGCGGCGATCGCGGTGACCGTGCTGAGGACCGCGCGCCGCAGGACGAGGAGGCCGAGCCCCCAGCTCGCGAGACCGATCACCGCGAGCGCGGGGTTCACCCCGATGTAGCCGCCGAGCGTCGTGGCGGCTCCTTTCCCACCCCGGAACCCGGCGAAGATCGGGTAGACCTGGCCGAGGACCGCGGCGAGCGCGCAGGCGTCGCCGACCACCGACCCGCCGATCGCCAGTCCGGTGAAGCCACAGACCGCACCCTTCAGGAGATCCGCGAGAAGCACCGCGATGCCGGCTGCCGGGCCGACCGTGAGGGCGACATTCGTCGATCCCGCGTTGCGCGTGCCGACCGTTCGTGGGTCCGGTCGGCCCGCCAACCGGGCCGCGATGAGGGCACTGGGCACACTCCCAAGGAGGTAGCTGGCGGCCGCAGCCAGAGCCGGGAGAGTTACCTCCAATGGTCTACTGCAGGAACAACCGATTTCGGGTTTAAGCTCATTTCAGCTACAATAAGGACCTCCAGTGGCGCTGCAAAATGCACCCTCAGAGCGCCCCCGCAGCCAATGTTTCACGTTTGTCGCGCCGTGAACGTGCTCGCTGTCAGCAATCAGAAAGGCGGAGTGGGGAAGACGACAACTGCCATCAGCCTGGCTGCCGCATTGGTAGAGATGGGCTCCAAGGTGCTCCTGATCGACCTTGATCCACAAGGCAACGCCACGTCCGGGCTGGGCATCGGCAAGGACCTGCCGCAGTCTGTGTATGGCGTCTTGGTACGAGATGAGCCCATCGGAGCAGCGGTCCGGCCGACCGCCGTGCCGGGTTTGGACCTCCTCCCGTCCTCGCCGGAGATGGCAGGTGCCGAGGTGGAGCTGGTACCGCTCATGGCTCGCGAGTTCCGACTCCGCGAGGCGATCCGGCAGGCCGACGGTTACGAGACCATCCTCATCGATTGCCCGCCCTCGCTGGGCCTGTTGACCGTGAACGCGCTGGCCGCCGCGGATGCCGTCCTCGTGCCGGTGCAGTGCGAGTATTACGCCCTCGAGGGCCTCGCCCAGCTGCTCGCGACCATCGAGGCGGTGCGCGCGCGGCTGAACGCCAAGCTCGAGGTCCTCGCCATCGTCCTGACCATGGAGGACCGCCGGAACCGCCTCTCGATGCAGGTGACCGAAGAGGTCATTCGGCACTTCCCGCAGCTCGTCGCCCGGGTCCGGATCCCACGCGCCGTCCGTCTCGCGGAGGCGCCGAGCCACGGCCAGCCGATCGGCGTCTACGACCCCGGGTCGCGCGCGGCGCAGGCCTACAGCGACCTTGCCCAGGAGCTCTCGATGCGCCTGGCGTCGCGGGTCCCGATCCCGCTCGGCGGGGTGGGGGCGTAATGGCCCGCACCGGACTGGGCCGCGGGCTGGATGTCTTGCTCGGCGCCGCGCCGGCCCAACCGCCCGCCGCGGCAACGATGCCCTCAGGGACGCTCGAGATCCCGCTCGAGAAGATCCAGCCGAACCGTCAGCAGCCGCGCCAGCACTTCGACCAGGACTCGATCGCCGAGCTCGCGGCGTCGATCACGGCGCATGGCGTCCTGCAACCAATTGTGGTTTCGCGCACCCCGGATGGGTTCGAGCTCATCGCCGGCCACCGCCGGGTCCTGGCCTCGCGCGTCGCGGGGAAGACGGCGATCCCGGCGGTCGTGCGCGAGGAGGTCGGCGACCGCCTCGAGCTCGCGCTCGTCGAGAACCTGCAGCGCGCCGACCTCAACGCGATCGAGACCGCGCGCGCGTACAAGCTGCTGATGGAGACGTACGACCTCACCCAGGAGCAGCTCGCCGAGCGGATCGGCAAGTCGCGCTCCGCGGTCGCGAATACGCTCCGCGCCCTCTCGGCGCCGCAGATCCTCCAGGACGCGGTCCAGGACGGGAAGATCAGTGAGGGCCATCTGCGCGCGCTCCTGCCGCTACCACTTTCGGATGCGGTCCGGGCGCTCGGCGAGATCCTCGCGCGCGGGATGTCGGTCCGCGAGGCGGAGGCGCTCGCGCGCAAAATGGTCCATCCGACGCATGCGCGGCAGCGGGCGCGGGTCCGCGGCAACGACCCAGATCTCGCGGGCGTGACGTCCGAGCTGCGCAACGCGTTGGGCACGAAGGTCGAGATCACCCGCGGCCGCAAGGGCGGCCGCATCGCGATCCAGTTCTACTCCGACGAGGACTTCGATCGGCTCTACGAGCTGCTCGTCCGCGCCGGCCGGTCATAGGAGAAGCAATGGCAGTCAAGTCAGTGAAGGCGACACCCAAGGCCGCGGGCGGAAATGGCTCGGGCTCATACGGCGCGAACGACATCCAGGTCCTCGAGGGCCTCGAGGCCGTTCGCCGTCGTCCCGGCATGTATATCGGCACGACCGATCTGCGCGGGCTGCATCACCTCGTCCGCGAGGTCCTCGACAACTCGATCGACGAGGCGATGAACGGGACCTGCGACCGGATCGACGTCACGATCCACAAGAACAACGAGATCACCGTCGCCGACAACGGCCGCGGCATCCCGGCGGAGATCCAGAAGCAGACCGGGAAGTCCGCGCTGGAGGTCGTCCACACCATCCTGCACGCCGGTGGCAAGTTCGGCGGCGCCGGGTACAAGGTCTCCGGTGGGCTGCACGGCGTCGGTGTGTCGGTCGTGAACGCCCTCTCCACGCACCTGCACGTCGAGGTGCACCGTCCGGAGGGGAAGATCTACGAGCAGGACTACGAGCGCGGCAAACCCGTCAGCAAGGTGAAGCAGATCGCGACCGGCCGCCACGAGCCGCCGCAGGTCGAGTGGAGGCCCCGCGAGAAGCCGACCGGCACGATCACGACGTTCGCGCCCGACCCGGAGATGTTCCCGGTCATCCAGTGGGACCGCTCGATCATCGTCCAATGGCTGCGCGAGACGGCCTACCTCAACAAAGGCCTGTTCCTCTTCATCAAGGACGAGCGCGACGACAGCGACGAGGCCTTCTACTTCGACGGCGGCGTCGTGTCCTTCGTGCGACACCTCGACAAGTCGCATCAGGCCCTGCACAAGCCGGTGTATGTCGAGCGCTCGTTCGAGAACGACACGGTCGTCGAGGTGGCGTTCCAGTACAACGACACCTTCGCCGAGAAGGTCTACACGTTCGCCAACAACATCAACACCATGGACGGCGGCGCCCACCTCACGGGCTTCCGCACCGCGCTGACCCGCACGTTGAACGCGTATGCGCGCAAGAGCGGCGCGCTCAAGGAGGCCGACCCGAACCTCACCGCCGAGGATGTACGTGAGGGCCTCACCGCCGTGATCAGCGTGAAGATCAAGGAGCCCCAGTTCGAGGGCCAGACGAAGACGCGCCTCGGGAACGCCGAGGTCGCCGGGCAGGTCGCATCCGCGATCAACGACGCGCTCGGCCAGTACCTCGAGGAGAACCCGCAGGACGCGCGGAAGATCGTCGAGAAGTGCCTCACCGCGTTCCGCGCGCGCGAGGCGGCGCGCAAGGCCCGCGACCTCGTGCTCCGGAAGGGCGCGCTCGACGGCTTCTCACTGCCGGGCAAGCTCGCCGACTGCCAGGAGCGCGATCCCGAGAAGTCCGAGCTCATCCTCGTCGAGGGAAACTCCGCCGGCGGCTCGGCGAAGGGCGGCCGCGACCGCCGGTTCCAGGCGATCCTCCCGCTGCGCGGCAAGATCCTGAACGTCGAGAAGGCCCGCGCCGACAAGATGCTCGGCAACGAGGAGATCAAGGCGATCATCACCGCGCTCGGCACGGGCATCGGCGACTACTTCGACGCCGGCAAGCTCCGTTACGGCAAGACGATCCTGCTCGCGGACGCCGACGTCGACGGCTCGCACATCCGCACGCTCCTGCTGACCCTCCTCTACCGCCACTTCAAGCCGCTCATCGAGCAGGGCCGGATCTTCATCGGCCAGCCGCCGCTCTACCGGCTGCAGCTCGGCAAGGAGATCCGCTGGGTCTACTCGGACAAGGAGCGCGACGCGGCGATCAAGGAGCTGAAGGCGCTCGCGAAGACGAAGTCCACGGAGCGCAAGTCGAAGGCCGCCGCGAAGAAGGCGAAGGGCGAGGTCGCCGACGCGGTCGAGGTCGAGTCCGCGTCCACCGACGAGGGCACCGACGACGGCAAGGGCGGCCGGGAGCCGGCCATCGCCCGGTACAAGGGACTCGGCGAGATGAACGCCGAGCAGCTCTGGGACACGACCCTCAACCCCGCGACGCGCACCCTCCGCAAGGTCAACCTCGAGGACGCCGAGCGCGCCGACTTCGTATTCGACGAGCTCATGGGCAACGAGGTCGAGGGCCGCAAGAAGTGGATCATGGCCAACGCCAAGGACGCGGAGCTCGATCTCTAGTGGCGCGCCTCCTTGATCTCGGCGTCGACTTCGAGCACTGGTGCTTCGCCTGCGGCCGGCTCAACCCGACCGGGCTGCAGCTCGACTTCGACGTCTCCACCGATCGCGCGACCGCCCGCTACACCGGGGAGCGCCGGCACCAGGGATACGACGGCACGATCCACGGCGGTGTGGTCACCGCGCTGCTCGACGAGACGATGGGCTGGGCGATCTTCCATCAGGGGATCTGGGGCGTGACCGCGAAGATCGAGGTCGCGTTCAAGCGGCCCGTGCCCGTCGGCGAGGAGCTCGTCGTGACGGGCGTCGTGTCTCGTGACCGCGGCCGCACGATCGAGACGACCGGCACGCTCACGCAGGCCAGCGACGGCGAGGTCCTCGCCGAAGCGAGCGCGGTGTTCGTGCGCATGCCGGACGAGCGCCGCGCGGAGCTCGAGAAGCGCTATTCCCGTACCGATGAGGCGTTCGCGCGGGTGCGCGAGGCCGTCGCCCGTGAGGCTGATCAGAAGGAGCACGCGAGAACGTGATCGAACGACCGGACGACCAGCGCGAGGTGGGCGTCGAGCTCGAGACCGAGATGCGCAAGGCCTACCTCGACTACGCGATGACCGTCATCGTCGCGCGCGCCCTCCCGGACGTGCGCGACGGCCTGAAGCCGGTGCAGCGCCGGATCCTCTGGACGATGCACGAGATGGGGCTGCGCTCGGACCGGCCGTTCCGCAAGTCGGCGGCGATCGTCGGCGACGTGATGGGGAAGTACCACCCCCACGGTGACGTGCCTATCTACGACGCGCTCGCGCGGTTCGCGCAGGACTTCACGATGCGCTACCCGCCGATCCAGGGGCAAGGCAATTTCGGCTGCTTCTCGGGCGACACCAAGGTCGAGCTCGTGAACGGCGAGCAGAAGACGTTCGTCGAGCTCGTCGAGATGGTCCACCGCGGCGTGCGCGCCGAGGTGTTCACGCTCGATGCGCACCGCAACGTCCGCATCAAGCCGCTGCGGGCCCCGCGCCTCGTGAAACGCAACGACCCCGTGGTGAAGGTAACGCTCGCGTCCGGCGCGGAGATCGTCTGCACGCCGGACCACCGCTTCATGATGCGCGACGGCACGTACCGGGAAGCCGGCAAGCTCAAGGAGAAGGACAAGCTCATGCCGTTCGCGCGGACGGCGATCCCGGAGCGGCTCCACCGCACCGGCGCGTTCCCGATCCCGGCGAGCCTCGCGCAGAGCGTGGCCTCGGTCGCGCCGGCCGGGCGCGCGGACGTGTACGACCTCACGGTCGACGTGACCCAGAACTTCGCCCTCGCCGCGGGCGTCTTCGTCCACAACTCGATCGACGACGATCCGCCGGCCCATATGCGCTACTGCGTTACCGGCGAGACGCTCGTGCGCGCGGCCGATCGCACCGTACCGATCGCAGAGATCGTCGCGAGCGCGGAGGCCGAGTCCGACAATGCGCTCGATCTCGACGTGCTCGATCGGCGTGGCGAGCGGGTGCGTGCGAGCAAGCTCTTCCACTCGGGCACGCATCCCACCCTTCGCCTGCGAACGCGCGAGGGCTACGAGCTGACCGGGACGAAGAACCACCCTGTCCTGACCCTCCAGTCCGTGGCGGGCGTACCGCTGCTCGTGTGGAAGCTCCTCCACGAGATGGTTCCCGGCGACCGAGCCGCGCTCCTGCGCACGTCGGCGATCGCGGATACCAAGGCGCTCACCCCGCGCGAGCGTGCGCTGGCGACTCTGGCCGGGGGCATGGTCTCGGAGGGATGGGCGTCCGAGGGACGCGCCGGGTTCAACAATCTCGACGAGAGCTATTTCGGGGCCGTGACCGAGGCCTATGACGAGATCGTCGGCGGTCGGCGTTATGCGTACTCACGCACGATCAAGTCCAGCAACCTGCTCCACGAGCTCGACGTACAGAACATGACCGCGCTCAAGGCGAGTCCGCTCGCGGAGATGGTCGGCCTGCGTAGCGCGGCGAAACGTGTTCCCACGTTCGTATGGAGCGCAGGAGCGGCATTCAAGGTGACATTTCTTCGGGCTCTCTTCGAGGGAGACGGATCGTCGTCGATCCTCCGTGTCCGCGGTGGGAACGCGATCCAGATCAGCTACTCGACGAGGAGCCAACGGCTCGCGACCGAGGTCCAGCAGCTTCTTCTCGAACGCGGCGTCGTGTCGAAGCAATGCCACTACGAAAACGGGGAGATCAAGCTCGTCATCACGAACCGCCGCGACGCGCGCCGGTTCGCTGCCGCGGTCGGGTTCCATGGCACGAAGCAGGTGAAGCTCGAGGCCGAGCTCGCGCAGATCCCACTGGCGAGCAGCGCGATGAGCACCGACGCCATTCCATTCGTCGCGGATTACGTCCGCGGCGAGCGCATGGCGCGTTGGACCGACCGCGAATGGCTACGGAAGTACAACATCGACCGGATCGAGCGCTGGGAGCGGGACCACGAGGAGATCCTCGCCCACCTGACGAACGACGAGGTCCGTCGAGTGATCGAGCCCCTGGTCGATGGGACGTACTACTACGCGACGGTGGCGTCGGTCGAGGATGCGGGCCTTCAGCCCGTGTATTCGCTTCGCGTCGATTCCAACGATCACAGCTTCATCACGAACGGCTTCGTCAGCCACAACACGGAGGCGCGCCCCGCGGCCATCGCGGCGGAGCTCCTCGCCGACATCGAGAAGGAGACCGTCGACTGGTACCCGAACTACGACAACCGCCACCTCCAGCCGACGGTGCTGCCGGCACGGGTGCCGAACCTCCTGGTGAACGGCTCGACCGGCATCGCCGTGGGAATGGCGAGCAACATCCCGCCGCACAACCTCCGCGAGGTCACCGCCGCGGTGAAGGCGCTCGTCGACGACGCGGACCTCACCAACGACGACCTCTGCAAGATCGTCAGGGGCCCCGACTTCCCGGGCGGCGGGATCATCTACCGCTTCGAGGAGCAGAAGAACATCGAGACGGGCGCGCCCGAGCGGGTGGACGCGATCCTCCGTGCGTACGCCAACGGCCGCGGCCGGATCCTCATGCGCGCGAAGGCCCATGTCGAGGACGGCAAGGGCGGCCGCCAGTCGATCGTCGTGACCGAGCTGCCGTACGCCGTGAACAAGGCCTCGCTGATCGAGAAGATCGCGGACCTCGTCCAGGGCAAGCGCCTCGCCGGCATCTCGGACATCCGCGACGAGAGCGACCGCGAGGGAATGCGTGTCGTCATCGAGGTGAAGCGCGACGACAACGCCGAGCGGGTGCTGAACAACCTGTACAAGCACACCGCGATGCAGTCGGCCTTCAACCTGAACATGCTGGCGCTGGTCGACTCGTCGCCGAAGACCCTGTCGCTCAAGGACGTCCTCCAGCATTTCATCACCTACCGGAAGCAGGTCATCAAGCGCCGGACCGAGTTCGACCTCGGCAAGGCGAAGGAGCGCGCGCACCTGCTCGAGGGCTTCAAGATCGCCCTCGACCACATCGACGAGATCGTGAAGACGATCCGCGCGAGCAAGAGCCCCGAGACGGCGCTCGCGAACCTGCGTGAGAAGTTCGAGCTCTCCGAGCTCCAGGCCAAGGCGATCCTCGAGATGCAGCTGCGCCGCCTCACCGGCCTCGAGCGGCAGAAGGTCGAGGACGAGTACCGCGAGACCATCAAGCTCATCGCCGAGCTCGAATCGATCCTCGGCAACGCCCGCAAGATCCAGTTCCTCATCAAGCAGGACATGGACGAGCTCGCCGCCAAGTACGGCGATGACCGCCGGACGAAGATCCTCGATGACCTCAACCGCGAGCTCACCGACCAGGACCTCGTCGCGGACGAGGATGTCGTGATCACCGTGTCGAGCCGGAACTACGTGAAGCGGATGCCCCTCTCGACGTACAAGGCCCAGCACCGCGGCGGCCGTGGCGTCATCGGCATGGCCACTCGCGACGAGGACGACGTCGAGCACCTCGCGGTCGCGCGCAACCACGACCGGGTGTACGTGTTCACCGATCGCGGCCGGGTCTTCGCGCTGAAGGCCTACGAGCTCCCCGACGCGAGCCGCACGTCCAAGGGCACGCCGATCCAGAACATCCTCGAGGCGATGCAGTCCGGCGAGCGCGTGTCCGCGCTCATCGCGATCCGCGAAGGCGCCGGCGCGCCGCACCTGGTGATGGCGACCCGCAAGGGCTTCGTGAAGAAGACGCCGCTGTCCGACTACGGCAACGTCCGCCGGGCCGGGCTCATCGCGATCCTCCTGCGCAAGGACGACGAGCTCGCCTGGGTCGCCGCCGCCGGTGACAAGGACCGCATCGTGCTCGCCACCCGCAAGGGCAAGGCGGTCACGTTCAAGGCGACCGACGCGCGGCCGATGGGGCGCCAGACCCAGGGCGTCACCGGCATCCGGCTCTCCAAGGGCGATGAGGTCATCGGCATGGGCGTCGTGAACGCGCGCACCGAGGTCCTCTCCGTCACCGAGAACGGCTACGGCAAGCGGACGAAGGCCGAGGACTTCCCGACCCACAACCGCGGCGGCCAGGGCGTCATCCTCGCCTCGGTCACCGCCAAGACCGGGAACGTCGCCGCGATCCAGGTCATCGACGAGAAGAGCGAGGAGGTTCTCCTCATCTCGACGAATGGCGTCGTGATCCGGGTGCCGATGGACCAGATCCGGGTGCTCGGCCGTGCGACCCAGGGCGTGAAGGTCATGGCCACGGGCGAGGCGAAGATCGCGTCGATCGCGACCTTCGCGACCACCCGGCCATCGCAGCCGGTGCTGGGCCTCCAGAACACCTAGGACCGTTACCCGGTCTGTCCGCCTCGCGTACGGTCCCGTGACATGCGGGCGGCGGCAGTACGAAATCGCTACCAAAAGCCGTTGCGTACAGCCTGCTTGCCCCGTTACGGTCCATGCCGGAAGTCGCGGGAACGCGACGGTTCTGGACGCTGAGGGAAGAGGGACCGACCGGATTTGATCCGTCTGGAAGACGTCAGCAAGCGCTACCCCAACGGCACCTCCGCGCTCAGCGATGTGGACCTCACGATCGATCAGGGCGACTTCGCATTCCTCGTCGGATCGTCGGGCGCCGGCAAGTCGACGCTCATCCGCCTCCTCATCCGCGAGGAGCTGCCGACGACCGGCCGGGTCGTCGTCGACGACAAGGACGTCGCGCGGCTCCGCCGCTCGCAGATCCCGCACCTTCGCCGCCTTGTCGGCGTGGTGTTCCAGGACTTCAAGCTCCTGCCGACGAAGACCGTCGCGGAGAACGTCGCCTTCGCGCTCGTCGTCACCGGACACTCGGGTCACGTCGTGCGCGAGGAGACCGAGCGCGCGCTCGCGCTCGTCGGGCTGACCCACCGCCGCGGGCACTTCCCGCGCGAGCTCTCCGGTGGCGAGCAGCAGCGTGTCGCGATCGCGCGTGCCCTGGTCAACGGTCCGCGCGTGCTCATCGCCGACGAGCCGACGGGCAACCTCGACCCGGTCACGAGCTGGGAGATCATCAAGCTCCTCACGCGCGTGCAGGAGCTCGGCACGACGCTCGTCATGGCGACGCACAACGCCGAGATCGTCAACGCGCTCCGCCGGCGCGTCATCCACCTCGACCATGGCTCGGTCGTCCGCGACGAGCGCGAAGGGCTGTACGCCGCGTGAGGCGGGCCGGCTACGTGTTCGTCTCGGCCTGGCAGGGCTTCTGGCGCAACCCCGTCATGAGCGTGGCCGCGACCCTCACGGTGTCGCTCATGCTCCTGCTGTTCGCGTTCTTCATCGTCACCGATCGCGGGCTGCAGGCCGCCGTCAGCGCGCTCGAGTCGAAGGTCGAGCTCGTCCTCTATCTCGACGATGCCGCCCGCCCCTCCGACGTCCTCGCACTCAAGGCACGCATCGAGAAGGACCCCGCGGTGTCGCGCGTCGACTACGTGACGAAGGCGCAGGCCCTCGAGCGGCTGCGCGAGCTCGCACAGCGCAAGGAGGACTTCACGCTCGCCGACATCGGCACCAACCCGCTGCCCGCGTCGCTCGAGATCAAGCTCGCGAACGCGCAGGACACCGCGCGGCTCGCCGCGTCGCTCAAGGATGAGCTCGGCCACGGCGTCGTGACCGACGTCATCGACAACCCGACCGTCGTCGAGAAGCTGCTGACGATCACGCGCGTGCTCTCGGTCGGCGGTGTCGCGGTGCTCGCGATGATGCTGTTCGTCGCGTTGTTCGTCATCGTGAACACGGTCCGGATCGCCGTCCACGCGCGCCGCGACGAGATCGAGATCATGCAGCTCGTCGGGGCGACGGACTGGTTCGTGAGCTGGCCGTTCATCATCGAGGGCATGCTCGTCGGGATCTTCGGCGCGATCGTCGCGCTCGCCGTCCTGGCCGCCGCCGCCGGGCCGGTCACGACCGCGATGATCGGCTTCCTGGACCTCCTGCCGATCTCGTTCGGCGCCAATTTCGTGCTCCAGCTCGCGCTCGGGGTGCTCGGCTTCGCCCTCATCGTGGGCGGCGCCGGCGCATCGTTCTCGGTGCGCTCGCAGCTCGCGAAGGGGGCTCACGCTTGACGGTCACACCGCCTCTCTGTCACGCTGCGCCCCGTATGGGAGCTCCCCGGACGAGCCGGGGAGGTGGGAACAGGAGACGCGTGTCGCTGCGCACGGCGATCGTCGTGCTGGCCGGCCTCGCCATGTTCATCGGGCAGGTCATGCCGGCCTCCGCGGACGACCCGCTCACCGAGGCGCTGAAGCGCAAGCAGGAGCTCGAGCGCGCGGTCGCGATCTCCCGCGCCAACACCGAGCGCTACAAGCAGGCCGCCGACCGGTTCCAGTCCGCCGTGCTCGACTCGAACGCCCGCATCGAGGACCTGCAGTCCAAGGCCGACGACGCGTCGTCGGCGGCCGAGCAGCTGGGCTACGAGATCCAGATCGCGCAGGAGCAGCTCCAGCTCGTCAGCTTCCAGCTCGACGAGACGAAGGCCCTCGTGTCGTCGCTCAAATCACAGGTCGACGCGCAGAGCCGCCAGCTCTCGCAGCGCGAGGAGCTCTACGCGAAGCATCTCCGCACGACGTACCGCCAGGCGCAGGTCAGCCCGCTCGAGATGCTGTTGTCGTCGCGATCGCTGTCCGACTTCGCGAGCCGCATCCAGGCGATGGTGATCATCAACCGCCAGGACGTGCAGCTCGCCAACGACATTCGCACGATGCGCGACGAGACGACCGCGGCGGTGGCACTCACCGAGGAGAAGGCCGCCGAGATGACCGGCCTGCAGGATCAAATCACCCAGCAGCGCGAGCGGCTCGCGGCCCAGAAGGCCCGCTACGACCAGCTCATCAAGGAAGCGCAGGTCGCGATCTCGGGCCAGTCCGAGGTGCTGAACGAAGCCGCGCAGAACCGGAACAACCAGCTCAACGCCGCGGCCCGCCAGAATCAGGAGACCGCGAACCTCAACCGGCTCCTTCAGGATGCCGAGGCCCAGTACGAGCAGCTCGCCGCCCTTGCCGCGGCACGCTCGGGTCTCGGCGCCTACACCGGAGGCAAGCTGCCGCTCTGGCCGCTGCGAGGCGTGCTCACCTCGCCGTTCGGCGCGCGCTGGGGCGGCTTCCACAACGGCCTCGACATCGCCGCGCCGATGTACAGCCCGATCGTGGCGGCCGCGGCCGGCCGGGTCACGACCGTCGGCAAGCCGTACCTCGCGTCGGGCGACACGGCGACCGTCGTGATCATCGCCCACGGAAACAACTTCTCGACGCTGTACGGCCACCTCGACGACCGCGTCCACCCGCCGATCGTGTCGGCCGGCCAGAACGTAAGCGGCGGCCAGCGCATCGCGTACGAGGGCATGACCGGATGGACGACCGGCCCGCACCTTCACTTCATGACCATCGTCAACGGCCGCGCCGTCGATCCCCGCCCGTACCTTCCCTGATCAAGCATCGCGGCCTGCGCTGACCTGCGGGTCAGCTCCGGCCCGACGCGAGGCTCAGGGCTGGTGGAGCTCCCTCGTCGCGGCGAAGCCGCTCCTCGGTCGTCCTTTTTCGGCCCGCCTAGCATCGGCGTCTTTCGGGTTTGCTACGATTGGCGGCATAAGAAAGGAGGTGATGTGGAGTGAGCGATAGCTCTGGGAATCCGAAGACCCAAGACTGCGCACTCCAGGCTTCCGGTATGCAACCAACTGAGGTGATCGCGGTCTAGCGAGTCTTCGCGAGACCCATGTGGGAGGCGGCGGCAGCGATGCCGCCGCCTCTTGCTTTGTCCTTACGCTCAGCCTCGACCATGGCCACTCAACGACCCGCCTCCCGGCCCAGCGGCCGCTCGCGCTCTGACCGCCCGCACCCCAAGGCGGCTGCGGCCGAGGAGCAGCCGGCCGAGCGGGTGCTCGCCGACAACCGGAAGGCCCGGTTCAACTACGCCATCGACCGGACGGTCGAGGCCGGCATCGCGCTGACCGGGACCGAGATCAAATCGGTGCGCGCGGGCCGAACGAACCTGTCGGATGGCTACGCGAAGATCGACCGCGGCGAGGCTTGGCTGCGCAACGTGCACATCGCCCCCTGGCAGAACGCGACCGCCTTCGCGGACCACGATCCGACACGGCCGCGGAAGCTGCTGCTACACCGCGAGGAGATCGCGGGCCTGACCGGTGCCGTCGCGCAACAGGGCTACACGCTGGTGCCGCTGCGCCTCTACATCAAGAACGGCGTGGCGAAGGTCGAGCTCGGATTGGCGAAAGGCAAGCGGCGCTACGACAAGCGGCAGACCATCAAGGAACGCGAGACCCGGCGCGAGATGGAGGCTGCCATCAAGCGCCGGGTCGGACGCGGGCCCGGTCGGGGCGAGAGCTAGTCGCCGAAAGCGGCCACCGGCTCGGCGGACGCCGGCTGCGCGCCGCGCTGCTGCCGGCGGATCGGGACGTCGGCGAGGAAGACGGACGCGACCATCGCGAGGACCGCGGCCACGCACGCCGCCAGGAACACGTCCTGGAGCGTCACCGCAAGGGCACCCCGGATCGCGTTCAGGATCGGTGCGGGGATGTGCGCCGACGGATCGAAGAGCTGCTGGGCGTTGCCCGATCCGAGGCCCTGGAGCTGCTGCGGCGGGAGGTTCAGCTCGGCGATCTTGGCCCGGATGTTGACCGGCAACCGCTGGGAGAGGAACGCCCCGAGGATCGCGGTGCCGATCGTGGCGCCGACGTTGCGGAAGAACTGGATCTGGCTGGTGACGACACCGATGTACCGCGGCTCGACCGCCGATTGCACCGCGTTGAGGTACAGCGGGAACGTGATGCCGACGCCGAAGCCGACGATGACGAGGTCGCGCACGATCTCGACGGACTGCGTGTCGGGCGTGATCGTCGACATGAGGAACGTGCCGATCGCGACGAGCCCGGTCCCGAGGGTGCCGAGATAGCGGTAGCGCTTGATCCGGAGCATGAGCTGCCCGGTCATGACGCTGCCGGCGATGAGGCCGACCATCATCGGGGTGACGAGGAGGCCGGAGTTCGTCGCGGCGATCCCGAGCACGCCCTGGTAGACGAGCGGGATGTAGACGATCGCGCCGAACATGCCGACGGCGACGAGGAAGCCGACGAGCACGGAGACCGCGAAGGTCCGGTTCTTGAACAGCTCGAAGGGGACGATCGGGTGATCGGTGCGCCGCTCGATGAAGTAGAAGGCGACGAGCAAGGCTGCACCGGCGATGAGGAGCCCGAGCACCTCGGGCGAGCCCCAGTCGTGGTCACGGGTGATCGAGAACGCGACGAGGATGGGGGCGAGGCCCGCCGCGAGCGCGCCGGCTCCGACGAAGTCGATGTCCCGCCAGGTCGCGGCGTGCTGGGTGCGCGGCATGGTGAAGAAGACGAACAGGACGGCGGCGATGCCCACCGGGACGTTGACGTAGAAGACCCAGCGCCAGCCGACGTTGTCGGTGAGGTACCCACCGATGGTCGGGCCGACGACGGACGCGATGCCGAAGATGCCGCCGAACAGGCCCTGGATCCGGGTCCGGCGCTCGATGGTGAAGACGTCGGCGATGGAGGCGAAGACGCTCGAGAAGAGCACGCCGGCGAAGAGGCCCTGGATCCCGCGGAAGAGGACGAGCTCCATCATGTCCCGCGCCTGGCCGCAGAGGGCCGACGCGAGCACGAATCCGATCATGCCGATGAGCAGGAGCGGCTTCCGGCCGAAGAGGTCGCCGAGCTTGCCGGAGATCGGCGTCATGATCGTCGACGTGACGAGATACGCGGTCAGGACCCAGGCGTAGTAATCGAGGCCGTTGAGCTCCGCGACGATGCGGGGGAGCGCCGTGCCGACGATCGTCTGGTCGAG
>DASWFN010000095.1:0-6591 GCA_036394215.1 Candidatus Limnocylindria bacterium
GACACGCGCAGGGCCGGGTGCTGGACTGCCCTCGATGAATACCGATCGCCTCGTTGACTTCGTGTGCGTCCGCGAGACCCATCAGACCGAGCCGACGCAGCCGGTGATCTCGATGCACAGCGGCGCGATGATGCTCTGCCCACGCGGCGAAACGCTCGGCCATGTGTGGCGGGCCGCAGCCGGCGCGCCGTTCGTCGATGACCGAGCGATCCAGCGGTCGACCGCGGTGCGCCGTCAGGCGGCCGCCCTCCCGCTGCGCGCGAACTAGCGGCCGCGTAACACCGACCGCGCTTCCCGCGCGCGGTACGCTCAGAACGTGACCACCGGACGTACCGGCGCGGCGGCCCCGACCACCACCCGGCCTCGCGTCGGCGCCGGTCTTTCGACGCACGAAGATGGCCGCGAGGCCGCGCGTGCGGCGCTCGCCGCGGCGCTCGCGCCACTGGGCGGCGAGCCGGCCGATCTCGTCCTCCTGTTCGTGTCGCCGCAGCACGAGGACGTGCAGCGCGAGATCATCGACATCGCGACGGACCGCGTCGAGGGCGCGACCGTGCTCGGCTGCTCCGCCGGTGGCGTCATCGGCGGGAAGCGCGAGATCGAGGACGCGCCGGCGGTCGCCGCGTGGGCCGCTTCGCTGCCGGGCATCGGCGTCCAGCCGTTCCGCCTGACGTTCCAGCGCGAGGGCGATCACGCGATCGTCGAGGGTCTCGAGGATCTGCCGTCGCGGGACGAGGAGCCGGTGATCCTCATGCTCGCGGATCCGTTCTCGTTCCCCGCCGACGTGCTCCTCGATCATCTGAACGACGCGTCGGCCGGCGTGCCGATCGTGGGCGGCATGGCCTCCGGCGGGCTGGAGGCAGGGCGCAACTCGCTCTACTTCAACGACGAGATCCTGCGCGACGGCGCGGTCGGCGCGATCCTCACCGGCGGCGTGACGAGCACCTTCGTGTCGCAGGGCTGCCGGCCGGTCGGCCAGACCTACGCCGTGACGCGTGCCGAACAGAACGTGCTGTTCGAGCTCGGCGGCATGCCCGCGATGCAGCGCATCGAAGAGCTCTACGGCGAGGCGGGTGAGCGGGACCAGCTCCTCATCCGCCGCGGCCTGCATGTCGGGACGGCCATCACCGAGACGAAGCCCGAGCTCGGCCGGGGCGACTTCCTCGTGCGCAACGTCGTCGGCGTCGATCGCGACACCGGCGGGATCGCGATCAGCGATCTCGTCGAGGTCGGCCGCACCGTGCAGTTCCAGGTGCGGGACGCCGAGTCGGCGCGCGAGGATCTGCGCGTTGTCCTGGAGCGGGAGCGCGTGGCCCGGCCGGGCGTCGTGGCTGGGGCGCTCCTCTTCTCATGCAAGGGCCGCGGGTCGGCGCTCTTCGGCCAGCCGGACCACGACATCAACGCGATGCGGCGCGCGTTCGGCGATGTACCGGTCGCGGGATTCTTCGCGGCGGGGGAGATCGGGCCGGTGGCCGGCAAGAACTTCCTGCACGGGTTCACCGCATCGATCCTGCTGTTCCGGGAGAGCTAGCGTCAGGTCCGTCGCCGCCTCCCTGGCTCACGAGATGTGAAGCGCGCGAGGTCGGCTGGCGCGATGAGCCACTCGCGGCCGATCTGCTCTCCACGCAATCGACCATCGCGTAGCCATCGCCGCACGAGCTCCGGATTCCGTCGCAGGCGATCCGCCGCCTGGGCTACGGTCAGCCGCTTCATGAGGTGGGCTTCCGCAGGCGTGTTAGTAGTATGATACTACTAAGTACGGACGCATGAGTGGTACAAGGGGTCGAACAGCATGCGTGAATCCGCGCCGGGTTGGTGTCAACTGAGCGGAAGACGGGACTCGAACCCGCGACCCCGATCTTGGCAAGATCGTGCTCTACCAACTGAGCCACTTCCGCGTTCTGCACCAAGGATAGCAAATCAATCCTTCCCCATACGATCTGCGGGTCCTCAAGGCGTCGCCGTTGTGAGCCGAGTGAAAGACACGACCGGCCGAGGCGACCTGACCGAGCTCGAGGTTGCGATGGCTCTGATCCGTGCGGGAAAGACCGTGCTGAAACCCATGTCCGCGGGCCTCCGCTACGACCTCGTTGTCGACGAAGGCGGTGGAGCATTCACCCGCGTGCAATGTAAGACGGGCCTCCTGAAGGGGGGCGCGATCGAGTTCCGGTTGTACAGCATCAATGTGAGCCGACACTTCGTGGCGCGGAGTTACCACGGCGAGGTGGACGCGTTCGGCGTGTACTGCCCCCAGACAGGGCGCTTCTATCTCATCCCGATGTCCGTGCTCGAGCGCAATCGCGCGTCTGCAAGTATCCGCGTCGCGCCGACGCGGAACGGGCAAGCGATCACGCGGCAGGCCACGGATTACGAGGTCGGGTAGGTTCGGGCCAAGCCAAGGTGAGGGTCGCGGGTTCGAATCCCGTCTTCCGCTCAGATCTCCCTACTCGTTAGCGGGCTTTCCTGCGTGTTCGGCGTTCCGCCGACCATCCCCGGTCGAGTACGCGTTCACGATCGCTGAGATGTCGAGGTCGTTCGACTCGGACGCGGTCTCGGCGAACAATGAACGCACCTCGCGGGTCAGCGGCACCGTCGCCTTCGCGCGCTCGTAGAGGTCGAGCGCGAGCTCGAGATCCTTCACCAGATCGTGGACGGCGAACATCGTCGGCTCGTGCTGATCGCGCATGAACCCTGCCTCGCGGGCCTTCAACGCGGGCGCGAAGCGCACGAGGGCCCAGAACACCTGGTCGCGCTCCAGACCAGCGGCCGTCCCGGCCTCGAGCAGCTCGGCCGCCGCGGCGCTCGTGATGCCGAGCATCGTGTTCGCGACGAGCTTCAGCCGCGCCGCGCTCCCGAAGCCGCCGACGTAGTGGATCTCGCCCAGCCGCTCCAGCACCGGCCGGGCCGGTGCGAGATCCTGGGGCGAGCCGCCGATCAGGACCGCCAGCGTCCCGCTCTCGACCGCGGGGACGCTGCCGAGCACCGGCGCCTCGAGGAGACGGAGCCCGCGCGTCCGCGCCTCCCGGCTCAGCATCTCGATGCTCTCCGGGCCGGCGGTGCTCATCTCGATGAACAGCTGCTCGGCGCCGCCCGGCGACTCGAACGCGCCGCGCGGTCCGAGGTACACCTCGCGGACCGCCTCCGCGTTCGTGAGGCTGCTGATGACGATCTCGGCGTCCCGAACTGCCTCGGCCGGCGTCGCGGCCGCGCGTCCGACGTTCAGCGCTCGTGCCTTCGCGGCGGTGCGGTCCCACACGACGACCTCGGAGCCGGATGTCGCGAGCCGCCGCGCGATCGCGCCGCCCATGCGTCCCGTGCCGAGCACGGCCAGCGTGGTCATGGCATCGCCTCCGGCGCCGGACCGACGATCTCGACGGCATTCGCGAGGATCACGTCGATCTCCACGCGATCCGCCGGGGACAGCCGGACGTCCGCCGCCGCGGCGGGATCGTCGAGGTGCTCGGGGTGGCGAGCTCCGGCGATCGCGACGTGCACGGCCGGGTTGGAGATGGTCCAGGCGATCGCGAGCTGCGGCAGGGTGATCCCGCGCGACGCTGCGAGCTGCTTCAGCCGGTCCACCACCTCGAGATCTTTGGCGAACCGGTCCCCCTTGAAATCGGCGCTGCCGGCACGCCAGTCGTCCTCGGCGAAGGTCGTCTGCGGCGTCATCGTCCCCGACAGCAGGCCGTGCGCGAGCGGACCGTAGACGAGGACACCGATGTCGTTCTTCGCGGCGTACGGAAGGATCTCCGCCTCGATATCGCGGTGGAACACGTGGTACGGCGGCTGGTCGGTCTCGACCGGGCCGTACGTGGCGAGGTCGGCCATCTGCCGCGGGCTGTAGTTGGAGACGCCGGCGTGGCGGATCTTCCCTTCGCGCACGAGATCCGCAAGGACGCCGCCGGTCTCTTCCGCCGGCGTCTTGGGGTCGGGCCAATGCACCTGGTACAGATCGATGTAGTCCGTCCTCAGACTGCGCAGGCTCGACTCGACGCCTTCACGCAGCCAGCGCGCGCTCGCATCGCGGAGCAGGGTCTTGCCTTCCTTGCGGAGTCCGCCTTTCGTCGCGATGACCACGCGATCCCGCGCCACGCGCGGCCAGAGCGCCTCCGCGAGCAGCCGCTCTGACGCGCCGAAGCCGTAGGCCTGCGCGGTGTCGAAGAACGTGATGCCGAGGTCGAGGGCGCGTCCCACCGTCTTCTTCGCCTCGCCGGCGTCGAACGAGCCCCACTCGCCTCCGAAAGACCACGTGCCGAATGCGATGGCGGACACCTGGAGATCGGTCTTACCGAGTCGCACGTATCGCATGGGTGCTCTCCTTACGGTGGCGATGCTATCGCGGCGTCGATGGGCGACATGTCGCTTGCTGACCCGCCAAGCCCGTCCGCGCCTTCGCTGCGTCGCTAAAGCGTCGTGTTGTTGTTACCGTCCGGGTCTGAGGCGTGTCGTCAGAGCGTTGATGGCCATCGTGCTGGCGCTGAGCGCGTGCTCGCCGCCCCCCACGGCCACGGCGTCGCTCTCACCGATCGTTCTCGGCCAGCGACCGATCCGTCCTGTTCCCGCGTTCGGCTCGATCTGGGTCGCGAACGCCGCCGACGGCACCGTGCAGCGGGTGGATCCGACCACCGGCGCCATCGCCGCCACCATCCGCGTCGCGGACCCGCAGCGGCTGCTCGCGGCTGGCTGCGCCCCCTCATCGGAGCACGCGTACGCGACGGGGTCGTTCGGGCTGCGCGCGTGCGACGCCCCGAGCGCGGTCGCGGCCGGTGCGGGCGCGATCTGGGCCGTCGCGAACGACGCCGACGCCATCGTGCGTGTTGATCCGGTGCGGAATGCCGTCACCGACAGCGTGCCGCTCGGGTTCGGTCCGTGGTCCGTCGCCGCGTCCGCCGATGCGGTGTGGATCACGGACTACATCGGTGATGCCGTCGTACGCGTCGATCCGCGCACGCTCCGCGTGGTGGCGCGCGTCGCGCTGCCCTCCGGACCGACGGAGCTGGCGATCGATGGGACGACGCTTTGGGTGGTGTGCAGCGCGGCGGGGACGCTCGCGCGGATCGACGCTGCGACGAACACGCGGACCGCGACGATCCCGGTCGGCGCGTGGGCCTTGGCGATCGCGACGTCGGGTGATGACGTGTGGGTGCGCGGGGGCTCAACGCGTACGAACGGTGGCCTCTATCGCGTCGACGCGCGGACGAACACGGTCACCACCGTGTATCAGGCCGGCTCGCCGCAGGGACGCGAAGGGGTCGCATCGATCGCGGCTACGCGCCGTGGTGTGTGGGTACCGGGCGTCACCCTGGATCTGGTCGACCCAGCGACGGGCGCGACCATCGCGAGCTACGAGATCCCAAGCTACGCCGTCGCGATCGATGGGGATGCGCTCTGGGTGCTCGACGTATTCGGCCGGCTCCAGCGGCGGCGCGCCTAGAGCGCGTCGCCCAGCTTCGCGTTCTCGCGCGGATCGATCGGCAGCGCGACGAGCGCCGGCCCGTCCATTGCGAGCGCGCGCTTCAGCGCGGGGAGCAGCTCGTCCGCGCTCGCGACGGACTCGGCGGGGATCCCGAACGATCTCGCGAGCTGCACGAGGTCCGGGTTGCCGAACTCGATCCCGCCGGAGCGCTTGAACCGCCGCTGCTGGTTCGCTTCGATCACGCCGTACCGGCCGTCGACGAGCACGACGAACACCACGGCCGTGCCGAGCCGCTTCGCGGTCTCGAGCTCCTGCACGTTCATGAGGAAGCCACCGTCGCCGGCGAACGCCACGACCTTGCGCTCGGGGCGCACGAGCTTCGCGGCGATCGCGCCGGGGAGCGCGATCCCCATCGGCGCGAAGCCGTTGGCGACGATGACCGTGTTCGGCGCGTACGCCGGGTACAGGCGCGAAAGCCAGACCTTGTGCGCGCCGACGTCGCAGATGACGATGTCCTCATCGCCCATCGCCGCGCGCAGATCCGCGACGACGCGGCGCGGCCAGAGCGGGAACGCGCCGTCGCCGGGCACGCGCAGCTCGAGCCGCGCGCGCGGGCTCGCGGCGGGCCGCGGCGTGACGAGCGGGCCGAGCGATCCGAGCGAGTCCGCGATCTCCCCGACGACCTCGGTCGCGACGACGTATTCCGCGTCGATCTCCGCGGGGCGGCTGTCGATGTGCACGACGCGCTTGTCGCCCTTCGGATTCCAGAGTGCGGGCGCCCACTCGACGAGGTCGTAGCCGACGCAGATGACGAGGTCGGCCTGCGCGAGCTCGGGAAGCGCCGCGAGGTCCGCTCCCGGACGCTGGAGGCCGACCGCCGGGAGCGCGTCTGGATCGCGCGCGTCGAGCGCGCCCTTCGCCATGAACGTGTGGGTGGCCGGGATCCGCGTGCGCGCGGTGAAGGAGCGGAGGGCCGCGACGGCGCCGTGCCCCGCCGCATCGCGCCGGATCACGCCGTTCCCCACGAGCAGGATCGGCTTGGATGAGCCGTTGATCGCGTCGGCCGCGGCCCGCAGCGCGTCGTCCTGGGCCGCGGGGTACCGCGTGCGGCGGACCGCCATCGGCGTGCCGCCGGCCTCGTGGTCCGCGACGTCCTCGGGCAGCTCGACGTGCGTCGC
>DASWFN010000096.1:0-2940 GCA_036394215.1 Candidatus Limnocylindria bacterium
GCTCTCGAGCATCGCCAACGACATCCGGCTGATGGTCTCGGGTCCGCGCACCGGATTCGGCGAGCTCATCCTGCCCGCCGTGCAGCCCGGCTCGTCGATCATGCCCGGCAAGGTGAACCCGTCGATCGCCGAGATGGTCGACCAGGTCTGCTACCAGGTCATCGGCAACGACACCGCCGTGATGCTCGGTGCGCAGGCCGGCCAGCTCGAGCTGAACGTGATGATGCCCGGCATGAATTTCGCGCTCTGCTTCTCCGCGACGATCCTCGCGAACGCCACCCGCGTCTTCCGCGAGAAGGCGATCGAGGGGATGAAGGTCGACGAGGCCCGGGCCAAGGAGCTGCTCGATGCGAGCCCGCCGCTGGTCGTGACCGCGCTCGCGCCGCACATCGGCTACGCGAAGGCCGCCGCCCTCGTGAAGCGCGCCCTCGCCGAAAAGCGCTCGCTCCTCGACGTCGCGCTCGAGGAGAAGGTCCTGCCCGAGGCCGACCTCAAGCGTGTGCTCGACCCGCTGCCGATGACGAAGGGCGGGGTCCAGTCCTGAGCCGGACCCTCGCGATCGCCGGCGAGATCGTCCTCGCGCTCGCTGGTCTTGTGTTCGCCGCGCAGGGGCTCGGGCTGACGCGCGGCGTCCGCAGCGTGATGAACGACCGGCCGGAGTGGGTCGCGATCGGGAGCGCGATGTTCGTGCTCGCGCTCGTGCTCCTCTATGTAACGGCGACGCGGCGTCGCGCCTAGCTGAGCCGTTCTCGCGACCGTTCCCGGGATCACCCGCGCCTATGCTGCGGCGCGTGATGCTTGGTCGCTCGGTCGGTATCGGCGAGTGACCCTCGCATGAAGCGCGTGTCCGGGCTGGTCGCGCGACTCGAGTCGCTGGTCGCCGGCCGGGTGTGGGTCATCTTCGCTCTCGCTCTCGCCATCGCGATCCCGACGATCGTGCTCGGTGAAGTCGCAGCGAACGATACCCGGCAGCGGGTCCGTGAGGCGCAGCTCCGCGGACAGAGCGAAGCGGTCCAACGGGTCGCCTCCCGGACGACGGTCGTCCTGGGCAGCTACGCCGACGTGCTCGTGAAGGCGGTCCAGCCGCAGCAGCTTGCCGTGGGATCACGCGAGGCCCCGATCGTCACCGCTGCCCGATCGCGCGACGTCGCGGCTGCCCGTGTCGCACTCGCGGACATCGCCACCTATTTCCCGTATCAGGGCGGGATGTTCCTGGCGAACGCCGACGGGATCATCGTCGCGGGTCTGCAGATCGGGAACATGGGCACCCAGGAGATCATGCAGCTCGGCCAGACGCGGCCCTATCTGTAGTTCATTGACTCGCCGCGCTCACGTCTCGGCGCGGTCTTCATGACGCCAGACGAGCTCAAGCGCGCGTTCGCCGGCCCGGCCGTCTACTTCTCCGATCTCTATGAGCCGCTCGATCGGAGCGGAGCGCGTATGGGGGCCGGAACGTCGACCCAGGCCTACGGGCCCGGCGAGTTTCGCGGCGCCCGTGCCGAGATCGCGGTCCGCATCCTCGGGACCGACGGCCGCCTGGCTGGCGTGCTCGCGGCGGACGTGTTCGAGCTCCCGCTCCTCGACGCGATCTTCGAGATCCAAGGCGCCGCGGACGACGCTTACATCATCGATCGGAAAGGCCAGTTCGTGAAACGGATCCGGATCGCTCCGTTCGATCCCGAGCTCGGCCGAGACCTCTCAGGCGTGGCGGTCGTGCAGACGCTGATCGCCGGCGGGACCGTGCGCGGCGAGGCGGACGATCCACTCGGTGGCGGCAGGCGGCTCGTGACGAGCGCTCGCACGCCGAACGTTGACGGCAATCTCGGCGCGAACTTCGACACCGGCTGGAATGTGATCTCGGTGCAGCGGCTCGATCCGGTCTTCGCGAGCCTCGACCGGGACCTCGGGCTTCTTCGCGCGCTGCGGCTGTCGCTCGTCGCGGCACTGCTCGGGTTCGCCGCGTTGCTGGCCTTCGCGATGCGGCGCGCCACCACGCAGCGCCGCGCGCTCGCCCAGACGAATGAATCGCTCTCCGTCGCGACCCGCGAGCTCGCGGAAGCCAGTGGCCACAAGAGCGAGTTCCTCGCGAACATGTCGCACGAACTGCGCACGCCGCTCAACGCGATCATCGGCTTCTCCGAGGTCCTGGAGCAGCGGATGTTCGGCGAGCTCAACGAGCGCCAGACGGAATACGTGAACGACATCCACGGATCCGGCAGGCATCTCTTGAACCTCGTCAACGACATCCTCGACCTGTCGAAGGTCGAAGCCGGGCGGATGGAGCTCGATGCCGCCGAGTTCGCGCTCAGCGCGACGATCGAGTCCACGCTCGGCTACGTGCGCGATCGCGCCGCGAGTCATCGCATCGAGCTCGCGTCGGAGGTCCCACCCGATCTGGGCACGCTCCTGGCGGATGAGCGGAAGGTCCGCCAGGTCCTCCTCAACCTGCTCTCGAACGCCGTGAAGTTCACACCGGACGGCGGGTGGATCGTCGTGAAGGCGAGTCGCCAGGACGGCGAGGTACGGGTCAGCGTGCGCGATACCGGCATCGGCATCGCGCCGGAGGATCAGGCGAAGGTCTTCGAGGAGTTCCGCCAGGTGGGCAGGCCGTCCGACCGGTCGCGCGAGGGCACCGGCCTCGGGCTCGCCCTCGCGAAGCGGTTCGTCGAGCTGCATGGCGGGCGCATGTGGCTCGAGAGCGAGCTCACGAAGGGCTCGACGTTCACATTCGCGCTGCCGGTCCGCGTTGCGGTGGTCGCGCCGGCCTAGCTCGGGCGCGCGGCCTGCCGCTCGTACAGGGTGCGGATCGCGGCGATCTCGCCGACGTGGCCGAAGGCACCCTGGAGCACGCTCTTGTACCGCGTCGATGCGGCCTCGTCAGCGGTGCGCAGCCTCGCGACGAGGTCGTCACACACCGACCCGAGGTACGCGAGCAGCTGA
>DASWFN010000097.1:0-16977 GCA_036394215.1 Candidatus Limnocylindria bacterium
CCTTGACCCTCGGGAATTCATTGAGCAGCCGGGCCATATGGAGGTAGTCCTTCGACGCGTGCAGGCGGACCCAGGGAAGGACGAACTCGCTCGTCTGCGGATGCTTGTAGTAGGGCTGGTGCATGTGCCAGATGATCGCGACGGCGAGCTTGCCCTTCACTTCGCGCGCGCCGCCTCTTCCAGTCGCCGCTTGACGAACGCGGGATCGAGGGTCGTGACGAGCCACGCGGCGCGGGGACCGTTGGTCCTGCCGATGAACGTGATGTAGAGCGCCTCGAACGCGGCCTTGCTCACCTTTCCCTCGGGTGTGGTGAGCCCGACCTCCTTGGCGACCTCGTAGAGCCGCTCCTGCATCGCCTCGGGATCGCCGATGCGCCCGATCTCCGCCGTGACGCGCTCGAGGAACGCGCGCTGCGGATCGGTGAGCATCGCCGTGGCCGGAGGCAGCGTTTCGGCGACCGCGAAGCGCGCCTCGTCCGGCGCCCAGCGCTCGAGCCAGACCTTCGCGAGCCCGATCCGCTTCTCGAGGTCGAGCGACTCGTCGGGCGTGAGCGGCGCCTTCTTGCGCTTCGCCGCCTCAGCGTGAGGCTCGATGCTCGGGATCTGCAGCCAGTCGGCCACCGTCCCGAACCGCACGCGGAAGATGACCGGCTTCGCGTCCTCGGTCACCTGGGAGAGCTTCCAGATCTTGCCGAAGTCGCTGCGGGGGTCCTCGAGGAACGCGTCGGCGCAGCGGTCGTACTCGTCGTAGAGGCGCGGCAGCGTGTTGCCGGCCGGATCGAACTCGACGGCGCGCTTCGGATGCGTCCGGAGCAGCAGGAAGCGGACGATCTCGCCCGGGTAGAGCTCGACGAGCTCGACCGCCGATGCCCCCAGGCCCTTCGAGGTCGACATCTTCTTGCCGCCGATATTGAAGAACTCGTGCACCAGGCCGGCCGGCGGCTCACGCTTCCAGACGGCGCGGTAGAGCTCGTTCGCGCGGTCGCGCGAGCCGCCGGCGGTGAGCAGGTCCTTGCCGCCCTCCTCGTAGGTGACGTCGAAGAAGTCCCACATCGCGCACCACTGCAGGTTCCACGGGAGCTTCGCGTTCCCCTTGAACGGCGCGATCCGGCCGTGATGCCCGCAGCCCTCGGCCCAGCTCACGTAGTCCTTGCGGCATTCGTACGCCACGGTCCGGCCGTCGAAGTCCGTCGCGTGCGTCGTGCCGATCCGGCCGCAGTTCTCGCAGATGACCCAGACCGGGAGCCAGCTCGGATCCTTCTGGACGTTGGAGACCTCCGCGTAGACGCGTCGGACGACGTCGGCGTTGCGCAGCACGAGGTCGATCTCGTGGTCGAGCTTGCCCGACCCGTACAGATCGCGGAGCCAATGGATCTCCTCGGGGTGGATCCCCACGCGCTCGAACGTCGAGAGGAACCGCTCGGCGTGGTAGCGCGCGAAGTCCTTCCCCGGCTCCGGCGACGGGATCTTGAAGAACGGCTTGCCCATGTGCTCGGCCATGCCGGACTGCTGCTTCATCGACTGCGAGTCCATCGGGTCGTAGTCGTCGATCGTGAAGACGTAGCGCACGTCGAGGCCATGCTCCCGGAACGATCGGTACAGGGCGTCCGTGATGACCGGGCCGCGGAGCGACGAGATCGGGACCGGGCCGGAGGGCGTCTTCGAATCGCGAATGACGTGCTTGACGTCCTTCGGCAGCGACGCGGCGACCGCGTCGGCCCAGAAGAGCTCTCGGTCGGTCGCAGCCTGGGTCACCTAGCGGACGGCGACGACCTTGAGCTCCACCTCGCCACGCGGCACGGACGCCCGCACGAGATCGCCCTTCTTGTGGCCGATGAGGGCCTTGCCGATCGGCGACTCGTTGCTGATGCGGCCTTCCGCGGGAGCGGCCTCGGCCGGACCGACGATGACGTACTGGTCGCGCTCGCCGTCCTGCTCGATCGTGACGTGGCTGCCGATCTCGACGATGTCGTGGTGCTCGTTCTCGTCGATGATCGCGGCGTTCTTGATCATGGACTCGAGGGTCTGGATCCGGCCCTCGAGGAAGGCCTGGTCGTTCTTCGCCTGCTCGAGCTCGGAGTTCTCCGAATAGTCGCCGAACTGCATCGCTGCGTGGATCCGCTCCGCGACCTCCTGCCGCTTGTGGGTGCGGAGCTCGGCGAGCTCGGCCTCCAGCTTCTTCAGTCCGTCCGCCGAGATCGGGACCGGTTTGTCCGGGCTCATGAGATGCCTCCGAATTCGCGTCGCGGTCCAAAAAAAGAACACCGAAGGCCGCCTTGGCCCTCAGCGCTCTGCCGCGTACGGTGGTTGTGTGCCGAAATCATACACGGTCAGCGCCCGGGTTCTGGCCCATTACCGCCGGACCGCGAGGGACCTGCCGTGGCGCCGGACCCGCGACCCGTACCACGTCCTCGTGTCCGAGGTGATGCTCCAGCAGACCCAGGCCTCGCGCGTCACGCCGGCGTTCGATCGGTTCATCCTCCGCTTCCCGACGCTCGCCGCTCTCGCCGCCGCGCCGCTCGCCGCGGTCCTCCGCGAGTGGTCGGGCCTCGGCTACAACCGGCGGGCGAGGGATCTGCATCAGATCGCACGTCTGTCACCGAGGGGCCTGCCGCGCACCGTCGCCGAGCTCGACGCGCTGCCGGGCATCGGCCCGTACACGGCGGGTGCGATCGCGTGCTTCGCCTTCGGTGAGCGGGTCCCGTTCGCCGACACGAATATCCAGCGCGTCCTCGGGCGCTTCCATCTCGGAAGACCGGCGACGAACCGCGAAGCGGTCGAGCTGGATGCGCGCGCCATGCCGAGGCGCTCGTCCGACATCTGGCACCACGCCCTCATGGATCTCGGGGCGACCCTCTGCAAGCCGAGAGATCCGACGTGTGGCGAGTGTCCGCTACGCGTCGATTGCCGGGCCGCGCGCGGTCCGGTCGTGCGGGATCGGGCGCGGGCGCGGCAGCTGCGCCCGGCCGCGTACAAGGACACCGATCGGCGGATCCGGGGCGCGATCGTCCGCGCCCTCGTTGAAGCAGAACAGGGCCTGACCGTCGGCGCGCTCGAGAAGCAGATCGGCGACGTGCGCGTACGTGCGCTCGTGAGAACGTTGACGGCCGACGGACTGATCGAGTCCGCCGGCCGTCGTCTTCGTCTTCCGGGGTCGGATCAGTAGACGGTGATCTGCAGGAAGATCCCCTGATCTTCCATCCAGGTGAGACCGTCGATCACCGGACGCAGCTTCAGCGGGTACGAGCCGATCCGCACGCCCTTCACGGAGAACGTGAATGTCGCGACCTCGCCCGGTGCGACCACCGCCTCGGTCTGCGCCGCGGGACGGCTTCCCAGCAGCCAGCCGTCTCCGATGCCGAGCGTCGTGAGCGTCGTGTCGTCGCCGACCACGCCGATGCGCGCTTCGGTGTTGGTGCCCTTCGTCCAGGTCGCGGTGCCGGTGTTCTTCACCTGCACGAAGACCTGGGCGCTCGCGCCGAAGGCGAGCGTCGGATACGCGCTCTGGGAGGTCCACGCCGAGTGGAATGACGGGGGCGCCTTCGCGGCGGCGGTCGGCCCGCCCATGAACTCGCGATAGCTGACGAAGACGTAGTTGCCGCGCCAGAGATTGCCGGCGGAGCTGAACGGGCTGCCCCACCAGTGGTACTGCGACAGGAAGTCGTTCGCGGAGATGAGGCCGCGGAATCCGGTGATCGGGTCCTGACCGTAGATGCCGGTGACCTCGCCGGTCGCGGCGTTCGCCTGGTAGCCGTAGACGACCTCGGCGTGATAGCCGGCCTCGGCGAAGATGACGACGGGCACGCGCGCGTTCAGCCGGCCCACGAGCTCGGTGAGCGCGACGAACTTGTTCGTGTACATGTGCACGCGGCCCTCGCCGCCGTAGTACTTCATGAGGTAGCTGACGCCGGCCGGGTCGAGCCCGACCTCACCGCGCAGCGAGTTCCCCAGGTAGCCGATCTTGAAGACCGTCTGCAGCGGGTTGGACGCCGGCGGGGTCAGCCCGAACGCGCTCATGACCGCGAGGCTGGATGCGGCGGCGCAATACGGCGTCGTGGCCGTCCGCCACCCGGCAGGCGATGGCTCGGTGAGCTGGCTCACATATGGGACGTTCGGCACGGTCATCGACACGATCTGGGCGGCCGCGGCCGGCCGTGCACCGGTGAGGAGACCGCCAAGGACGATGAGCAGGCACAGCGACAGGCAAGCGGATCGACGGGCCATTGCCACGGGCGGAACTCCTTGGTCACCGTCGCCCCGGATGGGCGGTCCTTCCTCAACGCGGACGCCACGCCCATGGTCGCCCGCTGAGCGGCGAGCGCACAAGTGCGTACGGTTAGCGCAACGGTCTCAACCGTGCGGTATCACGGCTGTGCGCCTGATGTGCGATAGGAAATTCGTACGCTCGGCCGCTACGGGGCGGGCGGGATCTCCGGGCCGGCGATCGCGAGCGCGTACCGGTCGATGGGCAGCAGGTCGCGGGCGAGCGTCAGGACGTCGTCCTTCGTCACGGCGCGGATCTCGCGTGGGTAGCGCTCCAGGTGGTCGTCGCCGAGGTGGAAGAGCTCGGCCTCGAGGACCATCCCGGCCACGCCGTTGGGGCTCTCGCGCCCGACCTCGAGCTCGCCGACGAGCTTGTCCCGCGCCAGCGCGAGGTCGTCGTCGGCGATCGCACCGTCGCGGATCTTCTTGAGCTCGGTGAACGTGACCTCGATCGCGCGCTCGACGTTCTCGGGATTCACGCCCATCCGCACGGTCCACGGTCCCTGCGCCGCGGTGCCGCTGATCGTGCTGAAGACGTAATACGCGAGCCCGAGCTCATCGCGCACGACCTGCCCCGCGCGGCTCGCGAACGTGTCGGCGGCGAAGACCATGTTCGTGACCTGGGCTGTCGTGAACCGCGGGTCGGTGCGCGGGATGCCGAGCCAGCCGAGGACGACGTCGGCCTGGGTCTTGTCCGGCACGACGACGGCGCGCCGCCGCGCCGCAGTGAGCGCCGCGGTCGCGGCGCGCGGGCTGAGGGCGCCTTCGGCCTTCCATCCGCCGAATGCGCGGTCCGCGGCCTCGAAGGCGCGATCGGCGTCGAGCGCCCCGGCGACGACGAGGACCGACCCCGCCGGCCGGATGGCGCCCCGGTGGTAGGCGCGGAGCTCCTCGATCGTCGCGCCACGGACCACGGCCTCGTCGCCGATGGACCGCGTGTGGAAGGGATGCTGCTTCGGATACGCGAGCTCGCGCCAGGTCTGATCCGCGACGCTGCGGGTGTCCTTCCTGGCCTCCTCGAAGTCCGCGAGGGTCTTCGCGCGCACGAACTCGAGCCCGTCGGGAGCGAGCGCGGGCGTCACGACCGTCTCGGCGACGAGGTCCAGGAACGCCCCGAGATCCTCGGCGAGCGACTGCCCGGAGAACACCGCCGCGTGCGCGCCGACATCCAGCCGCGCGGACGCGCCAAGCCCGTCCAGCGCGTCGGACCACGCTGCCGCGTCGCGCTTCCCCGTGCCGCGCAGCAGGGTCTGAGCCGTGAGCCGCGCGACGCCCGGACGCCCGGCCGGCTCGAAGTACTGGCCGGCCTCCATCGCGAGCATGACCGACACCGAGCGCAGCCCGGCGATCGGGACGGCCACGACCCGCAGCCCGTTGCCGATGGTCCTGCGCCGCACCTCGATCACCTGTCCTCCGGGATGAAATGGCCGACGGTCCGGGAGCGCTCGACGAACGTCTCCTTCGCCGCGCGCTGCACGTCGTCGGGCGTCACCGTCGCGAGCGCGTCGTACCAGGCGCCGATCGATGGCGCGGCGCCGGTCGAGAGCAGGCTGCCGAGGCGATATGCGCGCCAGGTGACCGTGTCGCTCGGGAAGGCGACGCTCGCGAGCAGGCCGCGCCGCACGCGCGCGAACTCGGCGTCGCCGATCGGCTCGTCGGCGACGCGCTGCAGCTCGACGAGCAGCGCGTCCTCTACCGCGCGATGCGTGACACCCGGCCGCACCGTCGCCTCGAGCAGGAACAGGAACGGATCCTTGTTGAGGCCGAAGCTCGCGTCGATCTCCGTCGCGAGCTGCTTCTCCACGAGCGCGCGGTAGAGCCGCGACGAGCGGCCCGACGCCGAGTCGCCACCGCCGCCACCGGCGAGCGCGACCGCGAGGGCCTGCAGCGCGGGCGCCCGCGGATCGGCCGCGGCCGCGGTGTGGAAGCCGGCCTGCACGATCGGAAGCGCACCGCCGGCGCGGTGCACGACCAGACGCTTCTCCCCCATCTGCGGCGGCTCGGGCGCGAGCGCACGGGCGACGGCCGGCTCGGCCTTGAGCGGACCGAACGCGGCGGCCGCCTTCTCGACGAGCGTCTCGGCCTTGTCGTCGCCGACCACGACGACGAACGCGTTGTTCGGCGCGTAGTGCGTGCGGTAGTGCGCGTACAGGCCGTCGCGGGTCATCATCTTGATCTCGTACTTGCTCCCGATGACGCCCTGGCCGTAGGTGTGCCGGTCGAACGCCACGGCCTGGAGCGACTCACCCAGCAGGAACGACGGATCGTTCTCCAGTCCCTCGCGCTCGCTGACGATGACGGTGCGCTCCGCCTCGACCTCGTCCGTGTCGATGAGCGCGTTGCGCATCCGGTCGGCCTCGAGCTCGAGCGCGACCTCGTAGCGGTCGCGCGGCACGGTCTCGAAGTAGCAGGTCACGTCCTCGTTCGTGAACGCGTTCCACTGCGCGCCGTAGCGCGCGAGCAGCCGGTCGAGATCACCCTTCGGGTGCTTGGGAGTGCCCTTGAACAACATGTGCTCGAGGAAATGCGACATCCCGGTGGTCCCGGGCACCTCGTTGCGGCCGCCGACGTGGTACCAGACCCAGAGCGAGACGACCGGCGCGTGCCGCGCTTCGAGCGCGTGGATCACGAGGCCGTTGTCGAGGCGGCGCGTCGCGGGAACGTCGATGAACGGAGACGGGTCGGGGATGCAATAAAGGTTAGGGCGCTCCCCCGAACTTCGCCGCCAGCACCGCGCGCGTCGCCTGCCCGGCGTCCTGCGACCCGAGGAGGCCCGGCTTCTCCTCGAACAGCGTGGCGATCGCGAGCTTCGGCCCGTCGTACGGGGCGAATCCGATGAACCAGGCGTCCGGGTTACCGGATGGTGTCTCGGCCGTACCGGACTTGCCCGCCACCGCCGTCGAGAACCCGAGGAACTTGAAGTACACGGTGCCGTTCGGGTCGGTCACGACCGCGCGCATCCCGTCGCGGATGAGCGATAGCTCCGTCGGCAGCGTGTTCGCGGTGCCCGCGCGGACCGGCTCGAACTTCTTCACGCTCGCGCCCTCGCGCGTGCGCAGCTCGAGCACGAGGCGCGGCTTCCACACGATCCCGTCGTTGGCGAGGGCCGCCGCGTAGTTCGCCATCTGGATCGGCGTCGCGAGGAGGTCACCCTGCCCGATCGCGAGGTTCGTCGCGTCACCGGGGAACCACTGCCGCGTCTTCGGGCTGGGCACGTTGCCGGACGCCTCGAGGACGAAGTCGATGTCGGTGGCCTTGCCGAGGCCGAAGCTCTGCGCCTCGCTCGGCAGGAGATCGTTGTTCTTGTCGTTGAGCCGCTTGCCGAGCTCATAGAAGAACGTGTTGCACGACCGCGCGAGCGCGGTGCGCAGGTCGATCGGGCCGAGGTTGCCGGTCTCGTGGTTGAGCTGGACGATGCCGTAGCCGTTCCACGACGCCGGGCAGTCGATCCGCTCGCCGGAGCGGTAGAGGCCGTTGCGGAGCGCTGCCGCCGCGGTGATCGGCTTGAACGACGAGCCGGTCGGATACTGCCCGTTCGTCGCTCGCGCGAGCAGCGGCCGCTTCGGATCGGCGTTCAGCTGCGCGATCGCCGCGCTGTCGCCGGTGACGAACAGGTTGAGGTCGTACGAGGGACGGCTGGCGAGCACGAGGATCTCGCCGGACCACGGGTCCTCGGCGACGATCGCCCCCTTCTGGTCGCCGAGCGCCTTCTCCGCGGCCGCCTGCAGCGCCGGGTCGAGCGAGAGCACCGCGTCCTGTCCCGGGGACGCCGCGGTCTCGCCGAGCAGCTCGACCGGCCGCTCGTCCGGATCGACGATCGAGAGCCGCCAGCCGTAGCTGCCGCCGAGGACGTCGTCGAGCTGCAGCTCGAGCCCGGTCTTGCCGATGAGGTCGCCCGCCGCGAAGCCGCGCGCCACGCGTTTCTGCGCGTCGGCGTCGCTCGCCTCGCCGAGGTAGCCGATGACCTGCGCCGCGAGCCCGGTCGGATAGCTGCGCACGCGCTGCGGCTGGAGCTGCACGCCCTCGATGACCGAGAGGCGCGGCCGCAGGACCGCGAACTGGTCCCCGCTGAGCGTCTTGATCGGCACGAAGCTGTCGGGGCGCACCCACGAGGCGGTGTACTTCGCCTTGATGTCGTCCGGCTTCTGGCCGAGCGCGCTCGAGAGGCTCGCGAGCATGCCGCTCTCGTTCTTGATCTGCCCCGGCACGACGCCGACGACCGCGGCATCGGTGAACGTCGCGAGCTCGGTGCCCTCGCGCGCGATGAGCCGGCCGCGCGTGGTCGGAAGGCGCGTCATCCGTACGAGGCGGCCGGTCGTCAGGCGCGGCATGATCGACTCCGGCGTCCACTCGATCTTCCACGCGGCCTTGTCCTTCTCCCCGACCATCACGAGCGACAGGAACGTGTCGCGGCGGAAGTCGCCGACGCGCTGGGTGTGGAAGGTGACGCCGAGCGGCACCGTCGCCCTGCGCGGGTCGGGCGAGCCGTTCGGCCCCGCCGGATGCGTGGCGCCGCCGGCCACGGCGTCGAGCGACCTGAGGGTCATCTCCTCGGCGATGCGCGGGAGCCGCTTGAGGAATCCCTCCTCCCCGACACGGGTCTTGCTCGCGTCGGTGAGGAGGTCCCACATCGCCTGGTAGTCGCCCTTCATCCAGGCCGCGGCGTAGGCGCGCGCGGCGGGCTCGGCGGCGGGCGGCTGCGGCTCGCAGGCCGCGAACAACGACGCGACGACGGTGAGCGCGACGAGCGCGGGGACCCAGCGCCTCACGTCCTAGTAGCCGGCCGCGTAGCCCTCGCGCCGCGGGTCGGCGCCTCCGGAGAACACGCCGTTCGCGTCGATCGCGATCGCCTGCACGCCGCCGGTGACCTCGGCCCACTCGCCGAGGAGCTGCAGGTCGTGGCCCTTCGCGGACAACCCCTTGCGCACCTGCTCCGGATAACGGGACTCGAGCTGCAGTGTTCTGCCCGATCCGTGATACCAGCGCGGCGCCTCGATGACCTCCTGCACGCCGAGCCCGTGGTCGATGAGCCCGACGCCGATCTGGAAGTTCGTCTGGACCTGCGCGTGACGGCCGGGCGTGCCGTACACGAAGCGCGGCGCGGTCCCGTCCAGGACGATCACGGTGTTGAGCGTGTGCACCGGGCGCTTGCCCGGGGCGAGCACGTTCGGCGACCGGGCGTCGAGCGAGAAACCGGAGAGCCTGTTGTTCAACAGGATGCCGGTGCCCGGCACGATCGTCGCCGCCCCGAAGGCGCTGAACACGCTCTCGATGAGCGAGACAGCGTTCCCGTCCCGGTCCACGACCGTGAGGTACGTCGTATCCGCGGGGAGCGCGGCCGGCTCGACGCGGTCGGTCGCGCGGTTGGGGATCGCGCGGCGGCGCTGCGCGGCGAACGACGCGGCGAACAGCTCCTCGGCGACGAACGGCACCCTCGCCGGATCGCCGGCCAGGGCGTCGCGGTCCGCGAACGCGAGCTTCTTGATCTCGACCATCGTGTGGATCTGCTCCGCACTCCCCCAGCCCATCGCGCCGAGGTCGAGCCCCTCGGCGATCGCGAGCTCCTCGAGCAGGACGTGGCCCTGCGACACCGGTGGCTGCCCGACGACCCGCAGACCGCGGTAGGGCGTCTCGATCGGGTCGCGCCGGTCGGTGGCGTGCGCGGCGAGATCGTCGACGGTGATCCAGCCGCCCAGCTTCGAGACGCCGTCGGCGAAGCGCTCCGCGAGCGGCCCGCGGTAGAACGCCTCCGCGCCGCCGTCCGCGATGGCCCGGAGCGACGCCGCGAGATCGGGCTGCTGCAGCATCTCGCCCGGTCGCGGCTCGCGCCCCCGCGGGCTGTACGTGCGCGCGGCCACCTCGTCGGCGGCGAGCCGGTCGGCATCCTCGGCGATCGCGGCCGACAGCACGTCGCTCACCGGGAACCCCTCCGTTGCGTACGCGATCGCCGGCGCGAGCGCCCGATCCAGACCGAGCCGGCCGCCGTCGGCCAGCATGTCGGACCACGCCGCGACGCAACCGGGAACGGTCGCGAGGCGCGCGCCCCGCTCACCGAAGCCGCGGTGCACGAACGCCAGCTGGTCGATCTCGAGCGGCGCGGCGCCCGACCCGTTGTACGCCGTGACCTTCCGCGTGTTCGCGTCGTACACGAGCGCGAACACGTCGCCGCCGATCGAGCACCGGTTGGGAAGCACGACCGCGCAGACCGCGGCCGCCGCGACCGCGGCGTCGACGGCGGAGCCGCCGTCACGCAGGGCCTGGAGGCCGGCGGCCGTGGCGAGGTGATGCCCGCTCGCGACGATCCCGTTGGCGGCGCGCACGGTCGGGCGATGGGTCACGGAACGATGTTAGGCGGCGGAGCGGAGCAGCAGCTCGACGACGAACCGCCAGGCGAAGGCCGCGATCGTCGCGATCGCGATGCCGAGCGCGAGCGAGCCGCGCGGGCGTTGCATCACCGGCATGAGCGCGATCGCGAGCGCGATGAGGAGGAGCTGTGGCGCGTCGGTGAGCAGCACGCCCGCGAAGACGACGTAGCCGATCGCCGCCCAGCCGATGAACGCCGGCGCGTTCGTCGCGACCACGAACGCCGCGATCGCGGCGGCCGCGGCGGAGCCCCACAGCAGCAGATCGATCCCGGGATCGCCGAAGCCGCCGGTCCGCAGGTAGGCGAACGCCGCCATCGCCAGGGCGTCGAAGCCCGCCACCGCGGCGCGCACCGTCTGGCTCACTTCGGCTCAGTGTGCAGGAACAGCCGGGTGTAGCCGACGGGCTCGCCCGGCGCGAGCCTCGGCGGGGCCGTGCCGTCGAGATGCAGCAGCATCGCGTGCTCGTCGCAGGCGAACCGCTTCGGGCAGACCGGGCACTCCGCCGCGCTCTTCTCCGGCAGCCGTCCGAGGCTGGTGAGCGTGAAGCCGCACCGCGTGAAGAACTCGGGCACGAGCGTCAGGGCGAACACGCGCCGCAGGCCGAGCTCGCGCGCACGCGCGACGCAGGCGAGCACGATCGCCTTGCCGACGCCGCGGCCGGCTGCTTCGGGCGACACCGCGAGCGAGCGCACCTCGGCAAGATCCGCGGTCAGGCTCGCCAGCGCGCCGCAGCCGAGGAACGTGCCGTCGTCCTCCGCGACGAGGAAGTCGCCGAGATTCGCGCGGAGGAACGCCCCGCTGCGCTCGAGCATGCGGTCCTGGGCGGCATAGCGGTCGATGAGCGCCTTCATCGCCGGGACGTCCGAGTCACGCGCGGGCCGGACGATCATGCGCTGAAGGCGGCGTTCGCCTCCGCCAGCGCCTCGCGCACGCGCTCGGGCGCGGTGCCACCCGGGGACCGCCGGGCCGCGAGCGACCGCGCGATCGTGGCGGCCTCGGCGGCATCCTCGCCGAACCGCGCGTCGAACGCGCGCAGGTCCTTCGCCGTCAGGCCGGCGAGATCAAGGCCTTTCGCGAGGCGGTCACGGACGATCCGGCCGACGACCTCGTGGGCCTCGCGGAACGGCACGCCTCGGCCGACGAGGTGATCGGCAAGGTCGGTCGCCGCGAGCATCCCGCGCTCGGTCGCGCGCCGCATCGCGTCGCGGTCGAATCGCAGGCCGCGGATCACGACGGCCAGCGCCTCGAGCGCCGGCGCCGCGGTCGCGGCGTCATACAGCGGGACGCGCTGCTCCTGGAGGTCGCCGCCGTACGCGAGCGGTAGCCCCTTGAGCGTCGTCAGCACCGCGACGAGGTCGCCGATGATCCGGCCCGCGCGCCCGCGTACGAGCTCCGCGACGTCCGGGTTCTTCTTCTGCGGCATGATGCTCGAACCGGTCGCGTGCGCGTCGCTGAGGGCCGCGAAGCCGAACTCCGTGCTCGTCCACAGCACGAGCTCCTCGGCGAGCCGCGAGGCGTGCACCGCGCTCAGGGCCGCGACGAACGAGAGCTCGGCGACGAAATCGCGGTCGCCGACGGCGTCGATGCTGTTGCGGAACGCGCGCGAGAGGCCGAGCTCCTCGGCGACGGACGCGGGATCCACGGCGTAGGGCGACCCCGCAAGCGCGGCCGCGCCGAGCGGAGAGACCGCCGCGCGGTCGCGCGCCTCGGCCACGCGAGCGCGGTCGCGGCGGAGCGCCTCGACATGCGCCAGCAGCTGGTGCGCGAGCGATACCGGCTGGGCGCGCTGCAGATGCGTGTATCCCGGCAGGATGGTGTCGATCTCCTCCGCGGCCCGGGCGAGGAGCGCGCGCCCCAGCTCGCGCAGCGCGGCGTCGAGCGCGTCGAGCGCATCGAGCGTGAAGAGCCGCAGGTCGAGCGCGACCTGATCGTTGCGGCTGCGCGCCGTGTGCAGCGTCCCGCCGACCGCGCCGAGCCGGGCGGACAGCACCTGCTCGACGGCCGAGTGCACGTCCTCCGCGCCATCCGGCCAGGGGAACGTACCGGCGCGGAGCTCCGCGGCGATCGTCTCGAGCCCGGCGACGAGGACCTGCACGTCGGCGGCGGGAAGGATCTTCTGCCGGCCGAGCATCCGCGCGTGCGCGATGCTCCCGCGCACGTCGTGGAGCGCGATGCGCTTGTCGAGGTCGAGCGACGCGGTGAACGCGCGGACCCGCGGATCGAGGCCCGTCGCGAAGCGTCCCTTCCAGAGGTCGGTCACGCGCGCTTGGTGGCCTTCTTCGCGAGCTTCGCGCGCGTGGCCACGGTCTTCGGGATCGCGAGCGTCGCCTCGCTGTCGGGGCCCCAGAGCGCCTGGGTCCGCGATTGGTTTCGAAGCGGCAGGCCGAACACGTTGATGAACCCCTCGGCCGCCTTGTGGTCGAACGTGTCGCCCTTGCCGTAGGTCGCGAGCGACGTCGAGTAGAGCGACTGATCGGAGCGCCGGCCCACGACCACCGCGGTCCCGCGATGGAGGCGGACCCGGATGTCGCCGGTCACGAACCGCTGGGTGCTCCGCACGTACGCCGCGAGATCCTGGTGATGCGCGGAGAACCAGAGGCCGTTGTAGATCAGGTCGGCGTACTCGTCGGCCAGCCGCGCCTTGGACCGGAGCGACTCCTTGGAGAGGACCATGTCCTCGAGGGCGCGATGTGCGAGGTGCAGGATGACCGCGGCGGGCGCCTCGTAGATCTCGCGCGACTTGATGCCGACGAGCCGGTTCTCGATCTGATCGATCCGGCCGACGCCGTGCTTCCCGCCGAGCGCGTTGAGCTTCTCGATGAGCGCGACGCCCGCTGTCGGAGAACCATCGATGGTGGTGGGGATGCCTTCGACGAAGCCGATGACGATCTCCTTCGCCCTCTCGGGCGCCTCATCCGGATCGACGGTCCACTGGAAGACGTCGCGCGGTGGTGCGCCCCAGGGGTCCTCGAGCACGCCGGCCTCGATCGACCGGCCCCAGAGGTTCTCGTCGACGCTGTAGGGGCTCTTCTTCGTCACCGGGACCGGGATGCCGCGGGCCTTCGCGTAGTCGATCTCGTCGTCGCGGGTCATGTTCATCCCGCTCCGGAGCGGCGCGATGACGGTCATCTCGGGCGCGAGCGCGCCGACCGCCAGGTCGAAGCGGACCTGGTCGTTGCCCTTCCCCGTCGAGCCGTGCGCCACGAAGCGCGCGCCCTCCTCGCGGGCCGCGTCGACGAGGAGCTTCGCGAGCAGCGGCCGCCCGAGCGCCGTCGCGAGCGGGTAACGGCCCTCGTAGAGGGCCCCCGCCTGGAGCGCGGGCCAGAGGAAGAAGGTCACGAAGGTCTCGCGCGCGTCGTGGACGATCGCCTTCTTCGCCCCGCTTTGGATCGCCTTCCGCTGGATCCCGGCGAGATCCTTCACCGAGCCGAGGTTGCCGGTGCAGGTGACGACCTCGAAGCCGTATGTCTCGCGGAGCCAGGCCACGGCGACGCTCGTGTCGAGCCCGCCCGAATACGCGAGGACGATGACGTCGCCTTTGGCCGGACTCTTCACGCTCACTTCCCTATTCCGAACTCGGCGAGACGCTTGTTGATCGACCGCGCGTGTGCGGGATCGCGTGCGGCCACGAAGACGGTGTCATCCCCGGCGATCGTGCCGACGACGTCGTTGAAGCCTGAGGTGTCGAGCGCGATGGCGAGCGCGTTCGCGGTGCCGGGCGGCGTGCGCAGCACGACGAGGTTGCCGGCCACCGCACCCTGCACCGGGTACTCCTCGCAGAACCGGCGGAGGCGCTCGATGCCGCCGGACGCGGGCATCGTGGCCGGCGGGGCGTACACGTGCGTGCCGTCGCGGGCGACCTTCACCAGGCCGAGCTCGACGATGTCGCGCGACACCGTGGCCTGCGTCGCGGGGAAGCCCGCGGCGCGCAAGGCCCGGACGACGTCGTGCTGCGTCGCGAGCCTCCGCTCGCCGACGAGCCGCAGCAGCGTCTGCTGGCGGTGCTGCTTGCGCGCGTTCAGCTCGTTCATGCGGCGGCCTCGAACACGGTGCCCGCGGCCTCGCCCGCGAGCAGCGCGTCGATCGCGTCGATGTCCCGCGCCGATACGATCGCCGCGCGGCACCCGGCCTGGGTCGCGACGAGGCAGGCCTCGACCTTCGGGAGCATCCCGCCCTCGATCGTGCCGTCATCCACGAGGGCCTTCGCGCGATCGCGGTCGAGCCGGGGGATGACCTTGCCGTCCTTGCCGCGCACGCCGGGCACGTCGGTGACGAACGCGAGGAGCCGCGCCGCGACGGCCGCGGCGATGGCGCCGGCGGCGGTGTCGCCGTTCACGTTGAGGACGGTGCCGTCCGCGTCGAGCGCGGCCGGTGCCACGACCGGCACGCGGAGCGCCCCGAGCAGCTCCTCGAGGAGCGAGCTGTCGACCATCGACACGCGGCCGACGAGCCCGAGCGAGGGATCCTCGCGCTCGGCACGGAGCATCCCGCCGTCGACGCCCGAGAGACCGACGGCGGGCACGCCGCGACTGACGAGCCGTGCGACGAAGGTCTTGTTCACGAGCCCGGCGAGCACGGCGAGCGCGACGTCGCGCGTGGCCGGATCCGTCACCCGGAGACCGCGCTCGAACCGCGTCTCGAGGCCGAGCCGCGTCGCCCAGTCGCCCACGAGCGGGCCGCCGCCATGAACGACGACGACCGGCCGGCCGCCGTCAGTGAGCGCGGCGACGAGGTCGAGCGCCGCGTCTTCCTCGCCGGCGACGCTGCCACCGACCTTCAGCACGACGGTCTCGCGGCCGTCAGGTCGTGTATTCGGCATTGATGCGCACGTATTCCGCCGAGAGGTCGCTGCCCCAGGCGCGCGCGCTCCCTTCGCCGAGCCCGAGGTCGAGCTCGATCTGGATCTCCGCGCGCTCGAGCAGCGCGCGGACCGCGGCCGCGTCGAACGGCCGTGGCGCGCCATGCTCGTAGACCGCCGTGCCACCGATGCGGATCGACGCCTTCGCCGCATCCACCTTCGCGCCCGACCGTCCCGCCGCGGCGAGGATCCGGCCCCAGTTCGGGTCGGCGCCATGGATCGCGGTCTTCACGAGGTTCGAGGTCGTGATGGTCCGGGCGGCGGCACGCGCATCCGCGTCGGAGTCGGCGCCGATGACCCGCACCTCGAACACCTTCGTCACGCCCTCGCCGTCGGCGACGATCGCCCGAGCGAGATCGAGGCAGACCGCGGTGAGGGCATCCAGGAACGTGGGGCCGTCGAGCGTGCCCACCTGCACGTCCGAGGCGCCGTTCGCGAGCACGAGCAGGGTGTCGTTCGTGCTAGTGTCGCCGTCGATCGAGATCGCGTTGAAGCTGTCGTCGGCCGTGGCGCGGAGCATCGGCCGCAGCGCAGCGCTGTCGATGCGCGCGTCGGTCGTGACGAACGCCAGCATGGTCGCCATGTTCGGATGGATCATCCCGGCGCCCTTGGCGATCCCGCCGATGCGAACGGTGCCGCCGGAGAGCGCGACCTCGCGCTGCGCCACCTTCGGCTTCGTGTCCGTGGTCATGATCGCGCGCGACGCGGCGTCCCAGCCGGCCTCCGAGAGGGCGATCCGCTCGATCGCCGGAAGGATCCGATCCATCGGCATCGGGACCCCGATGACGCCGGTGCTCGCGACCGCGACCTGGTACGGGTCGACCCGCAGCGTCGCGGCGGCCGTCGCGGCCATCGCGACGGCATCCTGCTCGCCCTGCGTCCCGGTGGCGGCGTTCGCGTTCCCGGAGTTCACGACGATGCCGCGGAGGTGGCCCTTGGCGGCGTGCTTGCGCGTCACGAGGCACGGCGCCGCGATGACCTGGTTCGTGGTGAAGACCGCCGCGGCATGGCAGTGCTCGGCCGTCGACGCGATGAGCGCCACGTCCAGCCGCTCGGTGCCGGCATGCTTCACCCCCGCGGCGACGGCGCCGGCGACGAAGCCGCGCGCGAACGTGACACCCTGGCCCTCCGTCATGGCCATAGCGGCATCGACTCCAGCCCCTGCGTCTCCGGGAGGCCGCAGAGGACGTTGAAGTTCTGGATCGCCTGGCCGGCCGCGCCCTTCACGAGATTGTCGAGCACCCCGACGGCGACGAGCCGGCGGTTCTCCTCGTCGACGACCGCATGCACGAGGCACCAGTTGCTGCCGAGGGTCGCCTTCGTCGGAGGGAACGAGGACGTGACGCGCACGAACGGCTCCTTCAGGTACGACGTCGCGTAGGCCTCGGCCACCTGGGCGGCGGTGGTGCCGTCGCGCAGCGGCGCGTAGCAAGTCGCGATGAGCCCCCGGGTCATCGGCACGAGGTGCGGCGTGAACGTGAGCTTCGGCCG
>DASWFN010000098.1:0-2052 GCA_036394215.1 Candidatus Limnocylindria bacterium
CAAGCCGAAGTCGGGCTCGCGCATCACGACCGAGGACGTCGAAGCGGCGGCCGGATCCGCGCCGCCCGTTGCGACGGGGGAGACGCGCATCCCGCTCTCGCGCATGCGCAAGGCGATCGCGGCGGCGATGTCGCGATCCACACGCGAGGCCCCGCAGTTCTCGATCGAGCGCGATGTCGACATGACCGCGGCGAACGCGCAGCGCAAGGCGGCGGGTGCCTCGTACACGGACGTTGTCGTGTCGGCGGCGGCGAAGGCCCTCGCGGCGCACCCGCGCCTCCGCTCGCGCTTCGACGGCGACGCGATCATCGAGCAGAGCGGCACGCATATCGGGCTCGCGGTCGCCGTGTCCGACGGCCTGCTCGTGCCGGTCATCCGGGACGCCGATAGGAAGGACCTCGCCGCCCTGGTGAAGGAGCGGGAGCATCTCGAGGCGGGCGCGCACGCGGGCAAGCTCGGTGCGGACGCGCTCACCGGTGCGGTGTTCTCGGTTTCGAATCTCGGATCGCTCGGCGTCGATCGCTTCACCGCGCTCGTGAATCCACCCGAGGCGGCGATCCTCGCGATGGGCCGCGTTCGCGAGCGGATCGTGGCCCGCGACGGCAGGGCCGAAGTGCGGCCCGTTGTGACGCTGACGCTCTCGGTCGACCATCGGGTCGCCGACGGCGCCGACGCCGCGCGGTTCCTCGACGATGTCGCGAAGCGGCTCGAGGCGGGGGAGTGACCGGCGTCCGGGTCGCGGCGGTCCAGCCGCCGTCATTCATGGGCGCCGAGGAGCCGAAGAACGCCGAGCAGGCGGTCCGGTTCATCGATGCGGCCGCCGATCAAGGCGCCGCCTACGTCGTGTTCCCCGAGGGGTATCCGGGCCCGTACTCCGGGCCGCTGGAGAACGACGCGTTCGAGCGCGTGCGCGACGCCGCGCGCCGGCGGCACGTCTGGGTGAGCGCGGGCCGGCTCGAGCCGGCCGAGCTGCCGGACACCTTCCACATCACCCACAAGCTCGTCGACGGGGACGGCAACCTGCGCGCGACGTACCGCCGCACGCAGCCGAACCACCCGATCTTCAACGCGTACCTCATGGGCGGGCGGCATCACGTGCTGCCGGGCGACGAGCTCATGACGGTCGACGCGCCGTTCGGTCGCATCGGCCTGCTCATCTGCAGCGAGCTCTTCGTCCCCGAGCTGTCGCGCATCCTCATGCTGCGCGGCGCCGACATCATCGTCGCGCCCGGCGGCGGGGTGCACTCGAAGACCCGCACGCGCCTGCAGGACACCTGGCGCGCTGTCGCGCGGGCGCGCGCGGCCGAGAACCTGGTGTACGTCGTCATGGATCAGAACCTCTTCACCGGCGGCGGCGGGCGCACTTGCATCGCGTCTCCCGAGCGGATGCTCGCGAGCATCGATGGACCGGGGATGGCCTGTGCGGACCTGGACCTCGACCGGCTCACGACCCTGCGCTCGCACTTCTACGACGGCGAGATGCTGTCGCCGCCGGCCTCGGAGGACGACGTGCTCTGGTCCCGCCCCGGCCAGTCGCACGACCGCCGTCCGGAGCTGTATGGCGAGCTGACCCAGCCCCAGGCCGACGCGTTCGAGTACCACTACGAGCGCCGCGGCCTGGATAGCTGGCCGCGCGAGTACGAGAAGATCCGGAGGTCCTGATGGCGGTCGAGACGCAGAACCGCGCGCAGCTCGCGGCGTCGCACTGGAAGCCGCGCTTCATCGCGAACGGCATCGACGTGAACGACTTCGAGCGCGTGCTCGCGGCCATGACCGACTGGAAGGAGTGGGCGCCCGCGTGGGCCGCGGTCGGCGATGCGCACCGCGCGCTCGCGGAGACCGCGGAGCGCGAGGGCCGCGGCGTGACCGCCACGGAGGCGTACCAGCGTGCCGCCTGGTCGTACCACCTCGGCAAGTTCCTCTGGTTCGAGGACCGCGGCCTGCACGAGGATCTGGTGCGGCGCACGGTCGACGCCTACCGCAAGGCGCTGCCCGGGCTCGATCCGCCGGGCGAGCGGCTCGAGCTGCCGTTCGAGGGCGCGGTCATCCCGG
>DASWFN010000099.1:0-12757 GCA_036394215.1 Candidatus Limnocylindria bacterium
GACGTCCTGGCCGAGCTGTGTGGCGACGCGTTCGACGGGGCCGACGATCCGACCGTGCCCGCACCCGCGCTGCATGGCGCCGCGTGGCACTACCGGGTCATCGACATCAAGTTCTCGACCCTGGACCTGCTGAAGGACGGCACGCTCTCCACGTCGAGCGAGCTCGGGACGAGCGCGCAGGTGTGGACGTACAACCAGATGCTCTCGCGCGTCCAGGGCTACGTCGCGCCGTTCGCGTACGTGCTCGGCCGGGCGTGGCGTCAGGGCAACAGCGGCCGCGGCGACACCTGCTGGGAGAAGCTCGCGCGGATCCCCGCGGAGGCGTACGTGCGCTCGCGTGAGGCGGCGCTCGCGGACGTCGTCGCCGACGGCGCGGCGTGGATCCGGCGCGTGCGACGCGAAGGCGCGGCCTGGCAGGTGCTTCCGGTCCCGACGATCGACGAGCTCTGGCCGAACATGAAGAACGACCGGGACCATCCGTGGCACGACGCGAAGCGCGAGATCGCCGAGGAGCTGCGCGAGCTCACGCTGCTGTGGCGCGTCAGCGCGACGGTGCGCGACCGCGCGCGGGAGCGCGGCGTGACACGCTGGGACGACGAGCGGATCTCCGCCGAATGGCTCGGCATCACGGGCGAGACCTACGCGCCGATGTTCGACGCCCTTCTCGCGGTGAACCGCGAGACCGGTCCCGCCGTGCGGCCCGCACGGATCGAGGCCGACGAGGGCCGCTGGCGGACGCGCGAGCCGGTGGAGCTCTACGTGGACTTCGAGACGGTGAACGACCTGAACGACGACTTCTCGACGTTCCCGCGCAAGGGTGGCCAGTCGCTCATCTTCCAGGTCGGCTGCGGCACGTACCGCGACGGTCGCTGGGACTTCGCGCAGTTCACCGCGCGGTCACTCACCGCGGCCGCCGAGGCCGACATGATCGACGCCTGGCTCGCGCACATGGATGCGGTCGCGAAGGGCGCCGGCCTGCGCGGCGCGAGCGAGGCGCGCCTCTTCCATTGGTCCGCGGCGGAGACCGTGTTCATGGACGCGGCATACGACTCGGCCCGCGCACGGCATCCCGAGCGCGGCTGGCCCGCGCTCGCCTGGTACGACCTGCTCGAGCGGATCGTGCATGCGGCACCGGTCGTCGTCCGCGGCGCGCGCCGTTTCGGGCTGAAGGCCGTCGCGCGCGCGATGAAGTCGCATGGCCTCATCGAGACCGAGTGGGGCGAGGGCCTCGCCGACGGGACCGGCGCGATGGCCGGCGCCTGGGCCGCGGCCGAGCTGGCGGCGCAGGATGGCGCGGACATCCGCAGGGTCGGGCTCATGGAGGAGGTCTCGCGCTACAACGAGATCGACTGCCGGGTCATGGCCGAGGTGCTCGAGCACCTGCGGCGGGAGCACTAGGCCGGGCCGGTCTCCGGTCGCGGTGTGATCTCCGGCGCGAGTGCCGGGTCCGCCACCTCGGGCGCGGGCGCCGGGACGGGGTCATCGAGGTACTTGGCGAGGATCTTCACCAGCGCGCCCAGCTCGAACGGCTTGGGGAGCGCGTCGTTCGCGCCCAGCTGCTGCGCCACCGCCTCAAGATCGTTGCCGGCGCTCATCGCGATGATCGGCGCGCGCCGATCCGCGGGCACGCGCTCGCGGTACCGCTCCGCGAACCGCAGCGCCGACGCCGGCCGCGGCACCCGTACGTCGAGGAGGATGAGGTCCGGCCGCAGCGCGACCGCCGAGCGGATCGCGTGATCGCCGTCGACGGCCACCTGCGTCTCGTACCCGAGGTCGATGAGGTACTCGGTCAGCCACCGCCGGATCGCGTCGTCATCGTCGATCACCAGGATCCGCTTCATCGCGCCCACGTCCTCAAGTTATCGCAAATACATGCGTGACCGCGCAACCCCTGCCGAGCACTGGCTTGCCCGCCCGCCCGGCGCTAGGGGCTCCCGAGGGCGCGATCGATGTCGGCGACGATGTCGTAGGGATCCTCGATGCCGACGGAGACCCGTACCGTGCCATCGGTGATCCCCATCCGCAGGCGCTCGGCCGGATCGACGGCTCGATGTGACGCGGTCGCGGGATGCAGGACCTCGGTGAAGAGATCGCCGACCGTCGTCGCGGACGCGGCGATGTCGAGGGCATCGAGGAACCGGTAGGCGGCCTCGCGCGTGTCGTCCTTCAGGGCGAAGGTCACCACGCCGCCGCCCCGCTCGCCGAACTGATCCGCCGCGAGCTCGTGCTGCGGGTGCGACGGCAGGCCGGGGTAGAAGACGCGCCCGACCTTCGCATGGCCGGCGAGATGCGAAGCGAGCGCGTGCGCGCTCGCGCACTGACGGGCGACACGAAGCTCGAGGGTCCGCATCCCGCGGATCGCGAGCCACGCCTCGTGCGGAGGCAGGTACGCGCCGTCGCTCATCACGCGCGCGCGAAGCTTCGCGATGGCGTCCTGCTTCCCGCCGATGCTTCCGCCCATCACGTCGCCATGGCCGTTCAGGTACTTCGTGAGCGAATGGAGCACGAGGTCCGCGCCCAGTCCCGAGGGCCGGTACAGCACGGGCGTGGCGAACGTCGCGTCGACGCAGAGCCGCGCGCCGGCGGCGTGGGCACGCTCCGCGAGCGCCGCGATGTCCGCCACGCGCAGGAGCGGGTTGCTGATCGACTCGACATAGAGGAGCGCGGTGGGCCGCTCCTGCAGCGCGCGCTCGACCGCGGCGAGATCGGTCGGATCCACGAACGCGACAGCGGCCCGCCGCTCGACGGCGAAGCGCTGGAGCATGGCGCGCGTCGCGCCGTAGGTGTCCTCCTGCGCGACGATGCGGCCGCCGTCGGCGATCGTGACATCGAAGAGCGCCGCGATCGCGGCCATGCCCGACACGAAGCAGATCGCGTCCTCGACCTCGTCGAGCTCTGCGAGGCCCGCCTCGAGCGCGGCGGTCGTCGGCGTGCCGTAGCGGCCATAGACCCAGCCGGGGCGCTCTTGCGCGAAGATCGCGTTCTGCTCGTCCATCGAGCCGTAATCGAACGCGACGCTCTGAACGAGCGGCAAGACGAGCGGCGTTCCCGCGCCGGACGGCAGAACGCGGGCCGTTCGCACGACCCGCGTCCCGATTCGAACCTGCTCCGTCACACGGTGAGTATCAGGCTCCGATGGTCTCTTCGGGCCGGACCTCGGGCTCGGGGCGCTCCTCGCCTTCGATCTGCTTGGCGCGCTCGACGAGCGAAGCGACCTTCTGGCCGCCGCGCCGTCCGATGCGCTCGAAGTGCCCGGCGCCGTACTTCTCGCTGACGGCCTTGCCGCCCTTGCGCCCGATCTTCCCGAAGAACTCGGGCCCGTAGCGCTCGGCGGTCGAGGAGCCGCCCTTCTTGCCGATCCGCTCGTAGAACTCGGCGCCGTACTTCTCGCTGACGAGCTTGCCCCCCATCCGGCCGGCTTCGGCAACGGTCATCCCGCCACCCGGCTTCTTCCCTTGCGTTGCCATGGGCTTGCTCCTTTCGCTTGCCGAGGAAGGAGGGGGCAGGTGTCATGCCCAAAATGACCGATCGAGGCACCCCTGCACAACGGCTCGGTAACGGTCTCGTAACCAGGATTGGGCGCAGTCAGCGGAGCGGCTGCACCTCGAGGTCGATCGGCTCCTCGCGGACGAAGCGCAGGACGATGGCCGCGGATGCCAGCGCCACGACCAGGCAGAACGCGCCGAGCAGGCCGAAGCCCGGGCCGTCGATCATCAGCCCGCCGGCGGTGGCGCCCACGACCACGGCCATGCTCTGGAGCGACGCCGACAGCGCGAGCATCGTCCCGCGGGCCTCGGGGACCTGCTCGGACATCAGCACGTTGTTCGTCGCGAACCGCGCGCCGATGACGGCCGAGAGCAGCAGGTTGAGCAGCGCCGCGACGAGGAGCGGGACGGGCAGGTTCGTGAGCAGGAACAGGATGATCGCCGAGATCACGATCGCTCCGGCGACGATGCGGCGGTGGCCCAGGCGGACGCCGAGCCGCGCGCCGACCTGGCTTCCCACGATCACCCCGACGCCCTGGGTCAGCGCGACGGTCGCGGCGACGCCCTCGCTCAGGGCGAACACGCGCTGGAAATAGACCACCAGGTACGTGGCCCAGGTGAACCAATAGAGCGCACCGAGGAAGCTCGAGAGGATCGCCGCGATCGCGGACCGGTCGCGGACGATGAGCGCGTAGAGCGCGCGGATCCGCGTCTCGCGGTTCGTGCCCTGCGCGTTCGGCAGCTGCAGCAGCACGACCGCGGCCGCGGCGATCGAAAGCACGCCGACGATCCCGAGCGATACGCGCCAGCTCGTCGCCTCGGACACGATGCCCGCGATCGGCACGCCGATCACGCTGGCCATCGTGTTAAGACCGATGACCGTGGCGATCGCGCGCCCGCGCTCGCGGAACGGGAACGTGTCCGCGATCGTCGCATTCGCGTTCGGGAAGATCACCGCCGCGCCCACGCCCGAGAGGATCCGCCCGGCGACGATGAGGCCGAAGGTCGGGGCGAACGCCGCCAGCAGCGTCGCGACGCCCATGATGGCCGGGCCGGCCACGAGGAACGGCTTGCGCCCGATGCGGTCGGAGTACGGACCGGCGACGACCGCGACCGCGATGCCCGGCGCGCCGTACGCCGCGACCGCCAGACCCGCGGTGCCGATCGAGAGACCGAACTCGCGCGCCAGCGGCTCCAGCACCGGAGCCATGACCAGGCCGTTGTAGACGGCCGCGAACGACAGGAACCCGAGGACCGCGAGGAGGGATCGCCGGCTGCCGCCGGAGGCGCGCTCGCTCAGACGGGGCGGCCCGCGAACGCGTGCAGGAATCGGCCGAACGCGCGGATGTGATCGACGTAGTCGGCGATCGCGATGCTCTCGTTCGGCGCGTGGTTGGCCGAGCCGGCGTGACCGCAGCCGAAGCCGACGGCCGGGATGCCGAGCTGATCGCAGACCTGGGCCATCGGCCCCGATCCGGCCATGAGCGGGTAGACCACCGGCTCCGTGCCGTACGCGGCGCGGTTCGCGGCGACCGCGGCCTTCGCGACGTCGGTGTCGGACGGCCAGCGCGACGGCCGTTCGCCATGGTGGGGCGTGATCTCGATGTCGGTGAACCCGCGGACGTCGAGGTGCTTCCGCAGGAGGTCACGCACGAGCTCCGGGTCGAGATCGGGCACGAGGCGGAAGTCGACCTTCGCGCTCGCGACCGCGGGCAGCACGGTCTTGGAGCCCTCGCCCTGGTAGCCGGAGGTCAGCCCGCAGATCGTGCAGGTCGGCTCGAGGAAGTAGCGGCGCTTGAGCGCGATGCCGGTCAGACCGCCGACGAACTCGTCGATGCCGTAGATCTTCCGGAAGGCATCCTCGCTCCAGGGAAGTCGCTCGAGGATGGCGATATCCGCGGCGCTCGGCTGGCGGACGTGCTCCATCAATCCGTCGACGGTGATCTCGCCGCGCTCGTCCTTCAGCGATGCGAGGGCCCAGGTGAGCCGCCACGCGGCGTTGGGGACGATCCCACCGACGGACGAGTGCGCATCGAGCTTCGTGCCGCGCACGGTGAGGGTCACGTAGCAGATGCCCTTGAGGCCGAGGCTGACGGTCGGCCGGCCGGCGGCGTCCTTGTAGCCCGCCTCCCAGATGCAGCCATCGGCCTTCAGCCGATCGGCGTACGTGCGCGCGAACTCGTTCAAATGCTCGGAGCCGATCTCCTCCTCGCCCTCGAACAGGATCCGCACGCGCAGCGGCAGCGGCCCGACGGTCGCCTTGTACGACTCGATCGCCTGCAGCCGCGCCATGAGGTTGCCCTTGTTGTCCGAGGTCCCGCGACCGAAGAGGTAGCCGTCTCGTACCGTCGGCTCGAACGGCGGGGTCGTCCACTCAGCGAGCGGGTCGGGTGGCTGCACGTCGTAGTGGTCGTAGACGAGGAGGGTCCGCTCACCGGCGCCCTGCTCCCCCACGATCGTCGGAGGGCCGCCCGGTACACGCTCCGCGGTCGCGGCGAATCCCGCGCGCGTCGCGCGCTCGAGAACGGCGCGCGCGGTCTCCTCGATGCCGCTCCGCTGCGCCGAGACGGTGGGCAGGCGCACGAGGGCAGCGAGCTCATCGAGATATTCCTGCTGCCGCGCGCGCACGTGCGCATCGAATGCGGCGAAGGGATCCGGCACGGCCGGACCATAGCCCTAATCCGGGACGGTCGTGAGCCTCGTCTTGCTCTTGCCGAGCTCGCAGCGCGGGGAGTACGGCGTGATCTCGATCCACCGCTGCTGGCAGAGGTAGTGGACGATGCCGTCGGCATCCTCGAGGGTCTCGCGCTTGTAGATCTTCGCCCGCGGGATCATGAAGACGCAGTCGCCGCAGTTCTCAGGGAGGGCCGGCCGCGGGCGGTCGGCCCGCTGGAGCGCGCGGATCGCGACCGCGAGCGCAACGACACTGAGCAGGATGACCACGGCGATGATGGCGATGAAGATGCCCATATCCGTCCGGCCCCTTCGTCCGTATCCACCGTATCAGGAGGTCGTCATGACGCACGTCCGCGTGGCCCTGTTCGCCCTCGCGATCCTGCTGGCCGCCTGCGGCGGCGCGGGCTCGGGCGGGACGACCGCTCCGACACCCGGAACGACCGCGGCGCCGGCCGTCGCCGGGACCGAGCAGCCGAAGCAGTACAGCCCGGGCAAGACCGCCGACCCGTCGGCATCGCCCGACGGGTACTACGGCTACTAGGTGAGTGCGACCTCGGCGCCGCGCTCGAGCTTCGCCGGCGTCCGCGCGTTCGTGTAGTCGAGCGCGATGAGCGCGCCGGTGAGGACGGCGATACCGACGAGCTGCCAGCTCGTGACCGTCTGCGGTGGCGTCACGAAGAACAGGTTGACCAGGATCCCGGTGATCGGGAAAGCCATCTCCGCGAGCGTCGCGAGCGATGCGGGGGTGCTCGCGAGGCCGCGGTAGTAGAGGAGCATCGGCAGGAGGCCGGGGATGATCGCGATCGCGACGTAGAGCGGGATGTCGTCAGCGCGGTAGTTCGCGAACGCCGCGGTTCCGCCGATGATGAGCAGCACGACCAGGAGGGCCGGGAGCGCGGTCGTGAACCGCAGCGCGGTGAGCGTCGCGAACGGGACCCGCGAGAGCGTGTAGCGCCCGAACACCGTGCCCGCGCCCCAGAGCGCGGCCGCGGCGATGGCGAAGAGACCGGCGCTCACGTGGAAGTCCTCCCACGCGGCGCGGGGATCGAGCGGGTTCGGGATCACGATGCAGTACGCGCCGAGGATCGCGACCGGCACCCACATCCACGCACGACGCGAGATCCGCTCGCCGAGCCAGAAGTGCGCGAGAAGGATCGCGATGAGCGGCTGGGTCTTCTGCAGGAGCAGCGTCTCGATGAAGTGCCCGTAGCCGAACGAGATCGTGAACAGGATCGTCGCGAGACCCGACGCACCGACGCCGATCGCGACGATCGCGATCCATTGCGTCCGTGTGAGCGAGCGGATCTCGCCCCAGGCCTTCCACAGGATCGGCAGGCAGACGATCGTGAGGATGACGTGCTCCATCGTCACGAGCTGGGTGGCCTGGCGGATCGGGTCGCCGCCGAGGTGATTGAGGAGCGGCGCGCGAAATAGCGCGTCGGTGCCCCAGAGCATCGCGGCCAGGGCCACGAGCAGGACGGAGAGACGGTCGATCACATCGCTAAGGATGACACGTGCGCCCGGTCGGCCATGCCGGCCCGGTACATTTGCGGCGTTTTGTCGGGAATGCACGAGAGCCCCCTACGAACGGAGCGCGGGCCCGGAACGGCTCGGCGTGTCAGACTGAATGCGACATGACGTTCATCCCCGGGACGGCCCGATCCTGCTGACCGAGAAAGAGCGGAGCGAGGCCGCCCTGCTCGCCGAGATCGAGCCGGCCATCGCGAAGCTCGTCGACCGGCACCTCGCGGTCGCCAAGGAGTGGTTCCCTCACGAGTACATCCCATACAGCCTCGGGCGGGATTACGACAAGGAGCCGTGGACCCCGGATCACGCGAGGCTGACCGGCATCGCGCAGACGGCGTTCGAGGTCAACCTGCTCACCGAGGACAACCTGCCCTCGTACCACTACCTCATCCGCGCGATGTTCGAGAAGGGCGATGGGGCGTGGAAGTACTGGGTCGGCCAGTGGACCGCTGAGGAAGGGCGCCACGCGATCGTGATCCGCGATTACCTCGTGGTCACGCGGAACATCGATCCGATCATGCTCGAGCGCGGCCGCATGCAGACCGTGAAGCTCGGCTACGCGCGACCGATGAAGATCCTGCGCGGGCTCGCGTACACGTCGTTCCAGGAGCTCGCCACGCGCGTCTCGCATCAGAACACCGGCCGCTACTCGACGGACCCGGTGGCCGACAAGATCATGAGCCGCGTCGCGGCCGACGAGAACCTGCACATGGTCTTCTATCGCGACGCGCTCGCCGCCGCGTTCGAGGTCGACCCGTCGGCCGTGATCAAAGCGATCGCGGAGGAGGTCCTGACGTTCGAGATGCCGGGCGCCGGCATCACCGGGTTCGTACGCAAGGCCGCGAAGATGGCCGACGCCGGGATCTACGACCTGCGGATCCATCACGACGAGATCCTCTGGCCGCTCCTCCGTTACTGGCGCGTGTTCGAGCGGACCGGCCTGGACCCGGAGGCCGAGCACGCGCGCGACAACCTCGCCCGGTTCCTGGGCAAGCTCGACGTGAGCGCGAGGAAGTTCGAGGAGCGGCGCGCAGCCAAAAAGGATCAGGCGCTACCCCGGTAGCGTTCCGGGGGTCACCTCACCGCCGTCGCGGCTGCGATACCGCCCGGTGAGCCACTCGCCTAGACCGGCGGCATGTCGCGCACCTGGATCGTCATCGGCCTCGCGCTCTGGGTGACGGTCGTCGTCGTGGCGAACGTGCTCTTTGCCGCTGGAACGGCCTCGCCGGCGATGCCGATCGACGCGCTGTCCGACGCCTTCGTCTAGCACGTGAGGGCCGTGCGGGGATCGGACCCGCGACCTGCGCATTAGAAGTGCGCCGCTCTATCCAACTGAGCTAACGGCCCGTAGCCGTGATTATCAGGCAACGTCCGGTACGTTCCGCTAGCGCGGAACGTACCGCGCGAAATCCGCCGGCTCGACGTCGGCGTCCTCGAGATCCGGGAACAGGACGCACCCGGCCTCGCGGAACGCGCGAACGACGAGCTCGCCGCAGGAGTACCTCCCGAACGGCTCGTAGTGGATGCGCAGCCGACCGACGATCCGGTCCAGCAGGATCACCAGGAAGTCGAAACGGTCGAACGTGTCGCCGATCTGGGACCGGGCCCAGTCAAGGGCCTTCGGCCCGCAGGCATCCGGTGCCGGGATCACCGTCCAGCTGTGGCCGCCCTCCTTGGACCGGAGATCGCGGCGCACGACACCGCGCTGGCGCGCCTCGATCGTGAAGGTGTCCCGCTCGAAGATCGCCACGTGGTAGTACGGCGACCGCGTGAGCAGGCTGATGACCGCGCCGAGGCCGCCCTTGGGCTGGTCGAACAGGAGGATGTCGCCGGGCCGCGCGCGCTTCAGCCCCTCGAAGGGGTCAGCCGGCGTCGTCAGCGCCCTGAGGTATGGATGGCCAGGCCGGCGGACACGAGCGCGGCTTCGCGGAAGGTCTCGGCGAGCGTCGGATGGGCGTGGATCGTCGCGATCACGTCCTCGGCGGTCGCCTCGAGCTTCATCGCGAGGGTCGCCTCGGCGATGAGCTCGCTCGCGTTCGGGCCGACGATGTGGACGCCGAGGATCCGGCCGTGCGGTCCACCGGTGACGAGCTTCATCACGCCGTCGCTCTCGCCGAGCGCGAGCGCGCGGCCCGATGCCTTGAACGAGAAGCGCGACGACTTCGCGTCCGGGTACTTCTCCTTTGCCTGCGCCTCGGTGAGGCCGACGATCGCGACCTCGGGGTGCGTGTACACGACGTTCGGCACCACGTCGTAGTCCATCGTCGAGTCCTCGCCGAGGATGTTGTCGACCGCGACCTCACCCTGCGTCGACGCGACGTGCGCGAGCTTGGGCGCGCGCGGGTCGCCGATGCAGTCGCCGATCGCCCACACACCGCTGATGTTCGTCCGCATGCGCTCGTCGACGACGATGCCGAGCCGCTCGGTCTTGAGGCCGGCGTTCTCGACACCGCTGTAGTTGGCCACCCGGCCGGCGCCGAGCAGGACCTCGTCGCCCTCGAGCGACTCGGACTTCCCTTCGATCTCGTACGACACGGTGACGGTCTTGCCCTTCCGCACCACTTCGGTGACCTTCGCGTTCGCCTTGACCTCGATGCCCTTGGCCGCGAGCGCGCGGACGAGGAGCCGCACGAGCTCGGGGTCGGCGTAGCCGATCGGCTGCGGGAGCATCTCGAGCACCGTGACCTTGGAGCCGACCTCCGCGTAGAACGTGCCGAGCTCCAGGCCGATCGCGCCACCGCCGATGACGATCAATCGCTTCGGCACCTCGCTGAGCGCGAGGGCGCCGACGTTGTCGAGCGGCTTCGCGTCGGCGAGGCCCTTGATCGGCGGCATGCCGACCTTCGATCCCGTCGCGACGATGATCGCGTTCGCCTTCACCGATCGCGCGCCGTCCTTCGCCTTCACCTGGATCTCGCCGGGCGACGCGAGCGTCCCGTCGCCGGTGATGAGGTCGACCTTGCGCGCCTTGAGCAGGAGCTCGATCCCGCCGACGAGCTGCTTCACGACCGCGTCCTTGCGGGCGACGGCCTTCGGCAGCGAGAAGGAGGCGCCCTGCACGGTGATGCCGTGCTCCTCGCCGTGGGTGGTGCTCCAGAACAGGTGACTCGAATCGAGGAGCGCCTTGGACGGGATGCAGCCGACGGTGACGCAGATCCCGCCGACGCGGTCGCGCTCGACGAGGGCGACCTTGGCGCCCTTCGCCGCGGCGTAGAGGGCCGCCACGTAGCCGCCCGGGCCGCCGCCGAGGATCGCGATGTCGTAGCGCTGCTCGCTCACCTAGTCGACCAGCCTAGCCGCGCCGGACGCGTCACGTTCGAGCGGGTGCCCGCGATAGCCACGCCGGAGCATGAACCAGAGATAGAGCGGGATGAACGCGAGGCCGAGCCGGTCGTACTGCTCGACATGGCGACGCTCGTGGAGCCACAGTGCGTCGCTCGGCTCGCGCGCGCTGATGATGACGTGCCCGAACGTGATCGCCGCGTACCCGCGCATCGTGACGAGGAGGTGCGCGAGCCCGCGATCGGTCACGTAGAGGAGGCAGCCGTCGCGCGCCCGCGGCCGCGCGAGCGAAAGCGCGCCGACCAGATGGCCGATCGGATCGGCGTGATGGCCGACGAGCGCCCGGACGAGGTCAGTTGGCGAGGCGGTCGACGACCTTGTCGATGGCGGCGATGAGCGTGGCCTCGCTGAGGCGCGTCGGGTCGTACTTCACCACGAGCAGGTGGTCGAGCATGATCGCCGAGACCTTCGTCACGCCGGGGATCCGAGCGGTTCCGTCCGCGACGAACCCGGCGCAGCTGTGACAGCTGAGCTCCACCAGGTCCAGCCGGAGCTCCGCCTCGTGAGGGACGATCGCCGCGAGCGGCGCCGGAGGTGGCGGGGTCCGCTGCGCCGCGGCGGCGGGGGCCGCGCACGACACGCAGACCAGGGCAACGAGAATGGCCGCCCTCATGGCGGCCATTCTGCGCTTCTTGGGGCGTGGCTTTGGCGGCGCTACTTCTTGTCCACGTTCATCTTCGCGTCGCCAATGCCTTCCTTGACGTGGCCCTTGGTCTGGTCCCACTTGCCGCCAAGCTCCGTCGACTTGTCGCCGCCGAGCTTGCCGGCCTCTTCCTTGACCGCGCCCTTGGCCTCGTCGCCCTTGCCTTCGATCTTGTCCTTCATAGAACCTCCTTCGGGCGCCCGCGTTCACGGACGTCACCGAAAGGAGCCGCAGGGCGCGTGCCACCGGGCTCGCGGCATTGCGGTCGCGCGCCGTCCGCGTAACGGCCGCGTGACAGCCCTAACGCAATGCTGAAAGAACGCGTTCCTGGCGCTCGAGCACGTGGGACGTGATCTCGCGCAGGCCATGCGCGAGGTCCGCGCTGAGCTCCAGCGCCTCCGCCTGGATCGCGGTGCGGTCCGGTCCCGAGGCCGACGACCAGCGCGCGATCAGCGCGTCGGTCTTCGCTTCGTAGTCGGTGACCTTGACGCCGAAGACCTTCAGCAGCTTCCGCGTCGGGTCCATCGGGGCTCGATCCCCCTTGTCCTTCTGATCGTCCATCCGAACCTCCCTGCCGCCAGCCAGTGTGCCGCAGTTGACGATTGCGCCTTGAGCCGCCGCGGACGATGCTCCCCCGCATGGACACGACGACGACCCGCTACGACGAGATCACCGCGACCCTCCCGAAAGGCTATCGCGCCCGCGAGTTCCGCGACAACGACCGTGAGGCGATGGTCGCGGAGCGCAACGAGCAGGTGCACGAGCTCCAGCACGGCACCGCGGACGAATGGCGTGAGTGGGAGAAGCTCGACCCGCCGAAGGACGAATTCCGCGTCATCGTCGAGACGGCCGATGGCCGGATGGCGGCGAGCGCCGACATCGGGCCCGGACACTTCCCACGGCCGGACGGCACGCAATCCGGCGGCGTCGGGACATTCCGCGCGCACCAGGGCAAGGGCCTCGGCACCGCGCTCCTCGCCGTCATCGAAGCCGAGGCGAAGCGCCGCGACGCGCCCCGGATCCTCGCGGGTACGAGCGTGGCCATCGCCGGCTCGCTCGAGTGGGCCCAGAAGCGCGGCTACAC
>DASWFN010000100.1:0-4854 GCA_036394215.1 Candidatus Limnocylindria bacterium
CCGCGGTCCGTGGGTGCATCGAGTGGGGATGCGCCCGATGGTATCCCGACGCTCGTCGCCCAGATCCTCCGGACCCGCGGCCTGGCCGATGCCGACATGCCCGCGTTCCTGGTGCCCAAGCTGGCGAACGACGGTCCGCCGATGCTCGATCTCGATCGCGCCGTCGACCGGATCCGCCGTGCGCTCGCCGCTCGCGAGCGCATCGTCGTCTATGGCGACTACGACGTGGACGGCATCGCCGGGTCCGCGATCCTCGTCCGCGCGTTCCGGCAGTTCGGGGTCGCGGTCGGCGCGTACATCCCCAACCGCTACGAGGAGGGCTACGGCCTCAATGGGGCCGCGCTCCGGCAGCTCGCCGCCGATGGCACGACGGTCGTCATCTCGGTGGACTGCGGCGTGACCGCGGTGGCCGAGGCGCAGCTCGCCCGCGAGCTCGGCATCGACCTCATCATCACCGACCACCATCATCCGCCGCCGATCCTTCCGGAGGCGTACGCGCTCGTGAATCCGCGCCGGCCCGGCGACCCGTCGGAGGACAAGGAGCTCGCCGGCGCGGGCGTCGCTCTGCGGCTCGCGCGGGCGCTGCTCGGGGATCTCGCGTACTTCGTGAAGGAGGACGAGCTCCTCCAGCTCTGCGCGCTCGCCACCGTCGCGGACGTCGTGCCGCTCCGCGCCGCGAACCGTGCGATCGTCGCCGCGGGCCTCGCGGCGCTCAACCGCGCGCCGATCACCGGCGTGCGCGCGCTCGCCGAGCGCGCCGGCCTGAAGCTGGGCCGCGTCGGCGCATCCGACATCGGCTTCGGGCTCGGGCCCCGGCTCAACGCGGCGGGCCGGATCACCGATGCCGAGGATGCGCTGCGGCTGCTCCTGACCGAGGAGCCGGCTGAGGCGAAGGCGCTCGCCGAGAAGCTCGAGGAGCGCAACCTCGAACGCCAGCGCCTCACGAACGATGTCGTGCGCGGCGCGCGCGAGGCGGCACAGGCCTATCCCGACGCCTGGGCCACCGTCGTGGCCGACCCGTCGTGGCAGGCCGGGATCGTCGGTCTGGCCGCGTCGCGTCTCGTCGAGGACCATGGCCGCCCTGCCGTCGTCATCGCGCTCGACGGCGATGAAGGGAAGGGCTCGTGCCGGAGCATCGCGAGCGTGCACATCGCCGAGGCCCTCGCGCGTTGTGGCGATCTGCTGATCAAGCACGGCGGCCACGCGATGGCGGCGGGCTTCTCGATCAAGGCGAAGGACATCGACGCATTCCGCGAGCGCCTCGACGACGTCGTGAAGCAGATGCTCGGCGGCGTGCGGCCGGTCGCGACGCTCACCGTGGACGCCGCGATCGACCCGAGCGCGCTGACTCCACGCCTCGCGCTCGAGCTTGCGGTCCTGGAGCCGTGCGGTGCGCTCAACCCGCGGCCGCATCTGCTCCTCCGTGACGTGCGGGTCTACGGGATCCGCCAGGTCGGCGTGGACTCGGACCACCTCCGTTGCAAGATCACCGTCGGCCGGTTCACCTTCGACGCGATGGCCTTCCGCCGCGGCGACCGCGCCGAGGCGATGACGGATGCCGGCCGCGTCGACGCGGTCGTCACCGTCGGCTCCGGCCGCACCGGGTTCGTCGAGCTCGAGCTCCGGGATTTCGGCCCGGTCGGCACCGCCGCCCGGTTCGCGGACGAGCTGGTGACCGCGTAATGGCACAGCGCGCCGCGTCCGACCACGCCGGGTTCGCGGCCCGCATCGTCGGCGTGGCCGACAAGCTGCGGCCCGGCCGCAAGGCGATCGACGCGGAGGCGGCGATCGAGGAGATGCTCCGCCACTATCCCGACGGCGACGCCGAGCTCGTCCGCCGCGCGTACGCGTACGCGGCCGAGGCGCACGAAGGGCAGCGGCGCGTGTCGGGCGGGCCATACATCGAGCACCCGGCGGCCGTCGCGGTCCTCCTCGCGCAGCTCGGAATGCACCCGGCGACGATCGCGGCCGCGATGCTCCACGACGTCCCCGAGGACACCGCGCGTACGAGCGACGACATCCGGCGTGAGTTCGGCGACGAGATCGCGCGGCTCGTCGAAGGGGTCACGAAGCTTTCGCAGTTCTCCGGCAAGTCCTCCGACGAGCATCAGGCCGAGAACATCCGGAAGATGTTCCTTGCGATGGCCGACGACCTCCGGGTCGTGGTCATCAAGCTCGCCGACCGGCTGCACAACATGCGCACGCTGGGCGCGATGCCGATCGAGAAGCAGCGCCGCATCGCGAAGCAGACGATGGAGATCTACGCGCCGCTCGCGCACCGCCTCGGGATCTGGCAGATCAAATGGGAGCTCGAGGATCTGGCGTTCAAGTACGTCGAGCCGGAACGCTACCGCGAGCTCGCCGAGCTCCTGGCGTCGCGGCGCGCCGTGCGCGAGCGCTACATCGATCGGACGATGAAGGTGCTCGCGGCCGAGCTCGAGAAGGCCGGCGTGAAGGCCGAGCTCTCCGGCCGTCCGAAGCACCTCTGGTCGATCGCCCAGAAGATGCAGCGCAAGCATGTCGGCGTGGATCAGGTGTACGACCTGCTGGCGATCCGGGTCATCGTCGCGGACGTGCCAACGTGCTACGCGGTCCTCGGCGTGGCCCACACGCTCTGGCCGCCCATCCCAGGTCAGTTCGACGACTACATCGCCGTCCCGAAGAACAACATGTACCAGTCGCTCCACACCGCGGTGATGGGCCCCGACGGCCAGCCGATCGAGATCCAGGTCCGGACGCACGACATGCACACGCTCGCGGAGTACGGCATCGCGGCGCACTGGCGGTACAAGGAGGGCGGCAAGGGCGACGCGAACTACGAGTCGAAGCTCGCCTGGGTCCGCCAGCTCATGGAGTGGCAGCACGACGTGGCGGACGCGACCGAGTTCGTCGAATCGCTGAAGGTCGACGTCTTCCAGGACCAGGTCTTCGTCTTCACCCCGAAGGGCGAGGTGAAGGATCTTCCGAGTGGCGCGACGCCGATCGACTTCGCGTACCGGATCCACACCGACATCGGCCACCGGACGATCGGCGCCAAGGTGAACGGTCGCATCGTGCCGCTCGACCACAAGCTGCAGTCAGGCGACATCGTCGAGATCGTCACGAGCAAGGCCGCACGCGGGCCGTCGCGCGACTGGATCACGATGGTCCGTACTCCCGGCGCGCGCGAGAAGATCCGGCAATGGTTCAAGAAGCAGCACCGCGAGGAGAACATCGCTCACGGCCGCGAGCTGCTCGACCGCGAGCTCAAGCGGATCGCGCAGCGGCCGCTCTCCGACATCAGCGAGGCCGACCTCCAGCACGTGACCGAGGTCCTGAACATGCACGACGTGGACACGCTGTTCGCCTCGCTCGGCTACGGCGCGCTCACCGCGGCGCAGGTCGTGACCCGCCTCGGCATCGTCGATGACCAGCAGCTCGCGATCCCCGAGGTCGCACCGCCGCAGCCCCCGCCGACCGCGCGCGGCGGCGTGCGCGTCAAAGGGGTCGGCGATCTGCTCGTCCGCTTCGGGGTCTGCTGCAACCCGGTACCCGGAGATCCGATCACCGGCTACATCACCCGCGGTCGCGGCGTGACCGTCCATCGCACCGACTGCTCGAACGTACGCGGCAGCGCGGAGGCCGAGCGCATCGTCGAGGTGGAGTGGGAGGGCAGCCTCGCCCGCACCTACCCCGTCGCGATCCGCGTGGACGGGTGGGACCGCGTCGGCTTCATCCGGGACGTGGCCGCCGTCATCAGCGAGAACGGCGTGCAGATGGTCAGCCTCTCGTCGAGCACGAATCCCGACAAGAGCGCGACGGTCAACGCGACGCTGCAGGTCTCCAGCGTCGAGCAGCTCTCGCGCGTGCTCGCGAAGCTCGAGAGCGTGCACGACGTGTTCACCGTCTCCCGCGACGGCCGCTGATCGCGGATAGGCTGGCCGGGTGACCGAGCCGGCCTGGAAGCGCCGCTTCCGCGGACCACGATTCAGCTTCCCGCAGTGGGCCCGCGACCGGTCCGAGCGCATCGTGTACGGCGGCAACCACGAGGGCACCTTCGAGGTCTACGTGCTCGACCTCGCGACGAGCACGGAGCGCCGGCTCACCTCGCGCGCGGAAGGCACCGGCTACCGGATCCCGCCGCGGATCGCTCCGCAGGGCGACGAGGTCTGGTGGTGGGACGACGCCGGCGGCAGCGAGCGCGGCGTCTGGCGGGTCCAGCCGTTCCGAGCTGATGGCGCTGGCGGCGAGGCCCGGCTCGCGACGGAGCTCGGCCCGGCGTACTCGGCGAACCTCGCGCTCGGCACCGGCTTCGCGGTCGTCGGCCGCTCCGGTGACGAGGGCACGACGATCGACCTCGTGGCGGAGGGCGGCGCGCGCCGCCTGTACGCGCACCGGGAGTCCGCGCACGTGGGCTTCCTTTCGGCGGACGAGCAGCTCTTCACGCTCACCCACAGCGAGCACGGCGATGCGCGGAACCGCGCCGTCCGGATCCTCGATCGCGCGGGGTCCGCGATCGCCGAGCTCTGGGACGGCCCCGGCCGCGGGCTGAAGGCCGTCCGCCGGAGCCCGGTCGCCGGAGATCAGCGCGTGCTCATCGGCCACGAGCGCGACGGGCTCTGGCGGCCGCTCATCTACGACGCGCGGACGAAGACCGAGTCGCGCATCGACGTGGACCTGCCGGGCGAGATCGAGCCGGCGTGGTATCCGGACGCCGGCGCGCTGCTCCTCCGTCACGAGTACGCCGGCCGCGGCGAGCTGTACCGGTACGACCTCGGGCGTCGCGCGATGGAACGGCTCGACACGCCGAAGGGCGCGATCGATTGGGCCAATGTGCGCCCCGACGGTGCGGTGTGGTTCTCGCTCTCGACATCC
>DASWFN010000101.1:0-7953 GCA_036394215.1 Candidatus Limnocylindria bacterium
ACGACCTTGGCGACCGCGAGCTCGACGAAGATCGTCTTGCGCTCGATCTCCATGCGGCCGGCCTCGATCTTGGCGATGTCCAGGAGCCCATTGATGAGGCCGAGCAGCGTCGAGCCGGCGGTCGTGACGCGTCGCAGGTCGGCGATCTGCTGCTCGGTGAGGGACCCATCGATCCCGTCGAGCATGAGCTGGCTGTAGCCGATGATCGCGTTGAGCGGGGTGCGCAGCTCGTGGCTCATGTTCGCGAGGAACTCGCTCTTCAGGCGGTTGGCGCGCGAGAGCTCGACGTTCGCGACCTCCATCTCGGTGGCCGTTCGCTCGAGCTGGCGATTCGTCGACTCCAGGGCGGCCTCACGCTCGCCGAGGGCGCGCACCATCTCGGCGAACCCGTTCTGCAGCTGGCCGATCTCGTCCGGCGCGCCCTGCGCGACGATGACCGCGCGATCCCCGCGCACGATGCGGTCGGTGGTCTGCGCGAGCGCTGTCAATGGGGCGCTCAGGCTGCGGGCCAGGCGGACCGCGTAGATCGCGCCACCGATGCCGACGAGGATGAGCAGCGCGATGAAGACGCCGCCGAGCTCGGCCTGCGTGGTCTCGAGCGGCGCGAGCGGGACGAGCACCGCGACCATCCCCTCCTTGGTGCCATGCGTCGGGAGCGCGCTGAACGTCCCGAGATACCGCTGTCCGCCGACGTCGACCTGCCTGGTCACGCGCGCGTCCGGCGTCAGCGCGGTCTCGGCGACCGTGGGGAACGCGCCGGTGTTGATGCGGGCGAGGGTGGTCGCGCGGACCGAGTCGCCGAACAGGATGACCATCTCGGCGTCGGTGCTCTGCTTGATGGAGGTCAGCACGGCGGTGTTGAGCACCAGCCCCGATTCGACGAAGCCGATCGCGACGCCGTTCGTGCCGCGCACGACCGAGATCGCGTACACGGTCAGCCCGGCGGGCTCGTCCTCGATGACCCACGCCTCCTCGGCGCGGATGCCGGCGCGGCGGAGCAGCTCCGGCGGAAGGGTCAGGCCGGGTGGAAAGTCCTGCGCTCCACCGATGACCTCGCCGGTCGGCGACGCGACGTACAGGACGTCGAGGCGCAGTCGCGACTTCACCGGCAGGAGGTACTGAGCGAACTGGCTGGTCCGCGCGCTCGATTGCACGAGCTGGCTCACGTCGGGGAGGCCGGCGATCGTCGCGGCCGCGTTGCCGGCGAGCGTGACGCGGTCGGTCACGCCGCGGTCCGCCGTCGCCCCGAGGCTCTTCGCCTCGTCCTCGAAACGGCTCACGATGAGCTGGTTCGAGACGATGAACGCGGGGAGCGCGAACGCCAGAAGGGCGATCGCGCTCCAGCCGACGGTCCGGGTGACGAGGCGGCGGAGCAGCCCCGGCCGGAGGAGCTCTTGGATCACTTCCCGGTCAGGAGCTTCTGCCCCTCCGGGCTCTTGCTGAATTCGACGAGCGCGGTGATCGCGGGCTTCGGCTTGGTGAGGTTGTAGACCATGTAGAGCGGTCGGCGCATCGGATACGTGCCGTTCGCGAGATTCGCGCTACTCGGCGCGACCCCATCGAGCGACAGGAGCTTGATCGTCGGATCCTTCAGCGTCGCTTCGGTGATCGTCAACATGCTGACCGAGTCCTTGAACGAGATGAGCGCCTTCATCGTCGAGTCGGCGCTGTCGACCGGCGTGTAGTCGGTCCGATACGCGGCCTTCCCACTGAAGATGTACTCGTCGAAGATCTGGCGCGTCGCGGCGGTGGGCTCGCGGACGAAGACCTTGATCTCCCCGGGAGTCCCGCCGACGTCCTTCCAGTCCTTGATCTCGCCCGCGAAGATCTTGCGGACCTGATCCTTCGTGAGGTTCGAGACCGAGTGCGACGCGTTCACCGCGACCGCGGTGCCGGAAAGACCGATCTGGAAATTGCCGACTGAGGCCTTCTCCGACGCCGTCATCTCGCGGCTCACGCCGCCGAGATCCGCCTCCGAGCTCTTCACCGATGCGATCGCGGCGTCGGACCCGACATTCTCGATGTCCCAGAGGACACCCGGGTGGAGCTCGGTGAAGCGCTTCGTGAGCGCGGTGATGAGCGGGATCGTCCCGCCGCCGGCACTCACGCGGTAGCGACCGCTGAGCGTGTCGACCTGTCCGGGAGCGGTCGCCGTGGGGCCGCCGCAGGCGCTCGCCACGAAGAGGGCGATCGCGGCGAGCTGGAGGACGAGGCTGCGCGCCGGCTTAGGGAGTTTGGAGGAGGTTCCTATCTGCAACATGCCGTGAATTGTCCCGCATTAGGCCAACGCAGGGTCACCCATTCGGGGGTATACCCCGGAAACACGGCGTGCAGCGCGGCTGTGCCGAGGGCCGGACTTGAACCGGCGACACATGGTTCTTCAGACCATTGCTCTACCAGCTGAGCTACCTCGGCGGAGGACTCCATTCTATCGAAATCACGAACGAACTTTGCGGCATCGCGTGGACGAACCGCCGAACAAGGAGCGCAATGGTGTAGAGAACCAATACGGGTACCGTCTCGCTCGGGAGCCGCGGCGGCGGTCCGCGGCGCCCAGATGAACACACGCCGACTGCGGCGACTTGTCTCAGACGCCACGGCCAACGCGTTCGCTTCGCTGGGAGGGATCATGAGGTTTCTTCTGACTTCCGCGGGCATCACCAATGCGAGCATCCGAGGCGCACTGGTCGAGCTGCTGGGCAGACCCATCGCCGAATGCAGCGCCCTGGTCATTCCGACTGCGGCGTACTACTTCTCCCAAGGACCTGCGATGGCGTACCGGCTCATCAGCGGAACGGCCAGAAGTCCCCTGTGCGAACTCGGTTGGAAATCGCTCGGCGTGCTGGAGCTCACTGCTCTGCCCAGCCTCGATAAGGAGAACTGGATCCCTCTGGTCCGTGAGGCAGACGCCCTACTGGTCGGAGGCGGCGACCCGATGTATCTCTGCGACTGGATGCGGCAGTCCGGATTCGCGGACGTGCTGCCATCGCTGCGGCGCGACATGGTCTATGTGGGGGTGAGCGCCGGAAGCATGGCGGTGACGCCCAGCTTCGGAGAGACCTACAACGATCGCCCGACTGCGGGTTACAGCGCACTTGCGCTGGTCGACTTCGCGTTGGGTGTGCACCTGGATCATCCATCCATGCCGGACAACTCCCTGGCCAACATAGAAGCGTGGGCGGCCGGCGTACCGGCGCCGACCTATGGGATCGACGATGAGACCGCCATCAAGGTGGTCGACGGAAAAACCGAAGTGATCTCTGAGGGGCACTGGAAACTGTTCCCGCCTAAGAACTGACTCCTACCGCTCGCGTCGGGCCCGCCTTCGCGAGGTTGCGCGCGATGGCCGACCTGATGAGCGCGGTGAGCGCGCGTCGATCGATCTCAGTGTCCTGCCAGAAGTCGATCGCGCGTGACTTCCCGCTCAGTTGGGCATCGAAGAGCCTCGCCGGATCCGCGAGGCTCGACCCCGCGACGAACGAGAGCCTGACGCGCTCTTTGAGGACGATGCCGATGCACACGATCCCGTGGTGCTCCCAGACTGCCGACCCGTTCGGGTTGCTGGGTCGCCTCCACTTCACGCCTTCGACCGTCGCGGGGTCCGCGTCGCGGACGATCTTGCGCAGCGTCGCCAACGTCGCGCCGCGCCAATCGGGCGTCCTCGCGATGAGCTCGTCAACCGGTCCGCCCCTCTTCATGAACTCCTCGTGGTCCGAATGGAATGCAGCCTGCCCGCCGCACTCCAGGACTATGGATCATTGAAACGACCATTGCTCGATCAGGTGAGCCACCTCGGCGGAGGACTCCAGCATCTCGGCGATCGTGCCGCCTCCGTCGGCGCACGTCGTGTGCATCTGGAGGTCACCGCGCAGCCCACTGAACGGACCGACCGCGACGAGTCCGTGAGCGAGCGCCCGCGGCGACGAGGTCGGCGGCCTCGGCGCGCGAGGAGCTCGGCGAGCTGGCTGTTCCGCAACGGGCGGCTGATGGGACAGGCGAAGCACGCGATATGCCCGAGTGGGCTAGCGGCCGTTACTCCCGACGAGGCTGAGGATGCCGGGCAGCAGCGGCAGGTCGAACGGCTTCCGCAGTGCCGCGACGAAGCCGGCGATGTCGGTGGGCCGGACGAACCGGCTCGCGGACACCACGAGCACCGGGATGTCCGCTGTCGCGGGATCCGCCTTCATCGTGCGCAGGATGTCGTACCCATCCATGCCGGGGAGGGCGAGGTCGAGAATGACGAGGTCCGGCGTCGGGTCGAGAAGCCCGAGCCCTTCGACGCCGTCTGCGGCGAGCAGCGCGTCGTGTCCCTCGTCGCGAAGCATGCGCGAGTACATCTCCCGCGTGTCGGGGTCGTCCTCGATGGCCAGGATGCGCACGTCGGCGGCTCCTCGCTGTTGCGTGCCGGGGGGCGTGAGCGGTGATGCAACTGTAAGAGGCGTCGGCCGACCAAGCGCCTAGCGGGTGAGCGTGCTCCGGAGCGGAATGCCCTCGGCCCAGTACGCGCCGGTCGGTCCCGCCGGGAGCAGATCGAAGGTCGTACCTGAGGAATAGAGGACGCGGGTCGCGCTCATGACCCGCGCGCCGTCGACGATGTCACCGGCGACGATGCCTCCGAGCGCGCGGCCATCGGCCAATGGGTGGCCCGGCGAGGCGAGCAGCGCGCGCCCATCGTCGAGCACGAGGTGCACGACGGTGTGGTCGGCGGGTGCGGTCGCGCTGCCCACGAGCACGATCCGCGTGGCGACGCGTGCGCCGTCGGCATCGATCGTCCAGACGGTCATGCCCTCGCGAAGGTCCTCGACCGCGATCGGTCCCGCGGGCGTCGCGATGTGCGTTCCGCGCGCGAGGCAGATCGGGCACGGCGGCGGGCCGCTCGCAGTCTGCGACGTCACGGTGATCGTCCCGCCCGGATCGATGCGGCCGCTCACGAGCCAGCCGGTGCGCTGATCCATCGTGAAGCGCGCATCGAACTGGTATGCGCCGCCATTCGGCTCCAAGCGCATCGCACCGAGCATCTTCCAGTCGGTGTAGATCGCGACCTTCTGCTCGTGCGTGTACGTCGGGGCCGGCGCGTACCGCAGGTGCGCGAGGATCGCGGTGAACGTCTCGCTGTCCTTCTGGATCTCGGGGAAGCGCGATTCGGCGAGCGAGTCCTGATCGGATCGGGCGACCGGATAGAAGTCGGGGTCGCAGTACCAGAGGCGACCGAACCGGTCGACGAGCCGGTATTTGAGCTGCGGGAGCGTGAGCGGGCCCGCAGGCGTGACCGTCGGGGACGGCGTCGGCACCGGCGTGACGATCGGGGTCGGAGACGGCGCGCCACTTGGGAGCGGCGTGACGACGACGGCCGTCCCGCTCGCGACGCTCGCCGAGGCGGCGGGGACCGGACTGCCCGGCCCACCCGCACCGATCCGATCGCCGCAGGCGGCCGCCACGAGCGCGAGCACGAGCGCCGGCCAGAGCCGTCGGTCCATGTCAAAGGAACGGTAGGCGCGCCGGAAAGTTCCGCGCCTATCCTTTTCGCGGGGCCTTAGCTCAGCGGTCAGAGCGGCTGCTTTACACGCAGTTGGTCGGAGGTTCGAGTCCCCCAGGCCCCACCGACGGACGCGTTGAGGAGTACGGATGAGCTCGCTGCCGGAGTGGCTGAACGCGACGCTCGCGTCCGACGCGATGCAGGGCCAGGGTGTCGTGCAGCCGGGGCTGCGCCCGCTCGACCCGGCCTGGCGCGTCGCAGCGCCTGCGCTCGTGATCCAGGCGAGCACGGACGACAACCAGGCTGTCGTCACGGCACTCGGAACGCCGCCGCGCGCGGGCGTCGTCCTCGTCGTGAGCGGGCACACGGCGTCGCGCACCGCGACGATCGGCGACATCATGGCCGCCGGCCTGAAGGCAGCCGGCGTCGTCGCGCTCGTGACCGACGGCCTCGTGCGCGACGGCTTGGAGATCAGGCGGCTCGGGTTCCCGGTCTGGTGCCGCGGGACGACGCCGACCGCGCCGAACAAGATCCTGCCCGGCCGGGTCGGCGGGACCATCGAGATCGGCGGCGCGACGGTGCGCGACGGCGACATCGTGATCGCCGACGACGACGGGATCGTGATCTGGCCGAAGGAGCGCGTCGACGAGCTCCTCACGAAAGCGGACGCACGCCGCAGATCGGACGAGGAGCGCCTCGCGACGATCCGGGCTCGCTAGCTGACGACCATCCAGGGCATCGCCGGGAGCGGGAACAGCCGCACGTTCCGCCCGGCGAGGATGAGGGCGTCCGCGATGCCCTCGAGCCGCCCGAGCTGCGTCGCGAAGTAGTCGAGACGCTCGGCCCCGCGGGTCTCGAGATCGGACTGCTCGGCGCCGCGCCGCGCGACGAGCTGCCACAGCTCGAAGTAGTCGCGCGAGAGATCGTCGGCGTGGACCGTGAGCTGCGCTTCGTAGCGGCAGCGAGCCAGCCGAGCGCCTGCCGTCTCGAAGGTCGTCAGCCGCCCGAGCGCGGCCAGGAAATCCGCGCGGAGCTTGATCGCCTCGTCGCTGCCGGCGGTCGCGCGCGAACGGCGGTACGCGCGGCCGCGCGCCTTGGCCTGCACCGAGAGCTCCCGGTGGCGCTCGTCGATGCGCTGCCGGAACCGCTCGCTGCGGACCGCGGTGGTCGTCCAGACGACGGGTGCACGAGGCGGCATGCTGCTCCGATTATCCTGCCGCTCGGACCGTGGACAAGACTGTTCATGACGCGCGGAACATGAGAAAATGAATGAGCCTGACCTCGCGCACGCGCTCCTGCGGTCCGCCCGGACCATCGCCGTCGTCGGGTACTCCCAGAAGCCGGATCGTCCGAGCAACTCGGTGTCCGCGTATCTGCGCCGCCACGGCTACCGCATCATCCCGGTCAACCCGCAGCTGCGCGGCGCGATGGTCGGCGAAGAGCGTTCGTACGACCGGTTGCGCGACATCCCGGCCTCGGAGCAGATCGACTTCGTCGACGTGTTCCGTCGCGGCGAGTTCCTCGACGATGTCGTCGACGACGCGCTCGCGTGCGGCATCGGCGCCATCTGGTTCCAGCTCGGGCTCGGCAACGTGGAGGCCGCGCGGCGGGCGGAGCGGTCCGGCATGCGGGTCATCTGGGATCGGTGCACCGCGATCGAGCATCGCGGGCTGCGCGCGGGTTAGCTCACCACCGCGAGCGCGGGGTGAGGGCGACCTCCTTGGTGACGTCCTCCCCATTCGCCACGCGCGACCAGAAGGGATCCAGCTCGAAGCGCGCGTTCGCGACCCGCAGCGTCGCGATGAGCGCCGCGAAGTCGCGGAGCCGGTAGGCCTTCGTGTTGACCTTCACGGTCGCGGCCCGGCCGCGCGCCACGAAGTGCGGCGCGGACACGCCGGAGTGCGCGCCGGGGTAGCGCTTCGCGTCGATCCGCTGCAGCGATCCGATCGGCACGCTCTCGTGATGCGTGCCGAACAGCGTGCGATAGACGAGCTCGTCGCCGACGATGCGGACCTCGGTGAAGTACGCATAGTTGAGGATCGTGAACGCGTTCAAGGCGAGCAGCGCGATGCCGATCGTCATCATGACGCCGTCCTGACCCGCGACGCCGCCGACGACGACCGCGAGCCCGGCGAGCGGGAACAGCGTGTACGACGGCCAGAGTAGCGAGAGGTCGGGCCGGACCGTCGTCACATGAACGAGTCTAGACAGGCCCGATGGCCAGGCGCCGGTCCACGTCCGCGAGCGCGGCGCGTACCGGTGCGGATAGGGCCGCGCGCTCGGCATCCTCGAGCAGGCGGCTCGGATCGTCCCACTCGGCGAGCCGCGTGAGGTAGAACTCGCGCAGGCCGAGGAGCGCCTCGCGGATCCCGAGCGGCTCGTACGGGATGCCCGACGTCTCGCACGCGATGCGGTACTCGAGCTCGGTCGGGCGGTAGCAGCCGCGGCAGACGTGGAGTCGCAGCTCGACGCCGTTG
>DASWFN010000102.1:0-6254 GCA_036394215.1 Candidatus Limnocylindria bacterium
CGGTCGCTCGAGGAATACGGGGTCGAGGACCCGCGCATCACGTTCATCGACGGCGAGTACCACATCACGTACGTGTCGGTCTCGCGGTGGGGCATCACGACGAGCCTCGCCACGACGACGGATTTCAAGACGTTCGATCGCAAGGGCGTCATCTTCCTCCCCGACCACAAGGACGTCGTGATCTTCCCCGAGAAGGTCGGCGGCCGGTACGTCGCACTGACGCGGCCGATGCCGCAGTCGTTCGCGCGGATCTTCGGCGTCTGGATCGCGTTCTCCGACGACAAGCTGCGGTGGGGCGGGCATCAGCCGCTCGCGATGCCGCGGTGGGGGATGTGGGACGAGCTGCGCACGGGCGCGTCGGCGGTCCCCTTCCGCACCGAGCGCGGCTGGCTCGAGCTCTATCACGGCGTGGACCGCGAGACGACGTACGCGATGGGCGCGGTGCTGATGGACCTCGAGGATCCGCGCCGGGTCATCGCGCGCTCGCCGCGCCCGATCCACAGTCCCACCGAGATCTACGAGACCATGGGGCTCTTCAACGACACGGTGTTCTCGTGCGGGGTCGTGCCGCTGGACGACCGCAACGAGCGCATCCGGATGTACTACGGCGCGGCCGACTCGGTCGTCGCTGCCGCCGACTTCGACGTGCAGGAGATCCTCGACAGCCTCGAACCGTGCTAGATCGCCTCGTCTCGCTGGCCCGCACCCTCGATGTGCCCGATCGGCATGCGCTCGGCCTCGCGATCTATGCCGACGAGACGGGTTCGCACTTCGGTGCGCGCGAGACCGGTGAAGAGGGCGTCGCCTGCCTCGACGATGCGTCGCGCGCTCTCGTGCTGTGGTGCGATCTGTGGGAGCGGACCGGCTCGCCTGTCGCGCGGACCTGGGTCGATGGTCTGCTCGGCTTCTGCCGCTGGACGCAGCAGGCCGACGGCCGGTTCCTGAACTTCGTCCTCGACTGGAACGGCGCGCTCAACGTCGACGGCGCCACGTCGCGCGCCGACGGCTCGTCGTTCTGGCACGCCCGCGGCGCGCGTGCGATGGCGAAGGTGTGGCGGATGTTCGGCGACCGGCGCGCCCGCGCGGACTACGAGCGCGCCCGCGTCTGGTTCGATCAGCGGCCCCCCGGCTCCGACGTGCGTGCGATCCAGGTCCTCGCCGCGCTCGATGCCGGGGACTTCGCCGCGGATATCTCGGGCTGGTGCGACGACATCGTCTCGCAGCGCCGCGGCGACATCCTCGTCGACGCGCACGACGCCCAACAGCCGCACCTCTGGGGTCACATCCAGGAGGGCGTGCTCGCCGTCGCGAGCGGCGCGCTCGTTCGACCGGACCTGCTCGAGGTCGCGCGCCGCAGCGCCGACGCCTACCTCCTTCCGATCATCGCGGGCGGCTTCGCCCTCCCGACGGTGCAGCCATACGGCGCGTCGTCGGCGGTCTTCTCGCTCGAGCGCCTCCGCGCCGCGACCGGCGAGCCGAAGTACGCCGCCGCGGCGCACGACGCGCGAGCCTGGTTCGACGGCCGTAACCCCGCCGGGCTGCCGGTGTACGACCGCACCGCGGGCCGCGTGGCCGACGGCGTTGACGGCGACCGCGTGAACCCACACTCGGGCGCGGAGTCGAACATCCTTGGCGCGCAGGCCCTGTTCGAGGACGTGGCGGCATGGCTCGTTCGACATCCCGAGCGATGCTCCCCATCGGCGCGATCGTTGCGTTCGTCGGACGTCAGCTCGGCCGCATCCTGAGCCTCGCGTTCTCGTGGGCGACGATTCGCTCCGCCCGCTGTGGCCGCGACGGCGTCAGCGCGCGACGACGCGCACCGGCTGAGCCGCGTTGTTCATGTAGCCGAGCGCGGTCCGTCGCTGCTCGAGGCCCTGCGTCTCACCGGAGCGGTCGGTCCCACGCGCGAGGAGGTCGTACGTTCCCGGCGCCGGCGTCCAGTCGGTCCGCCACTCGCGCCACGCGGCGGTGGAGCGCTCCGGTCCGAGCGCTGCCTCGCGCCACGTCGCGCCGCCATCGGTCGAGAGCTCGACGCGCGCGATGCCGCCCTGACCGGACCACGCGTAGCCCCGCACCGTGAGGGGAGCGGAGCGCACGTCGGCCAGCGGCGCGACGATGACCGCGCGTGGCTTGATGCTCCGCAGCGGCTCCTCGCCGACGACGTAGCGCGCGGCCTGGAAGAAGCCCCGGAACGGCGCCTCGAGAGCGATGATCTGGGCGAGCCACTTCACCGAGGCCATCCCGTACCAGCCCGGCACGATCAGCCGGACCGGTGCACCGTGCTCGTCGGGGATCGGCGCGCCGTTCATCGCGTATGCGACCAGGACATCGTCCGCGAGCGCGCGCGAGAGCGGCAGCGAGCGCTCGAACGCGATCACGCCGCCGGCGTCCTTCACCGCGCCGCGGTCGGCGCCGCGGAACAGGATCTCGACCGTCCCCGCCGAGAGCCCGGCGGGCTCGAGGAGCGAACGGAGGGCCACGCCGGTCCACTCCGCGGTGCCGACGGCACCCAGCCTCCACTGCTCGCCGGGTGCGGGCGGATCGAGGAACGACCGGCCGTTGCCCGCGCACTCGAGGGTCACGGCGGTGGTCCGCGACGGCAGCGCAAGGACCTCGTCGAGGGCGACGGTGCGCGGGCGCGCGACCGCGCCGCCGATCAGGATGGCCTCGGCCCGTTCGGAGAAGGTGAAGTGGCTGCGCACGTAGTGGCGCGGCGCCGGCGTGAGCGGCCCGGCCTGCAGCTCGAGGCGGGTCTCCGCGTTGAGAGGCTCGCTCGTCACGATCACGCGCTCGTCCACGATCGCTCTCCATACTGAGGCTCTGATGCGCCGACCGCTCATCGCTCTCGGCGTGGCCCTCCTCCTTCTTCTGGTCGCGGCGGGCGCCGCGTCACTCGTCCTCGGCATCGGGCCGCTCGCGCCCGCATCGGCTGCGCGCTCGGTCATCTTCGTCGCGATCTCACGCAGCGCCGACGAGGCCGATGCCCGCGAGATCGAGGCCATCGACCTGGTCGCCGGCACGCGCGAGCTCTTCGCTGCGGGCGGGCGCATCACCGCGCTCGCGGTGTCGCCGGACCGGCGCTCCCTCTACGTCGGCCTGGCCGATGGCAAGGTGGTCATGCTCGACGCGACGACCGGCGCGACGTTCGCGAGCGTCGATCTCGGCGTCGGCCCTGCGCTCGCGTCGCTCGTCCCGACCGGCGACGGCCGAACGCTCTTCGCGCTCCAGGTCACGAACAGCACGAGCGCCCTCGTCCCGATCGACCTGGTGACGCGCAAGGCCCTTGAGCCGATCCGGTTCAGCCTCTCGGCGGGGTCCGCCGCCCTCGTGGGCCGGTCGATCGTCGTGCCGCTCTGGGACTCGCGCAGCACGCAGCTCGCGTACGTGGACGTCGCCACGCGTGCCGAGACGTCGCGGATCGGCCTGTCCCGGGCGTCCTTTGCCCCGCCCGCCGCGTTCCGGATCAGCGATGCGGTGGCCGGCGTCGTCGCCTTCGAATCGGGCGGGCCGGGCGGCCTCGGGGTGCACGTGTACGCGGTCGACGATCCGCCGCACTGGCGCGACGTCCAGCTGCCCGCGCCGTTCCCGCAGGGGACGCAGGGCCGGGCGAGCAGCATCGGGGTACAGGTCGCGGTCGCTGCCGACGGCACGATCCACGCGTGCACGGCCGCAGGGACCGCCGGGCGCCGCTACGCGATCACGCCACGGCTCCAAGCGATCCAGGCAGGAATCGAGTGCGGGCCGCTCGCGGGCGGCGACGAGATCGTCATGGCCAAGCGCGACCCGGCGCAGGTCCTCGTGCTCGATGCGAAAACGGGGAAAGCGCTCCGTTCGCTCCCCCTGGCGGGGGTCCCAGCCCGGCTCGTTCGCTAGGACGTCCGTACTCCCTCTCGCGGTGCCGTCGAAGGCGTGCTGGCACGTAAGGTGTTCCGCAGATGACCGTGAGCACTCCACCGACCCCACCACGCATCAACGAGGTCTCGCTCCTCATGCGCGCCGCCGAATCGCTGCTGAACGCGGCGACCGATGAGGCGAGCGTGCTCGGGCAGGCGACCGAGATGCTCGGCGAGCAGTTCGGCTACGCGATCCGCTACCTCCTGCTGTACGACCGCGAGCGTGACGAGCTCTACACCGGCGCGGCCGCGGGCGAGGGCGCCGAGGACGCGGCCGTGCGTTCGTACCGGATGTCCACGGCCCGCGGGCTGACCGGCGCCGCCGCGCGCATGCGCGCGATCCTGAACGTGGGCGACGTGTCAGCGGATCCGCGCTACATCGCGGTCACTCCGACCTGCCGGTCGGAGATCTGCGTGCCGCTCATCGCGCGCGACGATCTCCTCGGCGTGCTGACGGTCCAGAGCCCGAAGACGGACGCGTTCTCGCTCCAGGACGAGCGGCTGCTGTCGGCCTTCGCCGGGCTCGTGTCGCTCGCCCTCATGCACGCGCGCGAGCACGCCGCCCGCCGCAGCGACATCGCCGAGCTTCAGGCCGTGAACGAGGTCGCTCGCCGCGCCGCGCAGCTCGACCGTGATGAAACGCTCCAGACCGTCGTGGAATCGTTCCAGCGCGTCACCACCGCCGATTCCACCGCGGTCTATCTCTGGGACGAGCACACCGAGTGGCTCGAGGTCGCGACGATGGTCTACGACCCGATCTACTACTCGCCGGAGTACGAGTCGACGGTCCGCGGCACGAAGGTGAAGCTCGGGCAGGGCATCGTCGGCTGGACCGCCGAGCATCGCGAGCCCGCGCTCATCGCCGACGCGGTCGCCGACCCGCGCGCGATCCCCGTGACCGGCACGTCGCTCGAGCACAAGTCCGCGATCGTCGTTCCGCTGATCGCGGACCAGCGCCTGCTGGGGGTGATCCGCGCCGTGAAGATGGGCGTCAACGCCTTCAGCGCCGAGCACTATCGCTTCGCGCAGACGCTCGCCAACCAGGCGTCGCTCGCGATCTCCGCGGCCGCCGCGCACGAGGCCGTGCGCCGGCTCTCGGTGACCGACGAGCTCACCGGCGTATACAACGGCCGGCACTTCCGAGCGCGCCTGCACGAGGAGATCGAGCGCGCGAAGCGTGGCGGCCGGCCGCTCTCACTGCTCGTCATCGACAGCGACTCGCTGAAGGACGTGAACGACCGATTCGGCCACGAGGCCGGGAACCGCCACCTTCTCGCGATCGCCCACTCGGTGCAGTCGCACGTGCGTACGAGCGACGTGGTCGCCCGATTCGGCGGCGACGAGTTCCTCGTGCTGCAGCCCGACGCGACCCCGGAGGCCGCGGCGCTCGTCGCCGAGCGGATCCGCGTCGCCGTCGCCGGCGCGACGGTCGTCGCAGCGGACGGGGCGAGCGTCAGCGGGACCGTATCGATCGGCGTCGCCGGCTTCCCGCGCTCCGCGACCGACGAGGACTCGCTGTTCCGGAGCGCCGACGCCGCGCTCTACGACGCGAAGCGCCATGGCAAGGACTGCGTCTTCATCGCTCCCGCTTCGTCCTAGCCGCGAACAGCGCGCCGTCGCCCTCGCGATCCACCGTCACCGCCGCGAAATAGCGGCCCAGCCGCTCCGCTCCGTTCTCCGGATCCACGCGATCCGCCTCGGGCTTGCGCCGCGCGCGCGTGAGCACGACGAGCGTGCCGTCGGCCCGCAGGACCCGGGCGATCTCCTCGAGCACGTCGTCGATGCGGCCGGCGTCGTTCAGCATCCGGTTCGCCATGACCGTGTCGAACGTCGCATCCCGGAACGGAAGCGCGTGCGCGTCGGCCTGCACGACGAGCGGCGAGCGCTCGCGGGCCGCGCGGAGCTTCTCGCGATCCAGATCGAGACCGATCGCGCCCGGCGCGAGGAAGCGGCCGTCGCCGCAGCCGAGGTCGAGGACCCGTCCGCGAGCCAGCGCCGCGATGCGCGGCGCGGCCCACCCCACCGGGTCGGCGTCGGTCATCGCTACTCGCGAGCGCGGTACGCCTGGTAGAGGCGGACGAGGTTCGCCAGCGGCTCGGTGAAGAAGCGCTCGCGGCGGAGGTCGATCCACGCGTCGTCGGGCGCGGGCGCGCGCTGCACGTCCCGCCAGCGCGCGAGCTCAGCGACCGCGGGCTTCGGCGAGCCATCGGCCCGCCACAAACCGAAGTGCCGCTCGTGCACCGCGAGGTCGAGCGGCGGCTCGGCCCAGATGCCCCGCGCGTAATCCGCGTAGCACCAGAGCAGCGCGCCGGTGCAGCCCGCGTCGGCGATCCCGTCGATGGCCCGCGCCGTGTAGCCGGC
>DASWFN010000103.1:0-2060 GCA_036394215.1 Candidatus Limnocylindria bacterium
TGCTGGGCCTGATGTAGCTGGTCCCTTGAATGGGGCTCGGCCGGGGCGGGCATAGCCCGGCCCGGCCGGACGCGCTGTCTCGCCTATCGTCGTCTACGTGCAGAACGCACCCCCCGGTGGCGAGCGCATGCTCCGCGTCCCGTACGGCCACGAAGAGATCGAGTTCATGGTCCAGCCGTGGTTCGACGTGGACGTGGTCGAGTCCGCCCCGGCGACGCCGGTCGGCGATCTCGGCATGGCGGCGCGGGAGAGCCTCGCCGCCCCGCACGGGTCCGCGCGGCTCCGCGAGCTCGCCGCCGACGCGACGCGCGCCGCCGGATCGCGGCGGCCGCGCGCGGTCGTCGCGGTCACCGATCTCACCCGAGCCTGCCCCGACGGCGTGCTGGTCCCGCCGCTCCTCGACGAGCTGAACGCCGGCGGCATCGCGGACGAAGACATCACGATCATCGTCGCGGTCGGGCTCCACCGCGCGACCACCGACGCCGAGAAGCGCGAGAAGCTCGGCGACGCGGTCGTCTCGCGAGTGCGCGTCGTCGACTCGAACGGCCGCGACCCTGCGGCGTGGGCGGACCTCGGCTCGATCCCGCCCTACGCCGTGCCGGGCTTCACCCAGCGGATCGTGAAGGACGCCGATCTGGTCGTCGCGACCGGGATCGTCGAGCCGCACCAGTACGCCGGCTACTCCGGCGGCCGCAAGACGGTCGCGATCGGGTGCTGCGGCGAGCCCGTCATCACCGCCACCCACGGCATGAAGTTCCTCGAGGATCCCGGCGTGCGGCTCGGGCGCATCGACGGCAATCCGTTCCACGAGACCGTCCGCGAGATCGCTCGGCGCGCGGGCCTCCGCTTTTGCATCAACGTCGTGACCGATGACCGCGAGCGCGTCGTCGCCGTCGCGTCGGGCGACCCGGACGCGGTGCTCGCCGAGCTCGTCGCGAAAGCCGCGGCGATCTACACCCGGCCGATCTACAAGCAGTACGACATCGCCATCGCCGGCGTCGGCGCGCCGAAGGACGTGAACCTCTACCAGGCGTCGCGCGCGGCCACGTATCTGCGCTTCGCGCCCACTCCGGTGGTCCGTGAGGGCGGGTCGATCATCCTCCCCGCGAAGCTCGACGAGGGCGCCGGCGAGGGGGCGGGGGAGCAGCGGTTCCTCCACGCGCTCGAAGCCGCGGAGTCCCCGGCCGCGGTCGTCGAGGCGGCGCGCCGGCACTTCGCGGGCGGCGAGCAGCGCGCGGTCATGGTGGCGCTCACGCTCCAGTGGTGCCAGATCGTCGTCGCCGCGTCCGAGGCGCCCGAGGTCGTCCGGCTCGCGAAGCTGCGCGCCGCCGTCGACGTCGAGGAGGCCCTCGACATCGCGTACGAGCACATCGGCCGCCCGCAGCGCGCGTCGGTGCTGCTCGTGCCGCGCGCGATCCACACGTTGCCGGTGGTGCAGCAGCCCGTCGCGGGCTAACGCCTGCGGCGGGGTTTGTCCGGAAGTGCCTGGATGCGCTGCATCTGCCCGCGACCGAAGGCGACCATGCGCTCGAGCAGCTCGGCGATGAGCGCGAGCTGGGCGTCGCTGTAGCGCGAGAGCTCCTCGGTCGCGCCGCGGGCCAGCGGGCCGTAGAACGGCGCGAACTCCTTCAGCCGTCCCGGCACGAGCTCGACCACGACCTTGCGCCGGTCTTCGGGATCGCGGCGCCGGCGTACGTACTTCGCCCGCTCGAGCCGGTCGATCAGCCGCGTCACCGCGCCGCTCGTCAGTCCGGTGAGCTCACCCAAGCGGCCCGCGGTCATCGGGCCGCCGTCCTCGAGGAACCCGAGACACTCGAGGTCGCTGGGGGCAAGGCCGACCTTGTCCGCGATCACCTGGCTCAGCAGCACGGACTGTCCGCTCGTCTGCTGGAAGCCGCTCCGGATCGCCTGCAGGAGCTCGTTCCGGGTCCGTTTCACGAGCGGCCGTTCCGTATCGCAGGATATGGACATTCTCTGCACGGCGCAGATACTGAGCGAAGCATAGGATCAGCATAGCGCGCGAAGGAGAGCGACATGTCGGCGCAGACCCCCACCGCGGC
>DASWFN010000104.1:0-6210 GCA_036394215.1 Candidatus Limnocylindria bacterium
CGGCGCGCGGCCGGGCCGGACGGCTCCTCGTGGGCGCGACGACGCTCGCCGTCGTCGCGTATGGCGTGGCGCTGCTCTATGCGGCGTCGGGCGAGACGGCGTACGCGAGCCTCGGTCGCGCGACGCGCAACCCGCTCTATCTCGCGGGCCTCGCCCTGACGCTTGCGGGGGTCGCATCGCAGGTGACGCTTCTGCCGTTCGGCGCTTGGTCGGTCGCGGTGCACGACGCGCCGCGTGCGCCGGTGTCGTCGCTCGTCGCGATCGTCGGGCGCGTAGCGGCGTTCGGGGCGCTCCTCCGCTTGGCCGCGGCGACGAAGAGCGGGGAGACGGCGCTCGACTGGGAGGTGTCGCTCGCGACGCTCGCGGCGGTCAGCGTCATGATCCCCGCGCTCGCGTCGCTGACCGAACGGCGCCTCGGACGGCTCCTCGGGTACCTCGCGGTGTCGCAGGCGGGCTACGTCGCGATCGCGGTCGCCGCGTTCGCCGGACCCGCGGCGGCGTTCGCGCTCGCGGTCGATGTGGCGTTGCTGCTCGGCGCGTTCGCGGTCGTGAGCCTCGTCGCGGCGGATGCTCCGACGCTCGAGGATCTCGCCGGTCTCGCGCGGCGGCGACCACTCGCGGTCCTCGCACTCGGCGTGCTCCTGCTCGGTCTCGCCGGCCTGCCGCCCACCGCCGGGTTCCTGTCCCGGCTCTACGTCTTCGAAGCGGCGGTGCGCGCGCAGCTCCTCTGGCTCGTGGTCGTCGGCGCGCTCGCGAGCGTCGCGACGGCCGCCTGCGGTCTGCGGATCCTGTTCGCGTGCTTCTCGCCGCCACGCCTCGATGCGGTCGCGCCGCCGCGGTCGCGCCGCGCGATCGCGGTCATGCTCGTCGCCGCCGGGGTGGCCGTCGCGGCCGGCGTGGCCCCCGGCCCGCTCCTCGAGGCGGCGCAGGCGGTGCGGTACTAGGGCGAGACCGCGCGGGAACCGCCGGCGGCCCTCCGTTGTAGGGAGGTCGAACACCGGAGGTGTGCGATGGCCCGCATGATCCCGGCGGTCCTTGCCGCCCTGCTGACCTTCTTGGCGCTCTGCGCGCCTGCGCTCGCGGGAAGCGGACACTGCGTCAACGGATCCGTCCCGACCGAAAGCACCGATCCGAACGTGAAGATCGCGGATTGCTCATTCCAGGCCGCTGTACTCCGCGTACCGATCGGGACGCGGGTGACCTGGACCAATGCCGACCCGTATCTGCCGCACATCGTGAGCGGCATCGGCTGGGGAGCACCTCAGTCGGCGCTGATGAAGGGCGACACGTTCTCGCACGACTTTGCCGAGGCCGGCATCTACCCGTACACCTGCCCGCTGCACCCGGGCATGTCGGCCGTCGTGTTCGTCGGCGATGTCGTGGCGCCGACGACCGGGAGCGGTCTGATCGCGGCACGGGCCGGCGCCGCCCCAGTGCGTGCGGCCGATGGCGGCCCCGGCGGGATGTGGCTCGCCCTCACAGTGATGGCATCGATCCTCGTCAGCGTCACGAGCTTCGCCGCCGGGCGTTACTTCCCTCGGACATGACGGCAGGTCCGCTGGTCGACCTCGATCCCGAGACCGACGCGCGCGAAGCGCGTTGGCCGTTCTACGTGGCCTGGGCCGTCGGCGGCGCCGTGCTCGGCGCGGTCATGCTGGCCCACCTGCCCGCCGCGACGGCGCATCCGGCCGCGATCGTTCCGGAGGTGACGCCGGCGATCACGCCATCGATCACCGCCGTGCCGGCGGTGGACGTCCGCCGCCCGGGTGCCTCGCCGGTCATCGTGCTGCCGCCGGCGATCCAACGCCGGTAACGCGGGAGGGGCTGGTGGGAATCGAACCCACGACACGAGCCTTAGGACGGCCCTGCTCTATCCCCTGAGCTACAGCCCCGGTGCTAAGGATTATCGAGGCTCTTGCCACGACTTCCGCAATCTGTCTAGATAACTCGATGCGCGACCGTCTCCCGGGCCTCGTGCCACGAATGATCCGTCGTGACGCGGCGATAGGCCTAACCCGGAAGAAACGGCTCCAGGTCGTTGAGCTCGGCAGGCGTTTCGCACGCGGCCGACAGCGGTACCTCAGGAATTACTGGCATCCGCAGCACCTCGACGCGATCCTCAGCGACCAGCGACGACTAGTGGAGCAGCGCCGCCGCCTCGGTTGGCTTGTTCGCGATCTGAGTGTTCATCAGAACAAGGTCTGCTTGGAAACGACGATTGGGATCCTGCGTGCGAGCTGGCAGTCAGCGATCCGCCGCGCGGTGATCGAGATCTTCCGCGACGCGACTCTCAACTCCGATGAGAAGCAGGATTCGCTGCGCGTGCTTCGGACGCCGAGTCTCCTCCAGTCGTGCGTACTCGGCCAGACGGATCCGCGCTGGGATCCATCTCAGGGGCGGTTGTGGCGCCGGCTTCGGCGCATCGTGCTTCGATCGCGAGGCCGGATGCCCAGGATCAGCAACAGACTCTGGTTCGATCTCGACTGCAACCTGTACCGCGTGTTCGACCGCCCGGACGACCGCCATTTCCGTGGCGCTTGGCTAGCCGTCACCGGGCTCGTTCCTAGGGAGCGCATCAATATTCCACTCGCAGGCTCTGGGCTCGATGAGTTCACGTCGCGTACCGGGCTGCCGGCCAGCCGGCCGACCATCCGCGTCGTTGTGAAGGACCGGGTGACATTCTTCGTCCTTGGACACCGGCGTCGCGGAGCCCGTGACGGCGACATCGCTGCGGGCATCGACAAGGGCTTCACCACGCTGGTCACCCTCGCGACGACGGCGGGCACTGATGCGGCGTATGGCGTCGGCGCGGGAGCACTCATCGGCAAGATCGCGGACCGCGCCGTCGCCGCTTCGAAAGCCCGTCGTCGGGTGGCCGCGCACGAACGGTCGCTCCGTAACTCAGAACGGGACAAGGCGAAACGGATGCGGCGCGCGAATCTTGGCGCGCGACGAGCCAAGCGGCGGTTCGATCGGGACCGTGCGCAGCTACGTCAGCATGTCGACTCCGCCCTGAATGAGCTATTCCGTGAGCAAGCGAGTGTCGCGCGTCTTTACTGCGAGGACCTCACGTTTCGGACCTCGCCATTGTCTCGAGAGCTGAATCGAAAGCTCTCGCGCTGGCTGAAGGGCTACTTGCATCAGCGCCTTACGTACAAGGCCGAGCTCAACGGTGTTGGGCTCACGGTCGTGAACGCTGCCTACACGAGTCAGAGCTGCCCGCGGTGTTGGTTCACGTCCTCAACGAATCGACACGGCGAGCGCTTTCAGTGTGCCCAATGCGGCAACGCCGGCTCGGCAGATGCGATCGCGGCTACCAACGTGCTTCGGCGGGGAAGTGATTCGGCCATCACGCGTGACACGCCGCACGGCGACGTGAAGCGGATCCTCGACGCACGTTGGCGATCGGCGCGGAATGGCCGCGCCTGGGGCTCAAACGATGCCGGTCCCGCCGTGGACGCGCCGGGGGGATTCGCCGGTCGACAGAGCCGCGAACAACCGGGAGCCCACGCAAGCGGGCTGGTCGGGCCACACGGCGGCGCTCTATTGGCCGCGTTCGGTCGACCTCGTCGCAACCGAGGGGCGCGGATCAGCCGGTTGGGCTGATCCACGCTCCGCGTCCGGGCCGGGACGCGTTCGTCGCCGCGGCCGGCGATGCCGACTTCGCGCGCGTCCTCCCTGCCGTCGCGGAGTGGCGAAAGCGCGACCGGAACGTCACACCGGACGAGCGAGCGGCGGTCGATCAGCTCCTGGCGCGTGTGACACTGAAGGGGTGACGGCCATCGCCGCGGCGCCCGATCCGAAGCGGCAGCGGCTCAAGCACGCCTTCGCGCTGCTCCTCCCCGCGACGCTGTTCGGCTTCCTCGTGACGGCGCAGTGGCAGGGCCAGCAGGAGCGCAGCCAGATCGCGGTCCGCTACAACGCGCCGCTCACCGACGCGGCGTTCGCGCTCCAGAAGGAGCAGAACGACCTCAAGGCCCAGCTCCAGGACCTGCGCGCGCAGCTCGACTCGATCCAGGCGAACGCGTCGACGCAGAGCGGCGCCGCGAGCGAGCTGCAGAAACGGATCACGGAGCTGCGCGGGCAGGCGGGCCTCGCGCCGATGACCGGCGACGGCGTCGTCGTCCAGCTCGACGACTCGCACACCGTCGCGCCCGGCGCGGCGAACCTCGACCAGGCGATCTGCCACTCGACCGACCTCACCGACATCCTCAACACCGCGTGGCGCGGCGGCGCGCAGGCGATCGCGGTGAACGGCCAGCGCGTCATCGCGACGACGAGCGTGTACTGCGTCGGCTCGACGATCATGGTGAACGGCACGCTCCTCTCCCCGCCGTTCAACATCCCGGTCATCGGACCGCAGAACGCCGTCCTCGGCGCGTTCGACGATCCGAGCCAGCTCAAGGACATCAAGGCCCGGCGCGACGTGCAGGGCCTTGGGTTCCGGGTCACGCGCGCGAGCGCGATCAGCGTCCCCGCGTATGACGGTGCGCTCGCGGTGCGCGTCGCGGTCCCGCAGTGAGATCGAGCGCCGGGGGCATCGCGGCGACCGTCGTCGCACTCTTCCTCGGGGTCCTCGTCGTCACGCAGTTCCGCTCGCAGGACGTGTACTCGCGCAGCCTGCAGCTGGAGACGCCCGCTTCGCTGACGACGCTCATCGCGAATCTCTCGGACCGCAACAACTCGCTCCGCGACGAGATCTTCGACCTCCGCCTCCGGGTGAACGCCGCGCGCGAGTCGGTCTCGAGCGGTAGGGGATCGCTCGCGGAGAGCCAGCACGAGATCGACCAGCTGAAGGTGTTCACCGCCCTGAGCCCGGTCCGCGGGCAGGGGATCAGCATGCGGATCGACGGCACCTTCGACGACCGCGCGATGAGCGACCTGACGAACGAGCTTCGCAACGCTGGTGCGGAGGCGATCGCGGTGAACGACGTCCGCGTCGGCCCACGCTCGTGGTACGCGCCGGGGCCGGAACGGACGATCCTTCTCGACGGCCGCCAGCTGAACGGACCATGGACGGTGAAGGCCGTCGGCGCGTCCGAGGTCATGCATGTCGCGATCACGCGCACCGGCGGCATCCAGGGTCAGTTCGAGCTGATCTACCCGCGGACGCGCTTCACCGTCGCGAAGGAGTCGGTGCTCGACCTTGCCGCGCTCGCGTCGCCGCGCTGAGCGCCGCACCTAAACTCGCCCTCCTGATGCCGAAGCCGCCGCTGCCCCTGTACCTCGACGACCTCGTCGTGCTGCGCAAGCAGCACCCCTGCGGCGGTGACACCTGGCGGGTCGTCCGCCTCGGCGCGGACATCGGCGTCCGCTGCACGACGTGCAGCCGGCGGGTGCTCATCGCGCGTAGCGAGCTCGAGCGCGACATCAAGCGCTTCGTCGAGCGCGGTCCGCTGGCGCCGGCCGAGTAGCGGCCGTTCCGATGGACAGGATCACCGGCGCCGCGGACCGCGGCATCCTGCAGAACCGCGCCTTCCTCGCGCTGTGGGCGGCGCAGATCCTGTCCCAGGTCGCGGCGAACGCGACGACGTTCGCCCTCATCGTCCTCGTCGGCGAGATCACGAAGTCCAACACCTCGTCGTCCATCCTCATCCTCCTCGCGATCCTCCCGGCCGTCGTTTTCGGGGTGTTCGCCGGCGTGATCGTCGATCGCACCGACCGGCGCCGCGTGCTCGTGATCACGAATGCCCTGCGCGCCGTCGCGGTCATCCCGCTCCTCCTGCTGGGCGAGAGCGTCACGACCGCGTACATCGTGAACTTCCTCGTGGCCGCCATCACGGTGTTCTTCGTGCCCGCGGAGTCGGCGACGATCCCGGCGATCGTGCGCAAGCGCGACCTCCTCGTCGCGAACTCGCTCTTCACGTTCACGTTCAACGGCGCGTTCCTCGTCGGCTTCATCATCCTCGCGCCGATCGTGATCGCGATCGCCGGATACACCGTCCTCTTCGTGGTCATCGCGGCGATGTTCGCCGGCGCCGCGCTCCTGTGCCTCACCGTGCCGAGCGTTCCGCCGCCGATGCGCGAAAGGCCGCTGGGCGTGGCCGTCGCGGGCGCCGCCGTCGCCGAGACCATCGGCGGCGTTGGCGAAGCGTTCGCGTATCTCCGGCGGCACCCGCCGGTCGTCTGGTCGCTCGTGTACATCGCGCTGACCTACATGCTCGTCGCCATCGCGGGAGCGCTCGCTCCCGGGTTCGTGCGAGAGGTGCT
>DASWFN010000105.1:0-2817 GCA_036394215.1 Candidatus Limnocylindria bacterium
CCTCATGCGCCTCTACGCGCGATCGGGCGATCGCGCGGCGGCGCTGGGCCAGTATCGCGATGCGGTGCGCTTGCTCGATCAGGAGCTCGGGGTCGCACCGGCAGCGGAGACCCGCCTGATGCGCGATGCGATCGAGGCCGGCACGCTCCGCGACGAGCCGGCACCGCCGGAGGTGCGAACCGCGGCCGCGGTCGGCGACCTCCACACCCTCCACGGCGATTACCGCCGCGCGATCGAGAGCTACGAGACGGCCGCCGCCAAGGCTCCGGCGAGCGGGCGGGCCGCGATCGAGCACAAGCTCGCCCAGGTCCACCACCGCCGCGGCGACTGGACGAACGCCGAGCGCCGCTACGCGGCGGCGCACAAGGCGAGCGAGGGCGGCGAGAAGGCCCGGATCCTCGCGGACTGGAGCCTCGCGGCCCATCGCTCCGGCGATGAGGCGCGGGCGAAGCGTCTGGCCGGCGAGGCCCTCGGCCTGGCGGAGCGATCGAAAGACCAGCACGCCCTCGCCCAAGCGCACAACATCCTCGGCATCCTCGGCGCCACCGGCGCGCGGGCGCACCTCGAGACGAGCGTGGCGATCGCCAAGGAGCTGGGCGATCGCCAGGCGCACGTGGCGGCGTTGAACAATCTCGCGCTCGCGCTGAAGGACGCCGGTGAGCTCGATCACGCGCTCGGGCTCACCGAGCAGGCGCTCGCGGAGTGCGAGGCGTCGGGCGACCGGCATCGCACCGCCGCGCTGCACAACAACCTCGCGGACATCCTCCGCGCGCTCGGCCGCAAGGACGACTCGATGCGCCATCTCAAACGCGCGGTACGGCTGTTCTCCGAGATCGGCGAGGCCGGGACGACCGAGCCGGAGGTCTGGAAGCTCGTCGCCTGGTGACGGCTACTGCACCGTGAGCGTGCCTCGCATGCCGGCTGACGCGTGACCGGGGATCTGGCAGTACTACTCGTAGACGCCGGGCGGCGCGGTGAAGATCGCGCTGCGCCTGCCTGAGAGCGGCACACGCAGATCGACGCCGAGCGCATCGATCGTGAAGGTATGCCAGAAGAGATCGCCGTTCGTCATGTTGATCCGGACCTCGCCCGCGCGGGCAGTCAGCTGCTTCGTCGAGTATGCCGTGTCCTTTGTCTCGATCCGCGCGGTCGACCCGGACGCGGCGGCCTGCGCCGGCAGCGCGCCGGCCGTGCTCGCGATCGCCACGAGCGCCGCGACGATCGCGATGGCCGCGGCGGCCCGGCCGATCGAACGGCCCAACGGCGGCCGGCGCAGGAATGTCCCGACGACGCCGAGCAAACCGACGATCGAGATCGCTGCGAGGCCGACCTGCAGCGCGACGGGCCCGAGGCCATCGCCGTTCGCGGCGAGGCTGGCCGCCGCGCTCACGGTGAAAAAGGAGACGTCGAGGAAGATCAGGCCGAGCAGCACGACGCCGACGCCGGCGGCACGCCGCCAGAACAGCAGCGCCAGCCCGATCAGGCTCACGACCCCGATCGCGATCGCATCCTTGTCGCCGTGGACGGCCGCGAAGGCGAGCATGGCGAGGGCCTCGCCTGCCGCCGCGATCCGCACGAGCTGCTTGGTATCCATCTGATCGGCACCTCCGCCGGCGAGTCTCGGCGGCTGCCGTCCAAAAGGCGTTACGAATGCGCAAGGCGCTGCCGCTCTTTGGAGATGTGCGTCCCGCAAGCACCGGCCTCGCCACGGCGTTCTTCCGCTTCTACCTGCTCGACGCGCTGAGCAGCGCGCCCGCGCGTCCGGCGTCGCTCCTCGCACGCGTCGCGGCGGAGAAGCTCCCGTTCGCGACCGGTGCGTTCGGGCGGGCGCTCCAGTCGCTCCTCGAGGGCGGGCACCTCGTGCCGGCGCGCGACGGGCTCGTCGCGCTCACGGCGCTCGGCGCGGCGGAGCGGATGGTCGAGCGGGAGCGCTGGACGGCGGTGATGCCGAGCGTGATGCGGCTGCTCGGCGACGTCGCGCCGCGGCCCGCGCCGGCGATCGCGGAGCCGTTCATGCCCATCTACCGCGCGAAGGTCGCGGACGCGTACCAGGAGCGCGTGCTCGTCGCCTACGTGCGTGACCGGGTTGCCTCAGCGCGCGAGGGAGGCCGGCCGTTCTGCGTCGCGCTCGTGGCCATCGGGATCGATCACCAGAACGAGGCGACCCGACGGGCGATGGTGCATCGCACGATCCGGGCGTCGCTCGGCGGCGCGACGACGCTGTTCGGCGGCGACGTCACCGCGTTCCGCTATGGCGACGAGGGCATCGCGATCGTCGCTCCGTGCGGGAACGATCCGCAACGCGAGGCACGCCTCACGACGCTGGCCCGCGCGCGGGTCGACGAGCTCGTGCGGTCGATGTCCTCGAGCGTGCGCGCCTTCCACGGCGCGACGTGGCACGTGCATGCCGGCGCCGCCACGTGGACGAGCGAGATCGGCACGACCGGCGCCCTCCTGCGCGCGGCGGAGGACGCACTCGGCGCCGACGGCGAAACCACGACCGCTGCGTAGTCCGAATGACTACAATCTCGTCATGCCCGCCAAGCGGCGCGCGACCCCGTCGGCGCCCCTGAACTTCCGCATGCCGGTCGACCTGCGCGCGCGGCTGCGCCGGTTCGCCGACGCGCGGCACCTCGGCGAATCCGAAGCGCTGCGGCTGATCGTCTCGGAGCACCTCACCGAGGTCGACGAGGAGCGCGAGCTCGAGCTCGCCGAGCGCTGGCAGTTCAAGCAGGCGTACGCGACGTTCCAACGTGACATCGCCGGCAAGGAGCGCACGGTGCCGTGGTCGGAATTCGAGAAGCTGTTCGCCGACGC
>DASWFN010000106.1:0-10884 GCA_036394215.1 Candidatus Limnocylindria bacterium
CCGGCGACGGTCGCGACGCGCGGCTCGAACGCGAGCGACGTGCGATCGCCGGCGAGCCGGTCGAGCTCGTCCTCGCGCAAATAGGGCAGATTGGCGGCGACGATGTCCACCGGCTGCGTCACCGGCGCGAGCAGATCGCCTTCACGGAAGTCGACCCAGGCGCCGTGCGCAGCCGCGTTCGCTCGCGCCACCGCGAGCGCGCCGGCGGACACGTCCGTCGCGATCACGCGGAGCCGCGGCGCGCGCACGGCGAGCGTGACCGCGATCGCGCCGGATCCCGTGCCGACATCGACCACGCTGAGCGCGCGGTCGCCCGCGTGCGCGAGCACGGCGTCGACGAGGATCTCCGTCTCCGGCCGCGGCACGAGGACCCGCGGATCGACCGTGAACCGCAGGCCGTGGAATTCCTTGAAGCCGCGCAGGTAGGCGACCGGCACGCCCGTGGCCCGCTTCGCGACGATGTCGGCGACGCGCGCGGACTCGGCCGGCGTGAGCGCGACCTCGGGGTGCGCGACGAGCTGCTCCTTCGGTACGCCGAGGACGTGCGCGAGCACCACGTCGGCGTCGAGCGCGGGTGTCGGCACGCCCGCATCGGCGAGGGTCCTGGTCGCCCCCGCACGGGCCTCGCCGCGGTCGGTCACGTTCGAAGTATCGTCGCGCGGTGCTCGGTATCCGCGACGTCGAGGCTGCGCGCGTCGTCATCGACCGCTATCTTCCCCGCGCGCCCATCGAGCGATCCCCCTATCTATCGCAGCTGCTCGGGGCCGACATCCTGCTCAAGATCGAGACGTTCAAGCCGACCCGGACGTTCAAGGTCCGTGGGGCGCTGAACAAGATCGCGTCGCTCGACGATGCGGCACGTGCCCGGGGCGTCGTCGCCGCCTCCGCCGGGAGCCACGCCCAGGGCGTGTCGTACGCGGCGTGGCGCCTCGGCGCGCCGGCGACGGTCGTCATGCCGCTCGGCGTCTCCGAGACGATCGTGGGCGTCTGCCGCGCGTACGGCGCCGAGGTCCGGCTCGAGGGCGCGATGTACGACGACACGCTGGCGCTCGCGCATCGCATCGAGCAGGAGCAGGGCAAGACGTTCGTGCACCCGTACGCCGACCCGCTCATCGTGGCGGGCCAGGGAACGATCGGCCTCGAGATCCTGGACGACGTGCCGGACGTGGACACGGTCGTCGTGCCCGTCGGCGGCGGTGGCCTGATCGCGGGTGCGGCGCTCGCGCTCAAGGAACGCCGGACGGGGGTCCGCATCATCGGCGTCGAACCGGACGGCGCCGACGCGGTGCGCCGCTCACGCGAGGCCGGGTATCCGGTGTTCCTCGAGCACCCGCACAGCGTGGCCGACAAGCTCGTGGCGAAGGGCACCGACCAGCTGAACGTCGACCTCATCCGGAGATACGTCGACGACATCGTGACGGTGACCGATGCCGCGCTCGAGTCCGCGACGTACGACTACCTGGAGCGCCTCTCGCTGCTCGTCGAGCCCTCAGGGGCGGCGTCGCTCGCCGCGGTGCGTTCGGGTGCGGTCACGCCGCGGGGCGCGACGGTCCTCGTCGTGAGCGGCGGCAACGCCGCGGCACCGGTGCTCGCGCGGATCCTGTCGGAGCACGGCGCCAAGGCGGCTCCCGCGTGACGGTCGCCCACCTCGGGCTGCGCGTCGAGACGAAGAACAAGACCGAGACCATCGACATCACCGCTCGCGTCACCGAGAAGGTGAAGGAGATGGCGATCCGCAAGGGGATCTGCGTCGTGACGGTCGCCCACACGACAGCCGCGGTGTTCGTGAACGAGAACGCGGACCCGGATGTGCGGCGCGATCTCCTCGTGACGCTCGCGCGGCTCGTCCCCGATGCGGGCGACTACCGCCACGCGGAGGGCAACAGCCCCGCGCACATCAAGGCCGTCATCGTCGGGAGCGACATCACCGTCGCGATCAGGGACGGCGAGCTCGCGCTCGGCCGGTGGCAGGGCATCTACTTCGCCGAGTTCGACGGCCCGCGCACGCGGAGCGCGACCGTCACCGCCGTCGGCGAGCGCGCGGGCTAAACTCGCGCATCGCTAGGGGAGGCGGATCCATCGCTACCGCAACGCTGCCTCGCACCATGACCGTCACCGAGAAGGACGCGGCCCGCGCGCTGCGCACCGCGCTCTCGCGCGGCGGCGACTGGGCCGAGATGTTCTGGGAGCGGCAGAACGTCGTGACGCTCACGCTGGACGACCACAAGCTCGAGGACGCGATCACCGGCGTCGATCAGGGCGCGGGCATCCGCGTCACGGCGGGCGATCGCGGCGTCTATGCGAACGGGAACGTGAACGACGGCGACGACCTCCTCGCGATCGCCGGTCGCGCCGCCGCGGCCATTGCCGACGACGGTGGCACGCATGAGGTGACCGCCATCTCCGCGGACGAGCTTCCGCGGCCGTCGACGGTGCGGATCGACCCCCGGACCGTGCCGATCGAGCGCAAGGTCGAGCTCATGAAGCTCGCGAACGACCGCGCGCGGGCGTACGACCCGCGGGTCCATCAGGTCACCGTGCTGTACCGCGAGAGCGTGCAGGACGTGACCGTCGCCAACAGCGAGGGCCGCTTTCGCAGGGACACCCGGACCCGGCTCGTCTTCGGCGTGCTCGTCATCGCGAAGCAGGGCGACGTGCTCGAGTCGGGCTACAAGGCCAAAGCCGGGACCGAAGGCTTCGAGATGCTCAGCGAGGAGAACGTGCTGGAGACGACGCTGACGGCCGCGCGCCTCGCCGTCCAGAACGTGGCCGCGGAGCCCGCGCCCGCGGGCACATACACGGTCGTGCTCGCAAGCGACGCCGGCGGCACGCTCATCCACGAGTCCGTCGGGCATGGGCTCGAGGCCGACCTCAACCTCAAGGGCATGTCCGTCTACTCCGGCCGGATCGGGCAGAAGGTCGCGAGCGAGCTCATCACCGTCATCGACGACGGGACCGATCCCGGGCGGCGCGGCACCGCGGCGATGGACGACGAGGGGACCCCGACCCAGCGCACCGTCCTCATCGAGAACGGCATCCTCAAGACCTACCTCACGGACAAGAAGCACGCGCGCAAGCTGGCCATCCCGGAGAGCGGCAACGGCCGCCGGGAATCGTTCCGGCATCTGCCGATCTGCCGGATGACCACGACGATGATCGCGCCCGGCACGTCCGACCCTGCCGAGATCCTCGCGTCGGTGCAGGACGGGATCTTCGTGAAGGGCATGGGCGGCGGGCAGGTCGACGTCATCAGCGGCAACTTCGCGTTCGAGATCACCGAGTGCTACCGGATCCGCGACGGCAAGCAGGCCGAGCCGCTGCGCGGAGCCACGCTCGTGGGCCAGGGTCCCAAGCTCATGAGCGAGATCGACATGGTCGGGACGGATCTCGGCTACTCCGTCGGGACGTGCGGGAAGGATGGTCAGGGAGCGCCGGTCGCGGACGCTCAGCCGACCCTTCGTATCCCGAGCGTCGTCGTCGGGGGCAAGGTGAAGGCGGCGTGAGCGAGAAGCTGCCGAACGAGGCGGTCGTCGATCGCGCCATCTCGTCGATCAAGGGGCTGCGCGTCGACGGCGGAGAGGTATTCCTGCGCGACGGGCAGTCGACCTCGATCGAGGTCCGCGACGGAGCGGTCGAGAATGCGATCACTCGCGGTGAGCGCGGGATCGGCGTGCGGATCCTGCGCGGCGGACGCGTCGGCTTCGCGTATTCGAGCGACCTCTCACCTGGCGGCATCGAAGATTGCGTGATCGCGGCGCGCGACATCGCCTCGGTCACCGAGCCCGACCCCGATGTCTCGATCGCGACGACGACGATCGACAGCCCGGACCTCGGTCTCTACGAAGCCGGGATCGACGGGCGCTCGGTGCTCGAGCGGACGAACGTTGCGCTCGCCGTCGAACGCGCCGCGAAGAACACCGATCCGCGGATCAGCGGCTTCCGCAAGACCACGTACAGCGACGGCACGATGACGACGATCCTGGCCACGACCGCGGACGTACGCGGTACGTACCGCGAGACGTACTTCAGCGTCGGGACCTCGGCCGTCGCGACGGTCGGCGAGGAGCGGCAGATCGGTTACCACGGTGCGGCGAAGCGGCAGTACGGCGCCATCGACCCCGAGGCCATCGGCCGGCTCGCGGCCGAGCGCGCGATCGGCAAGCTCGGCGCGCAGCCGTTCAAGACGCAGACACTGCCGATCGTGCTCGATCCCTACATGGGGATGTCGCTCCTCGGTGCGCTCGTGCCGCTGTTCTCCGCCGACGCGGTGATCAAGGGCAAGAGCCTCTTTGCGGGCAAGCTCGGCGAAGCGGTCGCGAGCGACGAGGTGACGATCGTCGACGACGCGCGCACGCCCGGCGCGCTCCGCACCGCGCCGTTCGACGGCGAGGGCGTCGCGACAACGACGCGCACGCTCGTCGAGAAGGGCAGGCTGCGCGGCTACCTCTCCTCGCTGAAGACGTCGAAGAAGATGGACCAGCGGCCGACCGGCAACGCACGGCGAGGGTCATACGCGACGCCCAGTCGCATCGGCGCCGCGAATTTCCATCTCGCCTCCGGACCGACCGGGCCGGACGAGCTCGTGCGCGGGCTCGACCGCTCGCTGCGGATCACGAGCCTGCTCAACCTGCATACGATCGACCCGATCTCGGGCGAGTTCTCGCTCGGCGCGACCGGTGACTACCTCGAGCACGGCGAGCGCAGGTACCCGGTGCAGGGCATCACGATCGCGGGCAATCTCACGTCGCTGCTCGCGTCCATCGCCGGCGTGGCCAGCGATCTCACGTTCGGCTCGTCGGGTGTCGGCAGCCCCACCTTCGTCATCTCGCAGCTGTCCATCGGAGGGGCGTGACCGCCTGACCAAGCTGTTGAAGGACATCCCGCCGCTCCGCTTCGGCGCGGGTCACGAGTGCACGTTCCCCGCGGCGCTCGCCCTGGCCACGAACACCGAGTACGACTGGCTGATGGGCGCCTCGGGCGCGGCCTTCACGACGACGATCGACCTCGCGGGCTTCGACCCGCTCGCAGCGACGCCGCGCGACGCGGCGACGCTCGCGCTCGCGGCGCGCGCCGCGAACGTGAAGCTCGACGACGTGCCACCGCCCTACGACGAGGATCTCCGCGCGCTCGTCGGATCGAGGATCCGCGAGGCGATCGACGAGAAGCTCCCTCCGCTCATCCGCGGCGCGATCGGGCCGCCCGAATACGGGCTCATCGTCGGCTATACCGACGACGACCGGTATCTCGTTCGGACATTCTTCGACAAGGATGAGAAGCCGACCCGGATCGGGTGGCCCGACTTCATCGATGCCGAGCACGGCGGGCCGATCTTCCTCGACCGCGCGGCCGAGACCGACCGCGGCGCGGTCGCGAAGGACGGGCTCGATGTCGGGCTCGCCGGCGCGGGTGACTCGGAGGCCGCCCTCGCGGGCTGGGCCGCGGCACTTCGTGACGACGCGCGATGGGCCGACACGAAGCACGCCGGTACGGCCGCGTTCGCGGATCACGCGATGCGGGGCGTCCTCGCGGACAAGCGCCGGGCCGCCGGACGGTTCCTGCGCGGCCTGCGGTCACTGTTCGCGACGCCCGGCGGCGATCTCCTGCGCGCGGCGGAGTCGTACGGGTACGTGGTCGAGGGGCTCGACAAGCTGGGCACCAAGCCGTTCGACGCCTCGGTCGCCATGCGCTTCCTCGACCCCGGCCACCGGCGCGGGATCGCGCGGGCGCTCGAGACGATCCTGGGCCACGAGCGGGAGGCGCTCGGCGCGCTCAAGGCCGCCCGTGCGACCATCCGCTAGGACATGAGCGATCAGCTCGCGGCCTTCATCCTCGGATTGGTGCAGGGGCTCACCGAGTTCCTGCCCGTCAGCTCGACCGCGCATCTCATCCTCGTGTCCGACGCGCTGAAGCTCGATCCGGAGAAGTTCGGCCTCACCTTCGACGTCGCGCTTCATCTCGGGACCGCGCTCGCGGTGCTCCTGTACTTCGCGGGAACGTGGGTCGGGCTCCTCGTCGACGTCATCCGCGGACGCTGGCGCGTTCCGCTCGCGATCGTCGTCGGCACGATCCCCGCGGCAATCGCCGGCGTGCTCTTCGAATCCACGATCTCGACGACCGTCCGGAGCACCGCGTACATCGCCGTCGGCCTGCTCATCGGCTCCGCGATCTTCGTCTTGGCCGAGCGCGCCGGGACGCAGCGGCGCCGGATCGATCGCGTCACGCTCGTCGACGGGATCATCGTCGGCGCCGCGCAGGCGGTCGCGCTCCTGCCGGGCATCTCGCGCTCGGGCATCACCATCTCGGCCGGGCTCGTTCGTGGCCTCGAGCGCGCCGACGCGACACGCTTCGCGTTCCTGCTCGCCACGCCGATCATCCTGGGCGCCGGCCTCAAGACCCTGCTCGACGCGCGAAAGCTCGCCGGACTGACCGCGCAGCTCGACGTCGTCGCCATCGGCTTCGTCGTGTCGTTCGTCTCGGGCTTCGCCGCGGTCGCGTTCCTCGTCCGCTACCTCCGGACGCATTCCCTCCGGATCTTCGTGATCTATCGCGTCGTCCTGGCGATCGTGATCCTCGTCGCCCTGGCGCTGGGCGCGCTCCACTAGATGGATCTCGGCCTCGCCGGCAAGCGCGTGCTCGTCGCGGCCGCGAGCAAGGGCCTCGGCCGCGCGATCGCGGCAGAGTTCGTGAAGGAAGGCGCGCGGGTCGCCATCTGCTCCCGCGATCACGCGCTCATCACGCGGGTCGCGACGGAGATCGGCGCGGAGGCCGGCATCGCGGCCGATGTGAGCACCGAGGCCGGCTGCCGGACGTTCATCGACGAGGGGACCAGGCGGCTCGGTGGGATCGATGTGCTGATCGTGAACGCCGGCGGTCCGAAGCCCGGCAAGTTCGTAGATCACGACGACGCCGGCTGGCAGAAGGCGTTCGAGCTCACGCTCCTCTCGGCCGTGCGGCTCGCTCGCCTGGGACTACCCGAGCTCCGCAAGACGCGCGGCGCGATCGTCTTCTCGACATCGACGTCGGTCCGGCAACCGGGCGCGCCCGCGTACGGGACGCTCATCCTCTCGAACGCGCTACGCGCGGCGGTCCACGGGATGCTGAAGACCCTCGCGACCGAGGTCGCAGCCGACGGCGTTCGGGTGAACGCGATTCAGCCGGGCCGCATCTCGACCGAACGTATCGCCGAGCTCGACGCCGATACCGCTCGGCGTGACGGGATCACGGTCGCGGAGGTAGAGGGGCGCTTCAAGAATGGGGCGATCCCGCTCGGCCGCTACGGGACACCCGAGGAGTTCGCCGCGGCGGCCGTCTTCCTCGCGTCGCCACGCGCGTCCTACATCACCGGCGTCAGCCTCAACGTCGACGGCGGCATGCTCACGAGCATGTGGTGATCGTCACCGACCGTCTGCGGCCGGAAACGTTCCGGCTCCCGATCGAAAAGATCCGCGCCGGCTACAAGAGCGACATCTACTTCGCCCGCACGAAGCTCATCCTCGAGCTCGACGGGCGCGATGACCGCGCGACGATGCAGGTCTTCCAAAAACATCCGCGCGCCGTCATCGTGGGGACCGACCACACCCTCGCGATCCTCAAGACCGGCGCGGGCCGCTACCGCGACCGCGCGCGGAGCGACGCGCTGTTCGCGCGGTACCTCGAGGCGGAGCGCCGCGCGTACGCGCAGTGGTCCGCGCTGCCGGCATCCGGTGGCTGGGATGCGTACGCGCCCCTCGCGCGCGAAGTCTTCGAGCTCTCCCATGAGCTCGCGAGCCTGTGGGAGCCCGGCTGGCACGAGCTCCGGGTCCGGTCGCTCCACGACGGTCAGGTCGCCGACCGCGGCGACACGGTCATGCACATCGAGGGCGACTACGCGTCGTTCGCCCATCTCGAGACCCTGTACCTGGGCGCGCTCGCCGAGGGCACCCGCGTCGCGACGAATACCCGCGACGTCGTCGCGGCCGCGAACGGCAAGCCGGTGATCATGTTCGGCGCGCGGCACCAGTCGCACGAGGCGCAGGCCGGCGCCGGCTACGCGGCGTACGTCGGCGGTGCGACGGGCGTCTCCACCGACGAGCAGGGCGAGTGGTGGGGCTCGACGGGCCTCGGCACGGTGCCACACGCGCTCATCGCCGTGTACGGCGGCGACACGACGCTCGCGACGCTGAAGTTCGACCAGTACATCAACCGGACGACCGAGGCGATCGGGCACCTGACCGCGCCGGGCACGCCCGAGGGTCATGTGAACGTCACGAGCCTCGTCGACTTCCAGAACGACGTCGTGAATACGTCGCTCGGCGTCGCGCATGCGCTCGGGCAGCGACTCTGGGGCGTTCGTGTCGACACGAGCGAGGCGCTCATCGACAAGTCGATCCTTCGCGAGATCGAGTCGGGCGACGGCGTCGCCGGCGAGGACGCGCGCGGCGTGACCCCGCGGCTCGTCGAGCTCCTGCGGACGGCGCTCGACGCGGCCGGCTACGGCCACGTCCGCATCGTCGCGTCCGGCGGGTTCGACGCGGAGAAGATCGCGCGCTTCGAGCGACTCGGCGTGCCCGTCGACGTGTATGGCGTCGGGTCCGCGCTCGTCCACGGCGGCGGCTTCGATCACACCGCGGACATCGTCCGCGTCGACGGTCGCGACGTGGCGAAGGTCGGACGTCGCTACCGGGACAACCCGCGGATGCAAGACGTGGATTGGAGGGCGCTCGTCGGCGAGCGCGCATGGGTACAGGCGACCTCCTGATCCTCATCGTCGGCCTCGCGTTCGCGGGATTCGCGAAGGGCATCACCGGGATGGGCCTGCCGCTCGTGGCGACGCCGATCCTCGCCGGCGTGTTCGGCCCGAAGGCCGCGGTGGTCATCGTGACCATCCCGATCTTCGCCGCGAACTCGCTGCTGCTGCTTCAGGGCTGGCGGCGGCTCGACGTCCTGCGCGGTATCGCGCCGATCATCCTCGCGAGCGCCATCGGCACCGCCGTCGGCGTGAACCTGCTCGCGCTCCTCGATCAGCGGACGTTCGCGATCCTCATCGCGGTCATGGTGGTGATCTTCCTGCTCCGCGGTGACCGCCTCATCGGCGACGATCCGGGCGCGCGGCGCGCGCGGATCCTCGGCCCGGCCGTGGGCTTCGTCGGCGGCGTCCTTCAGGGCACCACGTCCATCGCGAGCCCGCTCATCGGCTCGTTCTTCCACGCGCGGAAGATGGATCGCCACGAGTACGTGATCGTCCTCGCCGCGATCTTCGAGCTGAACGCGGCGATCCAGCTCGTCGGCTACTCGCTCCTCGGCCTGTACACGCCCGACATCGTCGCGATCGGGCTGGTCGGACTCGTACCGACGCTCCTCGCGCTCATGGCCGGCATCTACTTCCGCGGCCGGCTCGACCCCGTGCGCTTCCGCCAGCTGATCGTCGTGCTGCTCGTGTTCTCGGTGGCGAACCTGCTGTGGCGGACCTTCGGCTCGTAAGCCCCTAGCGGCGGACGGGCGGGACCGGCGCCGGCGGCGCGAACAACGACCGACCGAGCCACAGTCCCCAGAACGGCTGCAGCAGGAAGGCGGTCTCGAGGAGGAGCAGCCCGCTGTCGGTGACGTCGTTGAGCGGACCCTCGAACGTCGGCGACGGCAGGCCGCCCGCGCCGAAGAGCACGTTCGCGAAGAACCAGAGGCCGCCGATGGTCGCGCCGAACACGAGCGGTCCGCGCGGCAGCTCCGTCTCCATCAGCGCGATGCCCTCGGCCATGACGAGCCAGACGCCCATCGCGCCGAGCACGGGGTAGTACGCGATCGTCTCCTGAAGGAAGGTGAGGCGGCCGGTCGCCGTCGCGATCTCGAGGAACGCCGCGCCGCCGAAGGCGACGAGGCCGAACGCGAGCACCGCCGCGCTGACGACGTTCGCGCGCGCGCGCGACGCGCGGTAGAAGAGCCAGGCGAGCGGCGCGAAGCTGAGCGCCCAGAGCACGCCGGATGCGTTGTTCAGCACGCCCACGAACCCGTTCGCCTTCGGATCCCCACCGGAGGTCAGCAGCTGCGCGAGCGCCATGAGCGAGTTCGCGTAGGCGGCGTACGCGAAGGGGCGCGGCTTCATCGGCTGCTGCGGCGCACGACGGTCCGCGGCTTCCGTGCGGAACGGCTCATGGCGACGGTCTGATACGCGTACTCGACGCCGCGACGGGTCGTCGCGGCGGCGTGCGTCCCGTCGGCCGCGAGGACCACGATGTTCAACCGGCTCCCGTGGCTCGCGAGCGCGTTCGCGTCGGCGATCGCGGTCTCCGCGACGTCCTGCGCCGACTCGCCTCGCGCGAGGCGATCGACCGCGGTCTTCGTCGTGACATTGCGCAGCGCGAGCTCGCCGAAGCCGGTGCATGCCGCGCCGCCGTGGCGCGAGTCCGAGTAGTGGCCGGCGCCGATGACCGGCGAGTCCCCGATCCGGCCCGGGTACTTGTAGCCCCAGCCGCTGGTCGTGACCGCGGAGGCGAACCGGCCGCGCCTGTCGACGGCGACGAAGTTCACGGTGCCGCGCTCCTCGCGGGTCATCGCCTTCACGATCGGCGCGAGCCGACGCGCGCGTGCGATCGACTCGGGCGTGTGCTTCGCGTCCTTGAGCCGCGCGATCCAGAGATCGCGCGCCTCGGGGGTGAGGAGCTCGGCCTCCTCGGCGCCGATCTCCGCGGCGAACCGCTTCGCGCCCGCGCCGACGAGCATCACATGTGGCAGCTGCTCCATCACGGCGCGCGCGACGGTGATCGGGTGAAGGTACCCGGTGAGCGCGGAGACCGAGCCGGCCGCGTGCGTGGTCCCGTCCAGGATCGACGCGTCGAGCTCGACCTCGCCGAGGACGTTCGGCAACCCGCCGAGCCCGACGCTGTGGTCCGTGGGATCGGCCTCGACGAT
>DASWFN010000107.1:0-5827 GCA_036394215.1 Candidatus Limnocylindria bacterium
CCGGTCCGGCCGAAGCCGGTCTGGACCTCGTCGAAGATGAGCAGCGCGCCGATGCGCGTGGCGAGGTCGCGGAGACCCTGGAGGAACGAGACCGGGGCCGCGACGTAGCCGCCCTCGCCGAGCACGGGCTCGATGAGGATCGCGGCGACGTGCGTCGCGGGCACATCGTGGTCGAGCATCTGCTCGATCGTCGCGAGCGAGTGCTGGCCGCAGGTCTCGGCGTCGTGCACCGGCGTGATCGGGCAATCGAGCGGGTACGGGTACGGCGCGACGTGCACCTCGGGCAGGAGCGCGCCGTAGCCCTTGCGGTAGAGGGACTTCGAGGTCGTGACCGACGCGGCGCCGACGGTCCGCCCATGGAAGCCACCGCGGAACACGATGATCGCCTCGCGGCCGGTCGTCTGGCGCGCGAGCTTGATCGATGCCTCGACCGCCTCGGCGCCGGAGTTCCCGAAGAAGACCATGTCGATGCCCCGCGGCAGGACGCCGACGAGCGCCTCGGCGAGGGCGATGTTCGGCTCGTAGGCGGCCACGCCGGCGCAGATGTGCGCGAGCTTCGCGGCCTGCGCCTGCACCGCCGCGACCACTTTCGGATGCGCGTGGCCGACGGGCGTGACGGCGATCCCAGACGTGAGGTCGAGCACCCGGCGGCCGTCGCGGGCGATCAGCCAGCTTCCCTCCCCGCGGTCGACCTCGAGCCAGGTGTAGTGGCCGAGGACCGGGGACAGCACCTGGGAGGCGCGTTGCTCGAGGGAGCCGGCAGGGTGCGTCATCGAGCCAATCCTACCGGCCGCGGCCGTGTTCGTCCGTGGGTCAGCGGTTTGTCCCGATTCCGGACATCCCGCGGCGCAGTCCCATCCCCTTATCGGTACGAACCTCCCACTCGCGGGCGCTACGACCCTCCATAAACTTCGTTATTCAGGTGGTGTTCATTGACGGCGAGCGTGGCTGCGCGTGGCTGAGGAGGGTGCTCCGCCGGGCCGAGCGCGAGGGCGCCGGCCAGGCGATGGTCGAGCTGGCGCTCTGCCTCCCGATCCTGGTGTTCGGGGTGGTCGGCGGCGCCGACCTGGCCCGGGCGTTCGCGCTGCAGATCGCGATCGAGAACGGCTCGCGAGCCGGTGCCGAGGCGTACGCCATCACCGTCCTGGCGACACCGGCCGACGCCAAGAAGGCCGCCCGCGAGGAGATCAACCGCACCCCGACCGCGAACGCGACCGACTCGATGATCACGGTGAGCACGAGCCAGGCCGACGGTGTCACCGCGTGCCTCGCGGGAACGCCGACGATCGCGGTGCCGTGCTACGTGAACGTGCGGGTGCAGTACGTCTGGCAGACCCTCGTGGCCTGGCCGATCGTCCCGAACACCGGCACGTTCGACCGGACCACGTCGATCCGGATGTTCTACGCGCCGTGAGGGCCGTGATGTTCCGGCGCCCACGAGGGTTCTTCGGACGCGAGCAGGGAGCGCAGGCGCTCGTGGAGTTCGCCCTCGTCCTGCCGGTATTCCTGCTCGTCGTGACCGGGGTCCTCGACACCGCCCGCGCCGTGTGGCAGGAGAACACCCTTGCGTACGCCGCACGCGAAGGCACGCGCTACGCGATCGTCCATGGCACCGGCGGCAATCCGGTCGTCGGGCCCTGCACGAGCTGCGTCAATCCGCCCGCGTCGAACCACAACCTCGACCTGGTGGTGAAGGCGGTCACCGACAACGCGATCGGCGTCTACAACATCTCGGTCACGATCGACTACCCCGGCATCGGCTCACCGACGCCGACGGTCTGCAACTACCGCACGTGTCCTGTGGTGGTCGATGCGACCGCGCCGTTCGTCCCGCTGCCCTCGTACTACCTCCTCGGCGGCGCGTTCCAGCTCACGCTGCGAGGCGGCTCGAAGCTGTACATCCAGCGATGAAGGAGCTCGCATGAAGGCGTTCTTCGGTCCACAGGGCACCGGCGGCCAGGCCGTCGTCATGGTGGCCATCGTGTTCATGGCCCTCATGTTCGCGGTCGGCCTCGCCATCGACGCAGGCCAGCTCTACGCGGCGAAGCGGACGATGCAGGAGGCCGCCGACGCCGGCGCGTTCGCCGGTGCGGTCGTGCTCTACCAGGGGGGCTCGGTGCTCGACGCGACGACCGCCGCGCTCGCCGACACGACGAAGAACGGTTTCACCGACGGTCAGCTCAGCACGACGGTCCGGGTGAACGGCAGCGCCAGGGCATGCGACGCCTGCAGCCCGACCTCGGGCCAGTACGCCAGCGAGACCCCGATCAAGCACGTCGAGGTCGTGATCACCCGGCAGGTGCGCACGACCCTCGTGCCGGCGGAGTCCCAGCTCACGTTGGTCGTTGCCCGGGGCGAGGGCGGCGCGGAGCCGCTGAACAGCGGCTACGCGATCATCCAGCTCGACACCTCGTGCACGCCCGGCTCGCTCTACGTCCAGAACAACGTCGACATCCACCTCACCGGCGGCGGGCTGATGGTGAACTCGTGCAGCTCCACCTCGGTCACCGGGGTGAGCCCGACCACGGACCTCACGATCTGCGCGACGCCGCCCGCGCCCTGCACGCCGAACCCGTACTCGGTCGACCTCGTCGGCGGCGCAGCGGTCACCTGGCCGGCGAGCATCGCGGTCCACACCGGCGTGCCGATCCAGCCGGACCCGTTCGCCGGCACGCCGAAGCCGTCGAACCTCAAGAGCTACGACGGGATCCACGACCTGCCGTTGAACCCCGGGCCGGTATCGGGCACGACCAACACGTACCCGGAGGGCATCTACCGCAACCAGATCGACGGCAACCCCGGGAACTTCTACGTCTGCCACGGGATCTACATCCTTCAGAACGGCATGGGCGGCGACATCTACCGCGATACCAACCCCGCGCACATCGACACGAACACCATGACGCCGTGCGACGGAAAGGTGTTGATCTTCAACACGACCACCACCTTCCCCGCCGCCGGCGGGACCTGCGGCGGGATCGGGGTCGGAACGAACGGCAACCATCCGATCACGCTCCGGCCGATGGACAGCATCCCGGCGACCGGCCAGCAGGCGTACGTGAACTTCACGATCTTCCAGGACCCGAGCTGCACCGCGACCATGGACGTCGGCGGCAACCAGGTGCTCGATGTCGGCGGGACGATCTACATCCCGAACGCCCTGCTGAAGATGGAAGGGAACCCGTCGACGATCGACGGCGGTCAGTTCGTCGCCAAGACCCTGCAGATCCAGAACGGGAACCTGAACATCAACTACTCGGCCGGAGTGACGGCGCAGCCGATCCAGCCGCGCCTGTCGCGATGACCGCGGGACGTTGAGCTAAGCGCGCACCACGCGGATCTGGACGGTGTTGCGATCCTGGCCGAGGATCCCGACGCGGTAGCCGGGCACCCCCGCGACGGCCGAGGCGAACCGGTCCGGGCCGGACCAGCGCAGGCGGAGCTTCAGGATCCCCGCGCGGTAGTACTCGATGCGGAGCGGACCGACGCCGGGCACGCGGCGGAGCGCGAGCTCGAAGTGGTGCCAGTCGTCCGGCGTCGCGAGCGGCGTGACCACGAGGTCCATCTCGCCGACGGCGGGCGCCTCGCGATGGCCGGATCCGTCTCCGGCCGCGACCGGCGCGGCGGCGTCCGGCTCGGGGAGCGCCGCGGCGACGAACGCCTGCGCGGCGACGGCCTCCTCGAGGCCGATCATCGCCGGACGACCTTCGATCGTGGCGGATGGACGAGCGACGATCTTCTCGTTCAGGCCGATCAGCAGGAGCCGATCCGGCAGCGGCTCGTTCGCGCCGATCATCACCGGGCGGCGCGCCGCACGGTCGGAGTCGATCGGACCGTCGAGGCGGCGGACAGCCTCCGGAGCGGCGGTCGCCGGCCCGGGCGCGGGCGGCGCGCCGATGCGGGCGGCCAGGTCGACCGGGCTCTCGAGGAGGTCCGCGGCGCGCTTCTTCCCCACAGCCGAACGGTAGGTGCCTGCCCGAAGGTCGGCCTCCCCCGCCAGCGGTAGTACGACCGGCTACCGCCGGGCCGGGCTCCGCTGGCCGATGAGGCCGGCGATGCGCCCGAGGAGCTCCGACGGGCGCACCGGAAGGGCCAGGTAGGCGTCGCGGCCGAGGGCCTCGCGGACCCGGTTTTCCGCCCCTCGGTCGAGGGTTGCGACCAAGATCGGTAGCGACGCGGTCGGCGCGTTCTTGCGGATCCGCGCCGCGTAGGCGACGCCGTCGCCGTCGACGAGGACGGCTTCGGTCAGCAGCAGCTCCAGGCCTTCGCGGGCGACCTTCGGGATGTCGCTGAGCCGTTCGGCCTCGAGGACCGCGTAGCCGCCGAGCCGGAGCAGCGTCGACATCGTCCGCCGCCGCCGCGGATCACTGTCGGCAACGACGATGCGCTGGCGATCCGCCATCGACCGATGATGCTAGCCGCCCGTGGACACGGCGAGCGCCGTTGTGGTCCCATTCGAGCGATGTTCGACACGATCGTCACCGAGCTCATCGAGCTCGACGGGTCCGATCTCATCCTCTCGACCGGCGCGCACGCGTCGGCGCGCGTCGACGGCAAGCTCCGCGCCCTCGCCGGCCCGCGCCTCACGAGCGGCGACATCGCCGAGATCGTGCGGTCGATCACGACGGACGACCAGCAGCACGCCCTCGAGGAGCACCGCGACCTGGACTTCTCGTTCAACTGGAAGAACCGGGCCCGGCTGCGCGCGAACGTGTTCTACCAGCGCGGGACGCTCGCGCTCGCCCTGCGCGTGCTGCCGTACGAGATCCCGACCGCCGAATCGCTCGGCGTGCCGGGCGCCGTCGTCGACTGGGCCGATGGCTATCACGGCCTCGTGCTCGTTACCGGTCCGACGGGCTCGGGGAAGTCGAGCACCCTCGCGGCGCTCGTCGACCGCATCAACAAGCGCCGCGCGGTCCACATCGTCACGATCGAAGACCCGATCGAGTATCTCTACCGCCACGCGAAGGCGGTCGTGAACCAGCGCGAGGTCGGGACCGATGTGCCGAGCTTCGCGCGCGGCGTCCGCGCCGCGATGCGCGAGAACCCCGACGTCATCCTCGTCGGCGAGATGCGCGACCTCGAGACGATCCAGATCGCCATCACCGCCGCCGAGACCGGGCATCTGGTGCTCGCGACGCTCCACACGAACGACGTGTCGCAGACGATCGACCGCGTGATCGACGTGTTCCCGTCGGCGCAGCAGGCGCAGGTGCGGCTGCAGTTCGCGAACGCGCTCGTCGGCGTCGTGCACCAGCAGCTGCTGCCCCGCCTCGACGGCGGGCGCGTCGCCGCGCACGAGGTCCTCGTCGCGACGCCCGCGGTACGCAACCTCATTCGCGAAGGCAAGACCGGTCAGCTGCGGAACGTGGTCCAGACCGGGTCGGCCTACGGCATGCAGACGCTCGAGAGCGCCCTCAACCGGCTCGTCGCGGACGGCGTGGTGACGCGCGAGGAGGCCCTGCAGCGCTCGGCATACCCGGTGGAGCTGGTCGCGGGCTAGGAACCGCCGGCGCGGCTACCTCCCGAGGTGGATCTGGATGTTGCCGCCGACGAGCTTGCCGCCATCGGCACCGGCCGGCAGGAATGTCGTCCCGCCGTCGAAGCTGATCACGAAGGTGTCGTTCGTGCCGGGCTCGCCGTTGTCAGTGGCCTTGACCAGGAACCGCACCGTCGTGGGGCTCTTCCCGCCGGTCGTGCCGGTGCCGGCGAAGATCGCGATCCGGCTGTCCGCGGAGATCCCGAGCCCGAGGAACGACGTCGCCTTGAAGGCGGTCGTCGCGCTCTTGTACTCGAGGTTGCCCGTCACCGTCCGCCCATCCTTCGA
>DASWFN010000108.1:0-4061 GCA_036394215.1 Candidatus Limnocylindria bacterium
ACCGAAGTGCCGCTCGTGCACCGCGAGGTCGAGCGGCGGCTCGGCCCAGATGCCCCGCGCGTAATCCGCGTAGCACCAGAGCAGCGCGCCGGTGCAGCCCGCGTCGGCGATCCCGTCGATGGCCCGCGCCGTGTAGCCGGCCGCCTCGTCCTCCTCGAGCAGCATGTCGGCGACGCGGACGGCGTCGGCGTCGCGCGGGTCCCGCGTCGGCGCGCCGAACTCCTCGAACAGGACGTCCTTCCCGCCGAGCCAGCGCGTGACCGACGCGAGGAACGGCAGGACGCGCTGGTCGTCCTTCGCGCCGGCCCATTTCAGATACATCGGGTAGCCGTGCATCGAGAGAACGTCGCACGCCTCGGCGGCCTCGGCCGGCCCGATGCGGCGATCCTCCTCGAGATCCTCGGCGTGCAGCCCGATCGTGATCGGTACCGCCGGGTCCGACGCGCGGATCGCTTCGGCCATCGCCGCCAGCCAGCGCCGTCCGTCATCGCGGGTGAGCGGCACCCAGCAGTTCGAGTTCTCGTTGCCGAGGTCCCACATCCGGAGCGACGGGTGGCCCGCGAGCGCGGCCGCGGCCTCCTTCGCGAGGAGCGCCTGCGCCACGAGGATCTCCCGCTCGGCCCAGTCGCGCGTCGCGCGGTCCACGACCCGGTCGCCTGAGATCGTCCGGAAGCGGAGCGCCGGCTCGCGACCGAGGGCCCACCCGGGATACCAGTTCACGCCGCTCATGTGCCCGGTGAAGAGGGTGGGGACGAGTCCGACGCCCGCGCGCTCGGCGAGGTCCGCGACCTCGCGGAGCTTCGCGAGCATGCGCGGGTCGACGGATCCGGGCGCGGGCTGGAATCGCTCCCACAGGAGGAAGATCCGGATCGTGCCGCAGCCGGCGGAGGCGCACCGGCGGAAGTCCGCCACGATCTCCGACGCGTCGAAGCGCTCCCACATCCGCATCGCGTTCGAGGCCGGCCAGTAGTTCACGCCGACGGTGAAACGGGTCACGCCTCGCCCGCCAGGATCTTCCGGTAGAGGTCCAGGTACTCGTCGACCATGCGCTCGCGCGAGAAGCGGACGCAGGCCTGCGCCCGGACCGCTGCGCGGTCGAGCATCGCGGCACGCGGAACGGCGGTCGCGGCCTCGGCGGGGTCCCGCACGATGACGCCGGTGACGCCGTCGTCGACGACCTCGGGCACCGAGCCACGCGGCGTCGCGATGACCGGTGTCCCGGTGGCCATCGCCTCGACCATCGCGAGGCCGAACGGCTCGGCGAAGTTCACGAGGTGCACCAGCGCGACCGCGCCTCCGAGCAGCGTCGCGCCCGCGGTCCGGTCGACCGAGCCGACGTACCGCACGCGCTCGCCGTCGACGTGCGGCGCGATCTCGCGCGCGAAGTACGCCTCGTCGTGCACGATCCCCGCGATCACGAGCGGCAGGCCGGCATGCCGGGCCACGTCGATCGCCTCGGCGGTCCCCTTGTCGGGATGAATGCGGCCGAACGACAGGAGATAGCCGCCCTCGCCGCGCCCGAGCGGGTATTCCTCGAACGGGATGCCGTGATGGATCGTGGCCGCGTACGGGAGCCGCGGTGCGCGGTCGGCAGCGCTGATCGCGACGTAGCGCACGCGCTTCGCGTAGCGCTCGTAGACGGGGAGGATCTTCGTCGACGAGAAGCCGTGGATCGTCATCACGATCGGCGTTTTGACCAGACCGGAGTAGGTGAGCGGCAGGAAGTCGTAGTGGTTGTGCAGGATGTCGGCGTCGCGCGAGCGCTCGAACGCGTTGCCGATGTGCAGGCCTTCCCAGACCTTCGCGTCGAGCGTCGGGTCCTCGGCCAGTGGTCGCGGGCAGACCGCCTCGAGCCTCGCCGAGGTCACCGAATCCGCGGTCGCGAAGAGCGTGACATCCACGCCGCGCGCGACGAGCCCTTCGGTCAGGCGCGAGACGACGAGCTCCCACGGCCCGTAGTGCCGGGGCGGGACGCGCCAGGAGATCGGGGCGAGCATCGCGACGCGAAGGCCTTCCACCGCTCGAACAGCCCGTGCACGACGGCTGCCTCGTATGATAGAACAGCCGTTCTAGATGGCTGGGACGGTCCGCTACATCGAGGCCGAGTGCAAGTCCGCGCTCACGCGCGTCCAGGGCATGCCCTTCCAGTGGAGCCTGAACCCGTACCGGGGCTGCAGCCATGGCTGCCCGTACTGCTACGCACGGGACTACTTCCGGCGGATGGATCGCGACCCCGGCGCGGGCTTCGACAGCGAGATCGAGGTCAAGGTCAACTTCCCCGACGTTCTCGGTCGCGAGCTGCGACGGCCTCGCGAGGGAAGCGTGGCGCTCGGCACGAGCACCGATCCGTACCAACCCGGCGAGGGCCGGTACCGCGTGACCCGGCGCACCCTCGAAATGCTGGCGCAGCGTCCGATGCCGCTCTCGATCATCACGAAGGGCACGCTCATCGTGCGCGACATCGACCTCCTCGTACGGATCGCAAGCCGCGTGGAGCTGCGGATCTGGTCGAGCATCACGACGCTCGACCCGGCGGTCGCGCGGCTGATCGAACCCCGTGCCGCGGCGCCTGCCCGGCGGCTCGTCGCGATCAGGAAGCTGCGGGCCGCCGGCCTGCGCTCGGGCGTCCTGCTCGCGCCGGTCATTCCCGGCATGACGGATGGCGACGCGTCGATGCGGGCGGTGGCCGAGGCGGCCCACGCGGCCGGCGCCGTCGCGTTCGGCTCGCGCCCGCTCAAGCTCGATCCCGGGACGAAGGAGGTCTTCTATGCGTTCGTGGCCGCGCAATTCCCGGAGCTTCTGCCGCGCTACCTGGACCGGTACGGTGAGGGTCCGAAGCTCGACGCCCGGTACCTCCGGTCGCTGGAGGCGCGGATCGGCCGGGCGTCCGCGGGCCTGCGGTTCCACGACGAGCCGCAACGGTTCGTCGAGCCCGCCCAGCTGAAGCTCGCGATGTAGCACGCGCGTTGCAGGATGGTCCGCGTGCCGCTCACGGACTACGACAAGAAGCGCCGCTTCGACAAGACGCCCGAGCCGCGTGGCACGATCGCGAAGCGGAAGCAGTACCGCTACGTGATCCAGAAGCACCGCGCGACCGCGCTGCACTACGACTTCCGTCTGGAAGCCGGCGGCGTCCTGAAGTCGTGGGCCGTTCCGAAAGGCCCGTCGCTCGATCCGGCACAGAAGCGGCTCGCGATGCAGGTCGAGGATCATCCGGTCGAGTACGGCGGCTTCGAGGGGATCATTCCCGAGGGCGAGTACGGCGGCGGCACGGTGATGCTGTGGGACACCGGAACGTACGAGCCGGAGACCGCTGACGTGGGCACGGCGCTCAAGGCGGGCGAGCTGCGGTTCACCCTGCATGGCAAGAAGCTGCGGGGTGGGTGGGTCCTCGTGCGCACCGGCGGCCGCAAGTGGCTGCTCATCAAGCGGAAGGACGCGTTCGCGTCGAAGGACGTCGACATCACGGCCGAGAAGCCGCGATCGGTGAAGACCCGGCGCCTGCTCGCGGGCATCGCCCGCGACCTGGGCGGGAACGTGGAGCGCGCCGCGACCGGCGATCCGTGAAGCTCATCCGCCCGATGCTCGCGACGCTCGCTGCGGAGGTGCCGAGCGGCCCGCAGTGGTGGTTCGAGGAGAAGTACGACGGCATCCGCGCGCTCGCGTACCGCACGAAGGGCCGCGTCCGCCTGTACTCGCGCAACCTGCTCGTGCTGAGCGGTTTCCCGCAGGTCGAGGCCGCGATCGGCGCGCTGCCCGGCGGCGACCTCGTGCTGGACGGCGAGCTGGTGGTCTTCGATGCGACGGGCGTCTCGCGCTTCCAGCTGCTGCAGCGGCGCGGCTCGGGTGGACGCACGGCGTACCCGGTCTTCGATCTGCTGGAGCACGACGGCGTCGCGCTGCTGAAGCGGCCGCTGAAGGAGCGGCGTGCGGCGCTCGCCGACATCGTGCCGAAGCGCGGGCCGCTCCGGCTGTCACGGCTGCTCGGCAGGAACGGGGCGAAGGCCTACGCCCTCGCCCAGGAGAAGGGCTGGGAAGGGATCATCGCGAAGGACGAGACC
>DASWFN010000109.1:0-6637 GCA_036394215.1 Candidatus Limnocylindria bacterium
GCCACGCCTCGGGCCTTCGCGAGCCGGAGCGTCTCGCGCATCGAGCTCTCGTCGCCGGCGTGCGCCCCGCAGGCGATGTTGGCCGACGTGATGAACGGCATGATCGCCTCTTCGGTGCCGGCGCCCTCGCCGAGGTCGGAGTTCAGATCGATCGCAGCCGTCATGGCCTGACCACGACGATGCGGCCGATGCCCGCGCCTCCGTAGAGGGTGATCGATGGGCCGCCTCGCGGCGGAACGAGCGTGACATCGGTGCTCGCGTTCCGACTGAGGGTCCGCGTCACGAGGATGCCCTCGTCGAGCCAGAGCACGACTCCCACGCCGAGCACGTCCGAGAGCGGCTGGACCGTCCCGGTCGCGACATCGATTGTGACGAGCAGCGCGTCGTAGGGAGTGCTCTCGTCGTATCGAGCGGCGGCGATCCGCGTCCCCGTGGGATCCCAGGCACCGCGGCCGAACGCGACGGCTCCGTTCGGGCTGCGATCCGCGACCACCCGGGATGTCATCGCCGCGTCGTCGAAGGCGACGAGCGATCCGCCCGGCCGCCCCGCGCAGCACCCACCGACGGCGAGCAGGATGCGCGGCTGCTGCCCCCGCCACGACACGATGCGCGCGACATCGTCAAGATGCTTGTTGGTCCCCGTCGCGATGTCCAGGAGCTCCGCGGAGCCGCCAGCCTGCCCCCTCGTCCAGAGGAGTCCGCGGCCGTCGGGCGTGATCCCCTCGAGCCCGCCGAACCGATCGAGCTTCGCGATGGTCGCCAAGCCCTGGCCGTCGGCGCCGATCCGTTGCACTTCACCTTGGTCCGTCGCCGTGGCGGGATATGAGCCGAAGAAGATGAAGCGGCCGTCTTTCGACCACACCGGCGTCGACACGAAGGCGCCCGGCGTCACCCAACGACCGGTCGCCGACGTGATATCCCACGCCGCGATGCGCAGGCCCGCCACTGTGCTGACCGCGACAGCGAAGGCGCCGCCGTCGGACCGCAGGTCCCAGTCTTGCCCTTTGAAGGTCACGAGCCGTGTCGGCCCGCCGGTCCGCCCATTCGGGCCGAATGGCACGGCGATCAGGGTCGACGCATCGCCCTCGCTCGTCACGAACATCACCGTCGGTCCCGCCGGCCGCCATCCGCTCGCGAGCGGATGGAAGACCTGCGACAGCTCGGTGATCGGTAGCGACGTCGGCGGCGGCAGGGATGTAGGTGACGCGCTGGGCACAGGGACCGGCGCCGGCGTAGATATCGATGTCGCTGCTCCCGTGATCGTTGGCGCGACCGCGCTGGGGGATGCCGAGCATGCGGCGATCGACACAGCGAGCAGCGCGCCGAGCACGGAACGCATGCCCGGAGGGTAAGAGAAAGGCCGGGCCCGTAGGGCTCGGCGGGACCGGATCGGCCGGTCCCGCCACGCGAACGACCGGTCCCTTAGACGAACAAGGGCGCGAGAACGAGCGTGATCGTCGCGAGGAGCTTGATGAGGACGTGCAGGCTCGGGCCGGCGGTGTCCTTGAACGGGTCGCCGACGGTGTCGCCGACGACGGCCGCGGCGTGCGCCAGCGTCCCCTTGCCGAGGACGTTGCCGGCCGCGTCCTTGAGCATGCCCGACTCGATGTACTTCTTGGCGTTGTCCCACGCGCCGCCGCCGTTGTTGAGCACGGTGGCGAGGATCACGCCGGCCATGGTGCCGACCATCAGCAGGGCCGCCTCGGCCTCCGCCTTGAGGAGCACGCCGACGATGATCGGGGTGATGATCGCGATCACGCCCGGCGGGATCATGTTCTTGAGCGCTGACTGCGTGGTCAGGTCGACGACGCGCGCGTAATCCGGACGCGAAGTCCCGGCCATGATGCCGGGGTCCTCACGGAACTGCCGGCGGACCTCCTCGATGATCGCGCTGGCGGACTTACCGACCGCGCGGATCGCGAGCGAGGAGAAGAAGTAGACGAGCATCGCGCCGAGCAGGCCGCCGATGAACACGTCGACCTTCGCGAGGTTGACCGTGTCGAACGGCTTGCCGGTGATCTGCGCGACCTTGTCGAGGTACGCCGAGAACAGGAGGAACGCCGCGAGGGCGGCGGATGCGACCGCGTAGCCCTTGGTCAGCGCCTTCGTCGTGTTGCCGACCGCGTCGAGGCGGTCCGTGCGCTCGCGGGTCTCCTCGGATGCACCGGACATCGAGGCGACGCCGCCGGCGTTGTCGGTGATCGGGCCGAAGGTGTCCATCGCGAGGATGAAGGCCGCGCTCATGAGCATGCCCATCGTCGCGACCGCGGTGCCGTAGATGCCGCCGTGCGGCAGGCCCGTCTGGGTGCCCCACTGCTCGCCGAACCAGTGCGATGCGAAGAGCGCGATCGCGATCGTGATGACCGAAGAGAACGTCGTCTCGAACCCGACCGCGAGGCCCGAGATGATGGTCGTCGCGGGGCCGGTCTTCGAGGCCTCCGCGATCTCCTTCACCGGACGCCAGGAGCCGGCGGTGTAGTACTGGGTGATGAAGACGAAGGCGACGCTGGTGAGGATGCCGACGATCCCGGCGCCGGCGAACCAGTACCAGCCGCCCTTCTCGTTGAGCATCAGGTAGGTCACGCCGATCATCCCGAGGGCCGACAGCGTCGCGGTGATGTAGTAGCCGATGTTCAGCGAGCCCATCGGGTCCCGCGTCTCGCTGCCGCGGACCGTGAAGATGCCGATGACGCTCGCGATAAGGCCGAAGCCACGCACCACCAGCGGGAAGAGGATCCACGCGACGTTGTGGGTCACGGCGAAGATCGCGACCCCGAGGATCATCGCGCCGATGTTCTCGGCCGCGGTCGATTCGAAGAGGTCCGCGCCGCGACCGGCGCAGTCGCCGACGTTGTCGCCGACGAGGTCGGCGATGACGCCCGCGTTGCGCGGATCGTCCTCGGGGATACCCGCTTCGACCTTCCCGACGAGGTCGGACCCGACGTCCGCGGCCTTGGTGTAGATACCGCCGCCCAGCTGCGCGAACAGCGCGACGAAGGACGCGCCGAATCCGAAGCCGACGATGGTGAACGGAGCCTGCTCGGGGTGCGCGAAGCCGCCGTAGGCGACGAACATCACGAACACGCCGATGAGCGAGAGACCGACGACGAGGATGCCGGAGACCGCGCCACCGCGAAGCGAGATGCGCAGGGCGTCGGCGACGCTGTGCTGCGCCGCCGCGGCGGTGCGGAGGTTCGACTTCACGGCGACGAACATGCCGACGATGCCTGAGGCCATCGAGCACGCGGCGCCGACCAGGAAGGCGATGCCGGTCTTGATGGCCAGCTCGGCCGGGGTCGTGCCCGGCGCCGTCTCGAACAGGTAGATGACGAGGGCGATCACGACCGTGCCGCCGAGGGCGAGCAGGGCGATCGTGCGGTACTGGCGATTGATGAACGCGACCGCGCCCTCATAGATCGCGCCGGCCACCTGCTGCATCGCGGGCGTGCCGGTGTCCGATCCGAGGACGTCGTACGCGAAGTACGCGGCGACCGCGACGGCGATGAGACCAGAAATGGGGACGACCCACAGCAGCGGGTTGTTCGAGAAGGCGTCCAAGAGCGCGCGTCCTCCCAGGCTGAGTCTTCGACCACAAAAAGAGAGCGCCCGCCCCGACGGAGGGGGCTGCAGCGCTGAGCAAATTCTATCCAGCCCCGCCGGAGCGCGCAAATCGCCGCGGGCCGATCGCGGGTATCGTGGAGGGGTGCCACCGCAGAAAGCCTCCAAGTCCGCTCCCAAGGCCGACGCCAGCGAGAAGGCGAAGAGCACCGATCGCGACTGGCTGACGACCGCCGAGCTCGCTACGAAGATCGGCTGGCGCGAGCACGCGCTGCGCGACGCCCTCCGCGGCAAGGAGCTCGCGGGCGTGCGGCGGACGTCGTTCGGTTATCACATCGATGCGAGCGCCGTCGACCAGATCAAGTCGGCGCTGGGTCCGCCGCCCCCGAAGGGCAACAGCAGCCAGAAGGCCAAGCCCGCCTAGAGCTTCACCACCCCGAGCTGGCGCATCTGCCCGAGGGTGTCGTAGCTGGCGTGGATCTCGGTGACCTTCCCACCCTGGACGCGGAACGTGTCGATGCCCGTCACCGCGAACTCCTTGCCCGTCGGCAACAATCCCATGAGCGTGCTCTCGAACGTGCCGCGCATCACGAACCGCACGCACACGCGCTCGCCGTCGGTGAACAGCTCCTCGAGGTCGAAGCGGATGTCCGGGAACGCCTCGGCGAGCTGGATCGCGAAGGTGAGGAACTCGCGCCTGCCGCGCAGCACCTCGCCGCTGACCGTGGTGAACAGAACATCCGGTGCGAGGATCTCGTCCGCGGCCGCGACATCGCCCCTGCAGATGATGTCGTCGAAACAGCGCCGCGCGATCGCGATCGGGTCGGTCACGCCCGCTTGCGGAGCCTCGCAGGAAGGATCTGCAGCTCCTCGCGGTACTTCGCGACCGTCCGCCGCGCGAGGATGATGCCGTGGTCGTTGCGCAGCTTCTCCACGATCTCCTGATCGGAGTACGGGTGGCCGCGGTCCTCCGCGTCGATGATGTTCTTGATCACATCCTTCGTGCCCAGCGATGCCGTGAAGAACAGCGAGAACGGCACGACCTGGCCGGCCGGCAGGAGCACGTACTTCCCCGCGGTCGCGCGGCTCACCGTCGACTCGTGCATCCCGATACGCTCGCCGACCTCGGCGCGCGTCAGCGGGCGCAAGCTCTGGATGCCCTTCTCGAGGAAGTCGTGCTGGCATTCGACGATGACCTGGGTGATGCGCGCCATCGTCTGGCGGCGCTGGTTGATGTTGTCGATGAAGAACTTCGCGCGCGTGACGTACTCGCGGATGTGCTGCTTCTCTTTGTCGTCCATCGGCTGTGCCTCGACCTTCGCCGTGCGCGCCGCCTGGATCTGGCCGACGAGCTGGCGATAGACCGGGTTCACCTTCAGCGAGAAGCGACGTGACTCGATGACCTCCACCTCGAACTCGCTCTTCTCGTTGCGCACGATGATCACGTCGGGCCGGAGCGTGACCTGGCGGCCGCCGATGCTCGTCCCGTCGGGGCCGGCGGCGAACGCCTGCGCCGGGTACGGGTTGAGGTTGTCCTTTATGTAGTCCCACGCCGCCTGCACTTCCTCGCGGGTGATCCGGAGAGCCTGCGCGACATCACCGAACTTGTGCTCGCCGAGCTCGCGGAAATGCTCGGCGACGATGGCCCGTGCGTGCGGCGGCACCTCCTCCCCCGCCTCGGAGAGGTGCTCCATCTGGATGAGCAGGCACTCCTGGATGTCGCGTGCGCCGAGGCCCCACGGCTCGATCGACTGGATGACCTTGAGGACCGTTTCGGCGTCGTGCAGCGAGACCTTCGTCGCCTTCGCGGCGTCCTCGAGGCTGCCTTCGAGGTAGCCGTTCTCGTTGAGGTTGCCGATGAGGTACTCGGCCACGATGTGCAGCCGCTTCGGCAGGAGCACCCGGACGTTCCACGACAGGTATTCGGCGAGGGTCTGCTCGGCCTCGGCCCGAACGATGGGATCGAACTCGTCGCCGTCTTCCTCGTCCCGGGCCATCAGGCTCGTGCCTTCGAGCGGCTCGCTGTCGTTGTACTGCTCGGCGGCGCCGGCCTTTCCGGCGCCGAAGCAGGTCAGGCAGACGCGCCCGGTGAGCGGGTTCCCGCAGAGCGGGCAGACCGGCGTCTCCTCGAGATCGAGCGCCGGATTCTCTTCGAGCTCCTGATTGATGACGTCCTGGAGCTCCATCGACGAGAGCTGGAGGATGTAGTTCGCTGCGATCTGCTTCGGCGTGACCTTGAGCTGATGCTGTGGGAGTAGACGCAGGTCCACTCGGCTACCTTACCCCAGTGGTCGTGACGGCTGAGCTTCCGCTCATCGGTTCGGCCCTCGCGCTCGCGCTCGTTGCCGTGCTGCTAACGCTTCCTCGATCGCGGCTCGCGTCCTCCGCGGCCGTCGTCGCCGCCATCGTCGCCGCGGCCGTCCCGCTCGCGCTCGCGACGGTCATCGATCCGGCGCACGCGATGGGTCGCGCGCTCTGGGAATGGTCGGCAGCCGGGGGACCGACGGTGCAAGCGAGCTACCGATTCGATGGGATCGCGGCCATCGGCGTCGCGGTCGGCGCCGGGTACGCGGGGGCCGGGCTCTTCGGCGCCTCACGCACGACGAAACGTCATCCGCTTCTCCCGGCCGCGGTGCTCGCCCTCGGTCTCGTGTTCGTCGCGCTCGCGGCCACCGAGGACCTGATCGCGGGGACGGTCGTCCTCGGTGTCCTCGCGGCGCTCACGATCCTCGCGGCGCTCGCCGTCGCGCCCCTGCCGGCGACGACGCGGCTGGCCGCGTATCTCGCGGTCGGCGTCCAGTTCTTCGTGCTCGCGGCGCTGCTGCTGTCGCGCTTCGGCGGCGCGTCCTTCCGGTTCGACTCGATCCCCGCGAGCGCCATCAGCCCCGGCGCGATCCTCGCGGGATCGATCGGCGCCGCGCTCTTCGCCGGCCTCTACCCATTCATCCCGTGGCGGTTCCGCGCGCAGCTCCGCGGACCCGAGCTCGAGCGCCTTCGCGGCGTGGTGACGATGCCCGCGGGCGTCGGCGCGTCGCTGCTCCTGCTGCGTCTGCTCGGCTCGACCCGCGGCGACCTCACC
>DASWFN010000110.1:0-7792 GCA_036394215.1 Candidatus Limnocylindria bacterium
CCGCACGGCGGCGGCGCGTTCAGCGGCAAGGACCCGACGAAGGTGGACCGCTCCGGTGCCTACGCCGCGCGTTACGTCGCGAAGAACATCGTCGCGGCGAAGCTCGCGCGCCGCTGCCAGATCCAGATCGCCTACGTCATCGGCGTCGCGAAGCCGGTGTCGCTGAATGTGGAGACGTTCGGCACGGGCACCGTCGACGACGAGGTCATCCGCCGGCTCATCGACGAGCACTTCGACTTCCGGCCGCAGGAGATCATCTCGCGGTTCGACCTGCGCCGCCCGATCTACCGGCAGACGGCCGCGTACGGGCACTTCGGCCGGCCGGACCTCGATCTTCCGTGGGAAAAGACGGATCTTGCCGACACGTTCGCCCGAAGCGCCAAACCGGGCGCGGGCAGCCGGACAGCCGCCGTCTAGGCACTTGGCCCCTCGCTTGCATTCATGGCGGTGAGACCTCTCCAAGGAGGGCACTGTCATGGCTCGCGAAGTTGTGGTGCGCCCGACGGGAACGTCGTGGGGCGCCGTCCTCGATGGCTGGCTCGCGTCCGTCGGTGTCGCGGCGATCCTGACGCCGATCGTGGTCCTGCTCCTCGCGAACGTCTACACGAACGGCCGCGGCTACGCGGCGACGGTCCCGATCCTCTGCGCGGTCGGCCTCGCGTACCTCATCGGCGGCTACGTGGCCGGCCGGATGGCGGGCTACCGCACCAGCTGGCACGGGATGATGGTCGCGTTCTTCGGCGTGTTCGTCGTCCTCGCGCTTCTCGTCGTCGATCTCGCGCTCGAGATGGGTGTCCTCGGCACGTCGGGACGCCTCGTTCAGCTCCTTCCGGCCGTGCTCGGCGTGGCGCTGTTCCAGTCGGCCGAGACCTTCGCCTTCGGTGGCGTCCTCGGCGTCCTCATCGCCGTCTTCGCCGGCTGGCTGGGGGGACTTCTCGCGCCGGCGCGGATCACCGCCGCCGCGACCACCGCGACCCCGGCGCAGCCCGAGGTCCACAAGCCCCGCGAGCGCTTCCGGCTCCTGCCGTCCGCCGGCCGCAAGGGTGGCGAGCGCATGGACGAGGTCGAGACGGTCGAGCACACGGAGCACGTCGACCGCACGTAGGCCAGATTCGCCGGGATTTGCAGGGGGCGGGCACCATGCCCGCCCCCTTTTGCCACCCGCGGAACCCTGAACCGCGGCGCAGCGACGGACGTATCCTCCAGCAGACCTGAGGGAAGATCCGCTGGAGGGTGTGCATGCCTCGCTCGTTCGCGCGACTCCTCGCGCTCCTCACGGCGTTCTCGCTCGTGCTCGCCGCGTGTTCCGGCGGGACGACCACGACGGGCGGCGGCGCCACCGCGGCCGCGGGCGCCCCCGTCGCGGGCGGCTCGCTCTCGTTCGCGCTCGAGAACGACCTCATCAACGGCGACCCGATGCTGTCGTCGGCGTTCGTCGACCGCAACGTCCACTACCTGATCTACGACACGCTCCTGCGCAGCGACCCGAAGGGCAACATCATCGCGGGCCTCGCGACGAAGTGGGAAACGTCGTCCGACGGCAAGACGATGACCCTCACGCTCCGTGAAGGCGTCACGTTCCAGGACGGCACGCCGTTCAACGCCGACTCGGTGAAGTGGAACCTCGACCGCTACCGCACCGAGGCGAAGTCGCAGCGCAAGGGTGAGCTCGGCAGCGTCGACAGCGTCACCGTCGTCGACCCGAAGACGGTCAAGCTCAACCTCAAGGCGCCGTTCTCGCCGCTCGCGGCACAGCTCGTCGACCGCTCGGGGATGATGGTGTCCCAGAAGGCCGTCGAGGCCGGCGGCGCCGACTTCACTCGCAAGCCCGTCAACGCGGGCACCGGTCCCTTCGCGTTCGTCGAAGCCGTGAAGGACGACCACATCACGCTCGCGAAGAACGCGAAGTACTGGGAGAAGGACAAGAACGGCGTCCAGCTTCCGTACCTCGACAAGATCACGATCAAGCCGATCACCGATGGCACCGTGCGGCTGACCCAGCTGAAGACCGGCGACGTCCAGGCGTCGAACAACATCCCGGGCAAGGACGTCGCGGACATGCGCAAGTCCACCGAGCTTACGTGGCTCGAGGCGCCGAACTTCGGCTTCAACAGCATCATCCTCAACAACGCGCCGACTTTCGTGTTCAACGAGGTGAAGTACCGCCAGGCGGTCGCGACGGCGATCGACCGGCAGGAGCTGCTCGACAAGGTGAGCTTCGGCGTCGGCCAGGTGGGCTACGGGCCGATCGCGCCGGCGCACTTCGCCTACGACCCGGCGTTCAAGCCCTTCACGGTCGACCCGGCCAAGGCGAAGTCCCTGGTCGACTCCGTCGGCAAGGGACCGCTGTCGTTCACGCTCATCATCGCCGCCGGCGACCCGGTCCAGGTCCAGTTCGCGACGCTCATCCAGGCCCAGATGCAGAAGGCCGGCATCGACATGAAGATCCAGTCCCTCGAGTTCGCGCAGATCCTGGATCAGCAGACGAAGCACATCTTCAAGGACGCGACCCTCGTCGGCTGGTCCGGCCGGCTCGACCCGGATGGGAACACCTACGACCACATCGTCACCGGCAAGCCGTTCAACGACGCGAGCTACTCGAGCAAGGTCGTCGATGACGCGATGGACCAGCAGCGCACGCTGTCCGACCCCGCGGCCCGGAAGCCGCTCCTCCGCAAGGCCGAGGAGACGGTCGTCACCGAGGCCGGCCGGGTCTGGTACTCGTTCCGCATCACCGGGATCGCCACCGCGAAGAAGGTCCACGGAGTGGACGCCTACCCGGACGGCATCATCCGGTTCGCCTACGCCTGGATCAAGTGATCAGGAGCTGAGCTCGAACAGGGGGGCGGCGAAGTGACGCAATACGTCCTTCGCCGCCTCGTGTTCATGATCCCGGTGGCGATCCTCGTCACGATGATCGTCTTCAGCCTGCTGCATCTCACGCCGGGCGACCCCGTCCGCATCATCGCCGGCGAGGAGCCCGACCCAGCGAGCATGGACGCTGTCCGTCACGAGCTCGGCCTCGACCAGCCGCTGCCAGTGCAGTACGTCGCCTGGATCTCGCGCGCCGTCACCGGCGACTTCGGCCGCTCGATCCGCACGCACCAGCCGGTCCTCGAGGCGATCGGCGAGCGGGTGCCGGCGACGCTCGAGCTCGGGCTCACGGCCGTCGCGCTGTCGGTCATCGTGGCCCTCGTCGTCGGGACACTGTCCGCGGTGCGGCACAACAGCGCCCTCGACCTGTTCGCGACGGGGCTGACGCTCGCGGGCGTGTCGCTGCCGAACTTCTTCCTCGGGCTCATCCTCATCCTCGTGTTCGGACTCGTGCTCGGGATCGCGCATCCCGGCGGCTACGTCCGGTTCGCCGAGGATCCGCTCGACAACCTCGGCCGGCTCGTCCTCCCGGCGATCACGCTCGCGACCGCGAGCATCGCTGTGAACATGCGCCAGATCCGCTCGAGCCTGCTCGACGTCTTCGGCCAGGACTACATCCGGACCGCTCGGTCCAAGGGGCTCTCGGAGACGCGCGTGATCGCGCGGCATGCGCTGAAGAACGGGCTCATCCCGGCGGTCACGATCATCGGCCTCCAGGTCGGGGCCGTGATCGAGGGCGCGTTCATCACCGAGACCGTCTTCCTCTGGCCCGGGGTGGGGAAGCTCGCGATCGACAGCATCAACGGCCGCGATTACCCGGTGGTGCAGGCGATCGTGCTGCTCTCCGCGCTGTCGTTCATGGCTTCGACGCTGCTGGTCGACGTGCTCTACGCCTGGCTGGATCCGCGCATCTCGTACGGGTCGTCGAGTTGACCGCGCAGACGCACGCCGTGCTCGCGGCCGACGCGGGGCGACGCGCGAGCGGCTGGCTCACCTGGGACAACGCCCGCCGCAACCCGCGGATCGTCATCGGCGGCGCGCTCGTGCTCTTCCTGGCCGCGGTCGCGATCTTCGCGCCGCTCCTCGCGCCGTACGACCCGACCGCGGTCAACGGTGCCGTCGCGCTCGAGCCGCCGTCGGCGGCGCACCCATTCGGCACCGACGACGTCGGCCGGGACGTCCTGTCGCGCGTGATCTTCGGCTCGCGCGTTTCGCTGTCGGTCGGGCTCATCGCCGTCGGCGTCGGTGCGGCCATCGGCATCTCACTCGGCATGGCGGCCGGCTACATCGGCGGCGCCTTCGATCTCGTGTCGATGCGGCTCATCGACGCGCTCCTCGCGTTCCCGGCGCTGCTGCTCGCGATCGCCATCACCGCGGCCCTCGGCCCGGACCTGCGCAACGCGATGATCGCCATCGGCGTCGTCGCGATCCCGGGGTTCACGCGACTGTCGCGCGGCCAGGTGCTCGCGATGAAGAACCGCGAGTTCGTCGAGGCCGCGCGGGCGATCGGCTGCAGCGATCCGCGCATCGTCCGCGGCCACATCTTCCCGAACATCACCAACCCCCTGATCGTCCAGGCGACGCTGGCCATCGCCGGCGCGATGCTCGCCGAGGCGGCGCTGTCGTTCCTCGGCCTCGGCGCGCAGCCGCCGACCCCGACCTGGGGGGCCGACGTCTACTACTCGCAGCGTTACCTCTCGAACCTGAAGTGGTGGATGAGCGTCGGTCCGGGCCTTGGGATCTTCCTCGCGGTGTTCTCGTTCAACTTCTTCGGGGACGCGCTGCGAGACGCACTTGACCCGAGGCTGCGCCGCAGCCGGTAGGCATCATGCGGGTCGCTTCGTACGTCGAGCTCGCGCAGGCCATCCGCGATCGGTCGCCCCGAACGGGCACGACGCGTGCGGTCGCGATCGATGGGCCTGCGGGGTCCGGAAAGTCGGTATTCGCCACTTCGCTCGGCGCGCACCTTGCGGCGCCGATCATCTGCCTGGACGATCTGACGCCGGCGTGGAGCGGCCCGGACCGCGAGGCGGCCATCCTCGTCGAGAGCGTCCTTGGTCCGCTCGCCTCGGGCGAGCGGGCGGCGTTTTGACTGGGTGCGGAACGAGTACGCGGAGTGGCGGGAGATCGGTCCGGAGCCGACGCTGCTGGTCGAGGGGGTCGGCGCCGGTTCGCGCATCGTACGTCCGTACCTCAGCCTGCTGGTCTGGGTCGAGGCGCCGAGCGCGCTGCGACTTGCGCGGGGTCTGGAGCGCGACGGCAATGAATATCGACCGCAGTGGGAGCGCTGGCGCGAACGTGAGGACGATTTGTTCGAAACCGAGAGGACGAAACAGGCGGCGGACGTGCGTGTCGATGGTGCGCCGACGGTCGTCCTGGATCTACGCGAGCAGTACCTGAGGCTGGACTAGCGAAAAGCCGAGCGTCGGCCCGCGTCCGGTAGTACCCAGGTACTAGCCAAAGGACCCCCGGCGGGGGACTGTGCGTACCGTGCGAGGCGGCGTATCCCAATGGCGAAATGCAGGTCAGCCAAGTCGCATACGACCGATTCGTGCTCGAGCTCCCGGCCGCGGACAGCGAGTGGAAGCCGCTCGCGGACCCGGAGACCGTTGCTGAGACGGCCGCATGGCTCTGGGACTTCGGCCCGACGCCGCTCATCGGCGTGATCGGGTTCGATGGACCGGCCCCCGAATGGCTGTCCCGGTGGCAATCCCGGCAGGTGAACTGGGCGCCGGATGGCACCACGTCCGGACGCGCGGTCCTCCTCACGGCTCGGACGGACCTCGAACGCTTCCTCGTGCAGGGCGCTCCCCACGAGCACACCACGCTGCTCTGGCCGAGCGTCACCGAGGCGAAGACGTTCGAGGCCCTCGCGGCCGGCGGCGCCGGGTGGCTCCGCTCGGTGGACTCGCACGCGCGGATCAACCGCAACGGCGAAGTCTTCGAGGTCTGCCAGGTCCAGCCGAACTAAGCGGCGGTCCTCGACGCGCGCGCGATCCCAAATCCGACGAGCGCTCCAACGATCGCCACTCCGAGCGCCACGCTGCCCGCCGGCGGGAGCGGCGCGTGCGCGACCACGATCTCGACGATCGGGATCGGCAGCCCGACACACAGCGCGACGATCCACCAGCGCTTCGGTGCAAGGACCGCGAGGACGACCGATGCGATGAGCAGCAGCCCGACCTCGATGCCGGTGTCGTCGGTGTTGAGGTCGTACCGTGCGAGCGCGACGCCCGCGGCGACCGCGACGGCGACCGCGATCGCGTCCCTCATTCCGACTTCGTGACCTTGCGCTCGGCCGCGACGCCGAGCTCGCTGGAGCGCTGGTACGCGGCGTAGACCGCCTTCGACAGCACCGTGCGCAGCGAGCCCTTCTCGAGCTGATAGATCGCGGCGGCGCTCGTCCCGCCGGGCGAGGTGACCATGTTGCGCAGCTCGGCGAGATGACGGCCGCTCTTGCGCGCGAAGAGCGCAGAGCCCTCGACGGTGCGGAGCACGAGCTCCTCGGCCACGCGGCGCGAGAAGCCAAGGTGCACGCCCGCGTCGACGAGCGCTTCCATGAGCAGGAACACGTACGTCGGACCGGTGCCCGAGAGCGCGGTCGCCATGTCGAGGTACGACTCGTCCTCGACCATCAGCTCCTCGCCGAACGCCGCGAGGATCTCGCGCGTGCGCTCGCGCTGCGCCGCCGTCACGGCGGCCGATGGGAACCACGCGGTGATGCCCATGCCGACCTGCGCCGGCGTATTCGGCATCGTCCGCACGATCGAGGGATGCGCGAGCCCCGCCTCGAGCGACCTCATTGTCGCGCCCGCGACGATCGAGAGCACCAGCTGATCCGTCCGGAGCTTGCCGCGCAGCTCCTTCATCACCGACGGGAGGACCTGCGGCTTCACCGAGAGCACGACGACGTCGGCGTCCTTCGCCGCGTCGGCGTTCGAGGCGACGGCGGAGATGCCGAACTGCTTGGCCAGCTCCGCGCGGCGCTCGCGGCGCGGGCCGGTGACGCTCACGTGGGACGGCGGCACGACATGGCGGTCGAGGACCGCGCGGATCATGGCTTCGCCCATGACGCCACCGCCGAGGAACGCGATCTTGTCCTTCGCCATCACGGAATTATGGGGTGAACGGACGCGGTCCTACGCTCGGGTCGTTTCGTCACGGACGACCGGAGCTAGGACCGCCGCTTGCGACGCTCGACCAGCTGCCCGCCGACGAGCAGGAGCGCCACGACGAGCAGCCCCGCCGCGAGCAGGATGAGCGCGGGCAATGCCACGTAACCCGCGATCACGATCGCCTTCCCGAGCGTGAATCCGGGCTGTTCCGACGATCGCGCGACCCGCGACAGCACCGTCAGGATGCCGGCGATGACCACGAGCGTCGCGGCCACCCGTCGCACGCGTCGCCGGGTCACAGCTCCTTGGCGTATTCCACGGTCTTCTCGCGCCGGTAGCCGAGCGCCTCCCAGAACCGCATCGCCCAGGTGTTGTCGTCCCACACGATGAGGTTCAGCTTCGGGCAGCCGATCGCGCGCAGGCGCGCCTCCACCTCGGCGACGAGCTGCCCGCCGATGCCGCGCCGCCGCTCGTCCTTGTGTACCGCCACGTGATAGAGCCAGCCGCGCCGGCCGTCCCAGCCGGCGAGCGCCGAGCCGACGAGATGCCCGTCCTCCTCGGCGAGCAGGAACAGCCCTGGGTTGCGCTCGGCGAAGCGCGCGAGCGCCGCGTCGTCGTCCCCGGGGCGGATCTTGATGCCACAGGTCAGCCAGAACGTCCGGAGCCGATCCCCATCGCCCTCGCGGTACGTCCTCAGCTCCATGTTGTGCCCATACTCCCACCATGCGGTTCGGACGCTTCCAGGTCGACATCTTCAGCGACGGCGAGTTCAAGATCGACGGCGGCGCGATGTTCGGCGTCGT